>JBJMLK010000143.1:0-6610 GCA_045805345.1 Thermoleophilaceae bacterium | reverse complement strand
GTCGCCGCCGAGGTGGTTGTCACCCGCGGTCGACTTGACCTCGAACACGCCGTCGCCGATCTCCAGCACGGACACGTCGAACGTGCCGCCGCCCAGGTCGAAGACGAGGATCGTGTGGTCCGCCTCCTCCTTGTCGAGGCCGTAGGCCAGCGACGCGGCGGTCGGCTCGTTGATGATCCGCTTGACCTCGAGGCCGGCGACCTTGCCGGCGTCCTTGGTCGCCTGACGCTGGTCGTCGTTGAAGTACGCGGGCACGGTGATCACCGCGCTGTCCACGGTGTCGCCCAGGTACGCCTCGGCGTCGGTCTTCAGCTTCTGGAGGATCATCGCGCTGATCTCCGGCGGCGAGTACTGCTTCCCGCCCGCCTCCACGCGCGCGTCCCCGTTCGGGCCGCTGACGACGTGGAACGGGACCATCGTCTCCTCCTCCTTCACCTCAGGGGCCTTGCGGCCCATGAAGCGCTTGATCGAGAAGACGGTGTTCTCGGGGTTCGTCACGGCCTGTCGCTTGGCGACGGTGCCGACGAGGCGCTCGCCGCCCTGCGAGAAGGCGACCACGGACGGCGTCGTCCGGGCGCCCTCGGCGTTCTCGATGACGGTCGGATCGCCGCCCTCGAGGATCGCCATGCACGAATTGGTCGTGCCCAGGTCAATCCCTATCGTCCTACCCATAGGTCGTTTCCTCTCTTCTAAAGGTCTGCGTCAAAAATCTGAGTGGGAGTATGGCAGATCTGTTGCGTAGCGCCAACGGGCGCGCTCGGCGGAGCCCCGCGCAACCGGGCACGAGCGGAACGCCGCGCCTATCCCTCAGGCAGCGGCCGCGGCGGCCTCAGCCGCGGAACCACCTCGACGGCCAGGATCGCCGCCATGATCAGCGCCGCTCCGCTCCAGGCGAGCGCCGACAGGTGCTCGCCGCCCGCCAGCCAGCCGAACAGGCCCGCGAAGGCCGGCTCCGTGGCGAGGATCAGCGCGGTGCGGGTCGGCGGCGCGTGGCGCTGCGCATAGGTCTGTACGAAGAAGCCGAGCGCGCTAGCCACGAGCGAGGTGACGATCAGCGCCGACCACACCTCTCCGCCGCTCGGCGCCTCGAGGTCGCCGGCGGCCGCGGCCACGGCGAGGCAGAAGATCCCGCACACGCCGAGCTGCACCGCCAGCAGCGCGCCCACGTCGTGCCGGCCCGCCGCCGCGCCGGTAACGACGATGTGCGCCGAGAACGCCACGGCGCAGAGCAGCACGAGGCCGTCGCCGTAGCCGAGGCCGTCGGTGCCCGACAGGAGGTAGAGGCCGACCGCCGACACGATCGCGGCGGCCCAGGCGGCGCCCCCGATCCGCTCGCGCAGGACGACCGCGACTATCAGCGGCGTGATCACCACGAACAGGCCTGTGATGAAGCCGGCGTTCGACGCGCTGGTGTGCTCGAGGCCGAGGGTCTGGAGCACGTAGCCGGCGGTGAGGAATGCGCCCATCGCGAGTCCGGCGAGCCAGCCCTCGCGCGACAGCGCGCGCAGGCGACGGTGGAAGACCACCGCGACGAGGAGCGCGGCCGGCACGAATCGATAGCCGAGGAACGCCATCACGGGCAGGCGCTCGACCGCGTCCTGGACCATCACGAAGGTCAGGCCCCACACGGCCGCGATGCCGACCAGCGCGAGCTGAGCCCTCACGCGCGCACCGCGGCCCGCCCGTACGGGCAGAGCGACAGCAGCGGGCACTCGCGACAGCGCGGCGCGCGGGCCGTGCACGTCCGGCGCCCGTGCCTGATCAGCGCGACGTGCGCCTCGTACGGGTCGGACCCGCGCGCGAGCCGCAGCATCTCGTCGTGCGCCTCGTCGAGCGGGGCGTTGGGCCGCCAGAGGCCGAGCCGCGCGCCCACCCGGTACACGTGGGTGTCGACGGGCACGTCCGGCCTCCCGTAGGAGAACAGCAGGACGCACGCCGCGGTCTTGCGTCCGACGCCCGGCAGCTCGCACAGGTAGTCGCGGGCCTCGGCGAGCGGCGCGCCCTCGGTCCAGGCCAGGTCGTCGTCGCCGAGCGCCCGGAGGATCTGCTGGATCCGGACCGCCTTGGTGGGCGCCAGCCCGCCGGGCCTGATCGCGTCCTCCACGCCGGCGACCGCGGCGTCGCGGACCTCGGCCCACGACGCGAAGCGCTCGCGCAGCCGGCCGTAGGCCACGTCGCGGTTGCGGTCGTTGGTGTTCTGCGAGAGCACCGTGAGGATCAGCTCGTCGACCGGCGCGCGGTGCACGCGCGGAACAGGCCGGCCGTAGACCTCGCGCAGCCGCTCGAGGATCGTGCGCAGCCGACGCGGGGGAGGCGGCTTCCAGTCGGCCACGGAGCGAACGTTAGGCGTCACTGATAGACAGGACCGATGCAGGAGCGGCGAGCCAGCGTGGCCGGCACCGAGGTGCTCTGGCGCGAGGCGGACGCGCGCACCCCCGCGCCGGCGCTCTACCTGCACGGGGTGCCGAACAACGGCGCGGAGTGGGAGCGATTCCTGGAGCAGACCGGCGGCATCGCGCCCGACCTGCCCGGCTTCGGCCGGTCCGGGAAGTCCGCCGCGTTCGACTACTCGATCACCGGCTACGGGGACTTCCTCGAGGCGTTCGTGGACCACCTGGGGCTCGACCGGTTCCAGCTCGTGATGCACGACTGGGGCAGCGTCGGGCTCGAGCTCGCGCAACGCCGTCCCGCCGCGGTGGAGCGCCTCGTGCTGATCGATGTCGTGCCGTTCGTACCGGGCTATCGCTGGCATCCGACCGCCCGCATCTGGCGCACCCCGGTGGCCGGCGAGCTGTTCATGGGCACCTCCACCAAGTTCATGGCCAAGCTGATGCTCCGGCGCATGAAGGCGCTGCCCGCCGACGCGATCGACGCCGAGGTGGACGCGACCTTCGAGGACTTCGACCACGGCACGCAGCGCGCGATCCTCCGGGTCTACCGGTCCGCGCCGTCCGAGGTGCTCGCGAAGGCGGGCGACCGCCTGGGCGAGGTGACCGCGCCCGCCCTCGTGGTGTGGGGCGCGCGCGAGCCGTTCATCTCCCCGCGCTTCGCCCACGCGCTCGCGGGGGCGCTCGGGGGTCCGGCCGAGGTCGACGTCGTGGACGGCGCCGGGCACTGGCCGTGGTTCGACGACGGCGGGGTCGTCGATCGGGTCACGCGCTTCCTGTCCGGGTAGCCTTTCGGACGTGGGCACCCCGGTACCGGCAGCACCGCCGGCGCCGGCGGCGACGAGGGGAAGCCGCTCCCGCGAGAGGATGCGGCTCCGCGCCCCGGCGCGTGCACGACCGCGGGCCTCCGACTGGTGGCGCGTGGCTCCCGTGATCGCGGCCGCGCTCGTGGCGGTCGCGTACCTGATCGTCGAGCCGCGAACCGTGGACCTGGCGGCCGGCGTGTACAGGGCGCGGCTCTTCAACCACGCCGGCTTCACTATCTGGGACGGCAACTGGTACGGCGGCCACTACACGCTCGGCTACAGCGTCCTCTTCCCGCCGCTGGCGTGGCTGTTCAGCCCGCTCGGCGTCGGCGCGCTCGCGGCCGTCGCCTCGGCCGCGCTGTTCGAGCCGCTCGTGCGCTGGCACTTCGGACCCTCGGCGCGCTGGGGCGCGCTCTGGTTCGGGCTCGGCGCCACCACGCCGCTGATCTCGGGGCGGATCGCGTTCGGGCTCGGCGTGGCGTTCGGGCTGGGCGCGCTGCTCGCCCGCCAGCGCGGCCGGACGCTCCTGGCGCCGGCGCTAGCCGTCGCGTGCGCGCTCGCGAGCCCGGTGGCCGGCGCCTTCCTCGCGCTCGCCGCCATCGCCCACGCGATCGCCGGGCGGGTGAGGGAGGGTGTCGTGCTCGCGCTCGCGGCGCTCACGCCGATCGTGCTCCTCGCCCTGATGTTCCCCGCCGGCGGGCGCGAGCCGTTCGCCAAGACCGCGTTCGCCCCGATCCCAATCCTCGCGCTGCTGTTCGTGTACGTGATGCCGCGCCGCGAACGCGCGCTGCGGATCGGCGCCCTGCTCTACGCGGCCGCCGGCTGCGCCGCGCTCCTGATCCACTCGCCGATGGGCGGCAACGCGGTGCGGCTCGGATCGCTCGTGGGCGGGCCGATCGTCGCGGCCGCGCTGCTCGGCCGCGGCCGCCGCGTGGGCTGGGTGGCGATCGTTCTGATGATCGGCCTCGCCGGCTGGCAGTGGTCGCCCGCGATCCGCGACGTGGTGAAGGCGCGCGAGGACCCGTCGTCCCAGGCGTCGTACTACCGCCCGCTACTCGACCACCTCGCCGTCGCCGACTTCGACCGCGCGCGGATCGAGATCCCGTTCACGCGCAGCCACTGGGAGGCGGCGGAGGTCGGCCCGCACTTCCCGCTGGCCCGCGGCTGGGAGCGGCAGGCGGACATCGCGCGCAACGGGCTGTTCTACGACGGCGTCCTCAACCCGATCACGTACGCCACCTGGCTCACCGAGCACGGCGTGCGCTTCGTGGCGCTGCCGGACGCGAAACCCGACTACAGCGCCTACACCGAGCGGGCGCTGATCGAGACCGGCCTGCCGTACCTCAAGCTCACCTGGCGCTCCGAGCACTGGCGCGTGTATCAGGTCACGCTCCCGCACCCGATGGTCGTGCCGCGCGGCAACGCCCGGATCTCGCTCGGCCGGGCCGGCCTCGACTACGTGAAGCTGCTCGTGGCGAAGCCCGGCGAGGCGACCGTGCGGGTCACGTGGTCGCCGTACTGGCGCGCGCCCGAGGGCGGCTGCGTCGAGCGCGCCGGCGACTGGACGCGCGTGATCGTGAGGCGGCCCGGGCCGATCCGCCTGACGATGGACTTCGACCTCGGCCGGGTCGTGTCGCACGGACGACGCTGCTCGTGAAGCTTTGTTGCGATTCGGTGAAGGCGCGTATTAGGCTCTTCACGCCTTGACTCGCACGCTCGACTGGAGCAGCCGGTGGCTACCCCGGGGGTGGTTCGACGCCCTGCGACAGCTCACGCTGTTCGCCGGCGCCTACTACGCCTACCGGATCGTCCGCGGCTTCGTCGACGGCCAGACGGCCGTCGCGTTCGACCATGCCCGCTCGCTGGTCGACGCCGAGCGCGGGCTCGGCCTGTTCTTCGAGCCGAGCTTCCAGCACTGGGCCCTCGGCATGCCGTGGATCGTCGACATCGCGAACTGGGCCTACGTGAACACCCACTTCGTGGTCACGACCACCTTCCTGATCTGGCTCTACCTGGCGCGCAACAGCGCCTTCTACTTCGTGCGCAACATGTTCGTGATCGCCATGGGCCTCGCGCTCGTGGGCTACCTCGTGTTCCCCGCCGCGCCGCCGCGGCTGCTGCCCGAGTGGGGCTTCACCGACACGGTCACCGCCGCCGTCGGCGCCGGCCAGGCGCACACGGCCTCGGTCCTGTTCAACCCGTACGCCGCGATGCCGAGCATGCACGTCGGCTTCGCGCTGATGGTCGCGATCCCGGCCATCCGGCTCGTCCGCGTGCGCGCCCTGCGCCCGCTCTGGGCGGTCTACCCGGCGTTCGTCGCCTTCGTGGTCGTGGTCACGGCCAACCACTTCTGGATCGACGGGGCGGTCGGCGCACTCGTGGCGGGCGTCTCGGCCTGCGGCGCGTACTGGCTCGGCCGCGCGCGGCCCGCGGCGTGGGCGTGGCGCACGCCGGAGCCGGACGAGGCCCCGGGACACGGCCTCGGAGCCGAGGCGCCGGCTTGAGCCCCGACGGGGCGCCCGCGCGAGCCCCCGAGCCTCCGACTCGGCCCGCGCCGACCCGGGCCTCGGAGGTGCGAACCGCCGCCGACATGCGGACGCTCGCGCGCAACCGGCTGATCGAATCGCGCCTCACGCCCAACGCGATCTCGCTCACCGGCTTCGTGCTCAACGTCGTGGCCGCGGTGCTCGTCACCCAGCGGCTGTTCTTCCTCAGCGGGGTCGCGTTCGTCGTCGGGTCGGTCTGCGACACGCTCGACGGGCGCTACTCGCGCATGTCCGGGAAGGGCTCGGCGTTCGGCGCGTTCCTCGACTCCACGCTCGACCGGGTGGAGGAGGGCATCGTGCTCGCGGCCGTCGCGGCGTACTTCTCGTCGCGCGGCGACGACGTGGCGGTGGCGGCCGTGGTGATCGCGGTCCTGGGCTCGCTGATGGTCAGCTACACGAGGGCGCGCGCCGAGGCCCTGGGCGTGGAGTGCAAGGTCGGTCTCGCCACGCGGCCGGTGCGCGTCGTTATCCTCTCGGCAGGGCTGCTGTTCGCGAGGGGGGCGTCGCTGGGCGACTTCGAGTTGCTCGCTCCGGCGATATACGCGATGGCGATCCTGACCACGTTCACCGTGCTGCAGCGCGTCCTCCACGTGCGGAAGGCGCTGCGGGGGGCCGCGGCCCCGTCCGCGTAACCGTCGCGGGCCGGCGGGTTCTCTTTACGGAACCACAGGAGGATTACGACCTTTCCATGACCGCTACCAACGGCCATTCCCGCTACCAGACCGACAAGGTCCGCGTCGCGATCGTCGGCGTCGGCAACTGCGCGAGCAGCTTCGTCCAGGGCGTCCAGTACTACCGCGACGCCGACGCCGCAGCGCGCGTGCCGGGCCTGATGCACGTCGACCTCGGCGGCTACCACGTCTCCGACATC
>JBJMLK010000142.1:0-6431 GCA_045805345.1 Thermoleophilaceae bacterium | reverse complement strand
TCGGCGCCCGGATTGGCGGCACGCACGTCGGCGATGTCCGCCGGCCGGATCCCGGCGTGCACGTGGCACTCGCCCATCCACACGTTCAGCTCGCGGCCGGTGACCCGCTCCACGTACGCGCCCAGGAACATGTCCGGGCCGAAGAGGATCTCGGTGTCGTCGCCGCGCTCGCGCCAGATGTGCTCGACCACCTCGACCGCGTTGGACGACGTGCAGCAGTAGTCGGTCTCGGCCTTTACCTCGGCCGTGGTGTTCACGTACATCACGACCACCGCGCCGGGGTGCTGCGCCTTCCACTCGCGCAGCTGGTCGGCGGTGATCGAGTCGGCGAGCGAGCAGCCTGCCTCGAGGTCGGGCAGCAGGACGGTCTTGTCGGGCGAGAGGATCGATGCCGTCTCCGCCATGAAGTGCACGCCGCAGAAGGCGATCGTGTCGGCGCCGGCGGCCGCCGCCTGGCGCGACAGCGCAAGCGAGTCGCCCACGAAGTCGGCCACGTCCTGCACCTCGGGCACCTGGTAGTTGTGGGCCAGGATCACCGCGTTGCGCGACTCCGCCAGCGCCCGGACCTCGCGCTTCAGCGCAGGGATGTCCTCCAGGAGCAGAGGTGCGTCCATGGTCGCCCCGGCGGGGCCGCTTGGGAACTGCATGTTTCGAGCCTCCTGTGAGGTATCGAAATGAGGCCTGCCTTCGGCCACTGCTCAGTCTAGTGGACCGGTAGCGCCACATCCACGCGCCGGATCGTGACCGTCGACGCGATGTTGTCGGGCCGCAGGAACGTGGAGTCGTCCTGCAGCAGCTCGAGCTCCAGGTGGTGCCCCCGGCGGACCCTCCAGGCGTTGCCGAACATCTCGTAGGTGATCGTCGCCGGCCCGAGCGACGGGCCGCCGCGGTAGACGCCACGCGTGACGAGGGTCCTGACGCCGCTCGGGGAGACGTCCCAGAGCCGGCTGTTGAGCTCGAAGTCAGGGGCGGTCGACATGTACCTGATCGTCAGCCGCGGAAGGCCCATCAGGGTCGTGCCGGCGGGCAACGACAGCGCGTAGTACGCCGCGCCGGGGGTGCTCCCGTCGTCGCCCTTGATGCAGCCCCGTCCGTTGGCCTGGGACACGATCACGGGGTCCGCGAAGGGATCCGGTGTGAGCTTCGACACCGTCTGCTTCGAGGCGGTGAACGTGAACGCGAGCCGCCGCTTCGCGAGCCCGCCCCAGCGCCGCGCGCGCACGACCGGCCCGAACACCTTCGGGTCGCAGCTCGTGACGGCGGCGCGGACGTCGAAGCGCGGCCGCCGCCCGAGGCCGCGCAGGTAGTGGTCGAGCAGCCGGTTGCCGAGCGCGTGCAGGCGCGCGAGGTCCGGGATCTTGGCCAGCGCGGTGAGGTGCTCGAAGTCGCCGAAGTAGAGCTGGATCGGGTAGCCGTGGCTCGCGCGGCGCAGCCGCGTGTACATCCGCAACGCCTCGATCGGCGGGAAGATCGGGTCCGTCCAGCCCTGGCCGGCGAGGACCGGCACGCGGCGCACCCGGTGCGCGCGGAGCGCGTCGAAGTAGCCGCCCTGGTAGTACGCCGAGCGGTCGTTGGTCAGCGCCCGCTTGGCCTCCTGGATCAGCGGGTCGACGGGCTCGTCGTAGGGCTCGCCCGCGTTCACCCGCGTGAGCCAGGCGTAGACCTGCTGCGGCAGGCGCGCGCCGGCGGTCGCGAGGAAGCCGTCGAGCAGCGTCTGCTTCGCGATGCCGGTCGGGTTGCGCGCCGCCTGGCGCAGGTGGCCGCTCACGCGGTGGCGGCCGTTCGGCACGAGCGAATAGAGGAGGTCGGTCCACGTGTACGTGGGCACCACGGCCGCGAGCTTGAGCAGCCGCCCGTGCGGGCTGCGCCAGGTGCCGTACTCGAGCGAAGGGCTGCGCCGCGTGGTCATCAGCATCCACGCCATGCCGCCGCCGTACGAGCTGCCGATCACGCCGATCCGCCGCGGGTCGATGCGCGCCAGCGACGCCCCTGCGTCGGCCAGCCGCCCGGTGAGGAACTGCGCGTCGCGCACCTCGTAGTCGCGGCTGGCGAGCTCGATCTGCCCGCCGGAGTCGCCATGCCCGCGGTGGCTGTAGTTGAGCACGGCGTACCCACGCGAGGCGAACCAGATGTTGTTCCAGTGCACCGTCTTGTACGACGACGCGCCCGCCTTCGTGTGGCTCAGGTACTCGGTCTTGTCGGCGAGGAAGCCGTGGAGGAAGGCGACGAGCGGGAGCTTGTGCTTCGCCGGATGCGCCGGCAACGTGAGCGTGACGTCGAGCGGGGTGCCGTCGAAGCTGGCGACCTTGGCTGCGCAGATCCGGTAGGCGGCACCGTCGGGGCTGGTGCGCGCCCTGCACGAGTCCTTCAGCGCCCGCAACGGCTTGGCGCTCGCCGCGCCGGCGGCGACGAGGCTCACGAGCGCGGCCGCCAGGAGCGCGCGCCTCACAGCGCCTCCAGCTGCAGGCTCAGGTCGAGCGCCGGCGCGCTGTGGGTGAGGGCGCCGACGGAGATGTAGTCCACGCCCGTTTCGGCGATCGCGCGCACGGTGTCGAGCGACACGCCGCCCGACGCCTCGAGCTCGGCGCGGCCGCCGGCGCGCCGCACGGCCTCGGTCATCTCGTCGCCCGCCATGTTGTCGAGCAGCACACGCTTCACGCCGGCCGCCAGCGCCTCGTCGACCTCTCTGAGCGAGCAGCACTCCACCTCCACGAGCATGCCAGGAGAAGCCGCCGCGAGCGCCCGCTCGGCCGCCGCCCGCACCCCGCCTGCCGCCGCGATGTGGTTCTCCTTCACGAGCATCGCGTCGAACAGGCCGAAGCGATGGTTGCTCCCGCCGCCGGTCCGCACCGCCTCCTTCTCCAGGGCTCGCAAGCCCGGAGTCGTCTTGCGGGTGTCGAGGATCACCGCGCGCGTGCCGTCCACCGCCCGCACGTAGCGCGCCGTGAGGGTCGCGACGCCCGACAGCCGCCCGAGGAAGTTGAGCGCGACTCGCTCGCCGCGGAGGATCGCCGCCGCCGAGCCCGCCACCTCGGCCGCAAGGCCGCCGTCGCGCCACTCGCCCTCGGTCGCGTGCGCGTGCCAGCGCAGGTCGGGGTCCACGCGCCGGAACACCGCTTCCGCCACGCGCAGTCCGGCCACCACTCCGGGCGCCTTCTGCACGATCCGCGCCCTCGCGCGCGCGTCCGCCGGCACCAGCGCGGCGGTCGTGACGTCGCCCGCGCCGACGTCCTCGTCCAGCGCGCGGTCGATCAGCTCCTGCAAGCTGACGCTCTCCTAGCCCGCGCCATTGCCGGTCGCGGCGCGGCGCAGCAGCTCAGCTCGCACGAAGCCGTCGAGGTCCCCGTCGAGCACGCGCTGAGCATCGCCCATCTCGTGATTCGTGCGGTGGTCCTTGACCATCGTGTAGGGGTGCAGCACGTACGAGCGGATCTGCGAGCCCCAGCCCACGTCCTGCGCCTCGCCCTTCTCTCGCGCGAGCTCCTCACGCCGCCGCTGCTCCTCCAGCTCGAGCAGCTTCGACCTGAGCATCGCCATCGCCGTGGCCTTGTTCGACGACTGCGAGCGCTCGTTCTGGCACTGCACGACGATCCCGGTGGGCCGATGCGTGATCCGGACCGCCGAGTCGGTCTTGTTCACGTGCTGGCCGCCGGCGCCGGACGCGCGGTAGGTGTCGACCTGGAGGTCCGACTCGTCGATCTCCACGTCGCCGACCTCGTCGACCAGCGGCGACACCTCGACCAGCGCGAAGCTCGTGTGCCGGCGGGCGGCGGCGTCGAACGGCGAGATGCGGACCAGCCGGTGCACGCCCTTCTCGGCCGAGAACAGGCCGTAGGCGTTCTCGCCGCGCGCGAAGAACGTGGCGGACTTGATGCCCGCCTCCTCCCCCGGGCTCACCTCGGCGAGCTCGACCGCGAAGCCGCGCTTCTCCGCCCAGCGCATCTCCATCCGCAGGAGCATCTCGGCCCAGTCCTGGGAATCGGTCCCGCCGGTGCCGGCGTGAACCGAGACGATCGCGTCGCCCGAGTCGTAGCGGCCCGAGAAGAGCCTCTGCTCCTCGAGCTCCGCAAGCCGCGCCTCCACGCCCGTGCGCTGCTCCTCGAGCTCGGTCGCGATCGACTCGTCCTCGGCCGCGAGCTCCTCGAGCGTCTCGAGGTCGTCGAGGTCGGACTCGAGCGTCCGGTAGCCGTCGAGCTTGCGCTGTGCCCGCGAGTGCTCGGCCGACACGCGCGCCGCCCGCTCCTGGTCGTCCCAGAAGCCCGGCTCCTGCATTTCGCGCTCGAGCGCGCCTACGCGCTCGGCAAGCCCGGCTGGGTCAAAGGTAGTCCGCGAGCAGCTTGAGCTGGTCGCGGAGGGAACCGTCGGCGCTCATGCGCCTAGGCCCCGTGACATTTCTTGAACTTCTTGCCGGAGCCGCACCAGCACGGGTCGTTGCGGCCGATCTGGTCGCGCTCGTCCACGTGCCGCGTCTCCACCGGGGTGGGCGCGGTCACCTCGTCGACCGCCATCTCCGCCGCGCCCGCCACGCCGGCCGGGACGGCGCCCGCGGCCGCCGCCGCAAGCGCGCTCGGCTGGTCCTCGGCGGTGCCGCCCTGGTACTGGAGGCGCGCGCCGGTGGAGCTCGAGCCGGGTGTGGGCTGCCACGGTGCGGGCGCGCCGCCGCCCGGGCCGCCGTTCTCGCCCTCGATCTCGACCTCGACCCGGAAGATGTAGCGCGCGAACTCCTCCCAGATCGAGTTGATCAGGCCGGTGAACATCTCGAAGCCCTCGTTCTTGTAGGCCACGAGCGGGTCGATCTGCGCGAAGCCGCGCAGGTGGATGCCCTCGCGCAGGTAGTCCATGTCGTGCAGGTGCTCGCGCCAGCGGTCGTCGATGATCTGGAGCAGGATGTAGCGCTCGAGCGCGCGCATCAGCTCCGGCCCGAGCTCCTGCTCGCGCTCGTTGTACGCGTGGACCACGTCCTCGCGCAGCTCCGCCACGATGCTCATGCGGTCGGCCTTCTGGGCGTCGAACTCCTCGGCGTCGAGCGCGACCGGGTACATCTGCTCGAGCTGGCTGAGCAGGCCGTCCACGTCCCAGTCCTCGACGTAGTCGCCGACCAGGTACTCGTCGGTGAGCCGCTCGACCGCGTCCGCGATCTGCGTGCGCGCGGTGTCCGAGATGTCCTCGCCCTCGAGGATGCGGTCGCGGATCTCGTAGACGATCTCGCGCTGCTGGTTCATCACGTCGTCGTACTCGAGGACGCGCTTGCGGATCAGGAAGTTCTGCTCCTCGACCTTCTTCTGGGCGTTCTCGATCTGGTTCGAGAGCATCTTGGCCTCGATCGGCTGCTCGTTGCCCTCCTTGTCGATCGGGCCGAGCTTGTCGAGGATCTTGTAGATCCGCTCGCCGGCGAACAGTCGCACGAGGTCGTCCTCGGCGGACAGGTAGAAGCGCGACTCACCGGGGTCGCCCTGGCGGCCCGAACGGCCGCGGAGCTGGTTGTCGATCCGCCGGGACTCGTGGCGCTCGGTGCCGAGGATGTAGAGGCCGCCGAGCTCCTTGACGCGGTCGCGATCGGCTTCCACGTCCTTCTCTATGCGGCGGAAGAGCGAGTCCCAGTTCTGGTCGTACTCGGGGGTGCCGGGCTCGAGGCCGCGGCTGGCCAGCTCCTGGTGGGTCTGGTGCTCGGCGTTGCCGCCCAGCTTGATGTCCACGCCGCGGCCGGCCATGTTGGTGGCGATCGTGACGGCGCCGGGCCGCCCGGCCTCCGCGATGATCTCGCCCTCGCGCTCGGCGTGCTCGGGCTTCGCGTTCAGCACCGTGTGCTTGACGCCCTTGCGCGTGAGGCGGTCGGAGAGCAGCTCGGACACCTCGACGGAGATCGTGCCCACGAGCACCGGCTGGCCCTTCTCGGAGCGGTACTGGATCTCGTCGACGACCGCCTTCCACTTGCCGTCCTTGGTCTTGTAGATCTGGTCGTTCTGGTCGTTCCGGACCATCGGCCGGTTGGTGGGGATCTCGACCACCTGGAGCTCGTAGATCTTCATGAACTCGGTGGCCTCGGTGATGGCCGTGCCGGTCATGCCGCCGAGCTTGTCGTAGCGGCGGAAGTAGTTCTGGTAGGTGATCGTGGCGACGGTCTGGTTCTCCTCCTGGATCGCCACGCCCTCCTTGGCCTCGATCGCCTGGTGGAGGCCCTCCGACCAGCGCCGGCCCTCGAGGATCCGGCCGGTGAACTCGTCGATGATCTTCGCCTCGCCGTCGATCACCGCGTAGTCCACGTCGCGCTTGTAGAGCGACTCGGCCTTGAGCGCCTGGATCAGGTGGTTGACCAGGTTGCCGTGCTCCGCGAGGTACATGTTGTCGATGCCCAGGAACTTCTCGGCCTTCTCGACACCCTTCTCGGTGATCGCGACGGTCTTGTGCTTCTCGTCCGGCTCGTAGTCGTA
>JBJMLK010000141.1:0-58684 GCA_045805345.1 Thermoleophilaceae bacterium | reverse complement strand
CGGGTTCTTCCTCAACCCGATGAACGAGGCGGACCTCAACCTGCTGCCGCTCGCGACCGCCGGCGACTGGATGCGCAACCCGCGCGGCTACGAGCGGCGCGCGTCGTGGCTGCGCGCCGTGCGCGGGCTGGCCGCCCATCCGCGCACGCTGGCCACCGATGCGCACGGGCTTGCGGCGGCCGGCCGGCTTGTGCGGGCAACCCTGCGCGCATGGGCCGAGACGAGCTGGTCGACCAAGCTCGACCTCGCCGAGGCGCCGAGCTTCGTGCGCCTGAACCGCCGCTTCCTGAAGGCGTACGACGGGCGGGCGTCCTGGGGCCGCGCGGCGGTGCGACTGCGGCGCGAGCTGTCGCTGGTGGTCGGCGCGCCGCGGCGACTCGTGGCGCTTCGCGACCGGGCCATCCATGCACAGGCCGGTGCGTTCCTCGCGGCCGCCGCGCAGGCGGCCGGCGCCGGGCGGCTCGGCACGACGCTGCTCGTCGCGGAACGGCCGCTCCTGCGCGTGCGGCGCACGCGATCGGGCTACCTCGGGTCGGCACACCCACCGGATCCCGACCGCGCCGCCGAGGTCCGGTCGCGGTTCCAGGCGAAGGGCGATGCGAGTCGCCGCAGCCGCTGGTTCACCTACGGCTGGCGCACGCCGTACGCGTTCGAGATCCCGCCCTACCCGGTGCCGCCGAACGTGATGGATACCTTCCTCGACGCCGTCACCTCGCGCGACTCGAGGTGGCAGGGGCAGGCCGGCGAGGCGGCGTCACGGGTGCGCGTGACCGTCGGAGGTCGTCGCGTGCGGCTGTCGCCGTCGGGCGCGTTCCGCCTGCGGCGGCGCGCCTGCGGCCGTCTGCTCGTGGCGGTCGACGGCGCCGGCGGCCGTTCGGCTCAGCGACTCCAGGGGCTCTCGGGCCGCTCCTGCAGCTCGCCGTCCACGTAGAGGTCGACGCGCTCGTTGAAGAAGCAGAGGTAGTCGCGCACGCGCCGCGCATCCTCGCGCGGGTCGGGGTAGAACCAGACCAGGTCGTCCGCGACGCCCGCGGGCGTGCTCACGGAGTGGTACGAGGCGACGCCCTTGTAGGCGCACACCGACCGGGTGTCGCTCTCGGTCAGGACCTCGGCGCGCACGTCCTCGCGCGGGATGTACCAGCGTGGCGGCAGGCCCGCCTCGTACAGCACCCGGGCCCGACCCGTGTCGGCCAGCAGCTCGCCGTCCAGCTCGACGCGCACCTGGCGCGAGCTGTCGAGCACGTCCACCCGGTGGTACGGATCGCGCACGTGTCCGATCAGCTCCTCGTCCTCCTCCAGCCACCCGTCCACCCGGTCCCAGTAGAACGCGAAGTGCCCCGCCAGCCACGGCGCGGTCTCGATCGGCTCGGGGTAGCTCCAGGCCGCGTTCTCCGACACCCGGCCACCCACCACGAGCGACCAGTGGCGCGCCTCGCCCTTCCACGGGCAGCGCGTTCGGTGCTCGGTCGGCTCGAGCAGGTCGGTCCGCACCTCGGCCTCCGGGAAGTACAGGATCGGCAGGTGCCGCTGCTCGTGCAGCAGCTTCGCGTGCCGGCTGTCGACGACGGTCTCGCCCGCGAACGTCGCGCGGATCCGGCGGTCGAAGTCCTCGAAGTAGATGACCGCCCGCTCGTGCGGGGGATCGAAGTTGAAGTCGCCGCCCGGGCTGTCCCCGAACGGTCCCCTGCCTCGGGTGAGTGCCACAGGACGAAGGTAGCGGCGCGTGCCCGAGCGCACGCGCCGCCCCTCCACGTGGCCCCGCGTGCGGGGCCTGCGCCGAAGCCGAGGGCTAGCTGAGGGCTAGCTGGACTTGGAGCGCGAGCTGCCGGAGCGCGAGCCCCCCGAACGGCTGCCCGACGAGCGGGTGCCCCCCGAACGGCTGGCCGAGGAACGGGTGCCCGACGACCGCGAGCTGCTCGAGCGCGAGCCGCCCGACCGGCTGCCCGACGAACGGGTACCCGACGAACGGCTGCCACCCGAACGGCTGCCCGACGACCGGGTGCCCGACGACCGGGTGCCCGACGACCGGGTGCCACCCGAACGGCTGCCCGACGAACGGCTGCTTGACGCCCGGGAGCTGCTCGAGCGCGAGCCGCCCGAGCGGCTGCCCGACGATCGACTGCTCGAGCTCGACCCGGACCGCGAGCGCGAGGAGCTCGAGCCGGACGACCGCGAGCTCGACGACCGCGAGCCCGACGAGCGCGAGCTCGAGGACGAGCTGCGGCGCGACGACGCGCGCCGGCTGCCGCGGCGTCCGGTCTTGCGCTCGGCGGCCGGGATCTCCTCGGTCGCGACCGCCTTCGTGAGCTGCGGGATCAGCCGGCCGAGGAAGTCGCGCATGCGCTCCTCCTCGCGGCGGATGCTCTTCGCGAGCTTGGCGGTCTCCTTGTCGCCGACCAGGTTCGCGAGGTGCTCGATCGAGAGGTAGGTCGCGATCTCCTCGGCCTCGTCCTGGAACTCCGTCTTGGCGTTCTTGAGGAGCTTCTCCTGCTCGCCGGTGCCGCGCAGGACGTGGATCGGTCCCTGAAGCGCAGCCGCGCCTCGCCTGGCCAGCTCGAGCGCGCTCGTCGCGGCCTCGGTCACGGCATCCGGACCCGGGACGCTCACCTCGTCGGCCTTGCCGCCGAGCTTCTTGATGCGCCGCTCGACCTCGCGGGCGTGCCGCTTGGTCTCGGTCAGGTGCTGCTGTAGGCGCTTCTTGTACGGCGCGCGCGTCGTCATCTGGATGTGCGCGGTGAGCGCCGTCTCGAGCTGCTTCTCCTTGCCGTACGCCTCGTTGAGGTACTGGATCAACTTCAAGTCCTTGGCCTGCAGATCAGCCACTTGGTCTTGCCCCTTCCGTTTTGGTCGCGTGCGTAAGTTGCGAGTTCGGGTACCCGTGTCGCTTACCCCGGAACACGCGAATGCATTCGTATGTGAAGCACTCGAAAGCGGGCGCCGAGCGCTCGCGTTCGTGCGCGATCGAATACGCGCGCGGCGCGTGCCCGGGTCACCGGGCGAGGGTCAGCTGGCGCTCGTATGGCCCGTGGCCGGTCAGGCACACCGCGCCGCAGCGCGCTGCGAGCTCGAGCGCGTCACCGGTCTCGCGCCCGTCCGCGAGTGCGAAGGTGAGGCCGGCGGCGAAGCTGTCGCCGCAGCCGTACGCGTCGGCGATCGGACCGGGGGGCGATGCCGCGGCCCACTTGCCGGTGCGCCCCTCGGCCGCCGTCCACGTCCCGCCCGCGGCGCCGGCGGTCGCGACCACGAGCGCCGGTGCCGGCTCGTACTCCCGGTAGCGCTCCGCTGTGTCGGCGCCGCTGCCGACCACGGCGTCCAGCCGCACCGCGGCCGCCACGATCACGTCCATGACTCGGGCGGTGGCGACCACCGTGCGAGCGGCGCGCGCGGCCCGGAGCGTGTCGGCGCCGCCGGCCGTGAAGTACACGGCGTCGACGTCGCCGAGCTCGTCCCACGGGAGCGGGTCGTCGCGCTCCGGCTGCAGTCGCTCGCCGAGCACGGTGATCGTGCGCTCGCCGTCGTCGTCCACGAACGTGAACGCGCGCCGCGTGGACTCGCCGGCGCGGTTGGCCGCGACCACGCGTACACCGAGCGACTCGAGCTCGTCGCGCGAGCGCCGGCCGAGCTCGTCGTCCCCGAGGGCCGTGTAGAGCGTGCACTCGCCGGCCAGCCGCGCGAGCTGCACGGCGGCCACGCCGCCGCCGCCCGCGGCCGCGGTCCAGGTCCTCCGCGCCGCGACGATCTCCCCCGCGACCGGCACGCGCGCGACGCTCGCGAACTCGACGCACTCCACGTGCCCGACCACGGCGGTCCTCATCGCGACCGCGGCGGCGGCGCCGACATCACCTCCACGCGGTGCCCGAGCGGGTCGCGCACGAAAGAGCGCGGTACGCCCCAGTGCTCGCTCCGCGGCTCGGGGTCGAAGCCGGCCCCCCGCAGCGCCGCGAGCGTGGCGTCGTAGTCCGGCGCCACCACTGCCGCGTGTCCCTGCGGCGGCACGACCGGGTCGTCGACCAGCATCAGGTGCACCTGGGTGCCGTCGCGCTCGAGCCAGGTGGCGCGGTCGCGCAGCGCCGGCGGCGGCTCGACGCGCGCGAAGCCGAGCAGCTCCCAGAACGCGGCGCACCGCTCGACCACGTCGCGGCCGACCTCCAGGCTCACGTGCTGCAGCACGCGCCTAGGGCGGCCCGCTGCCGCCCGTCGGGCTCTGCGGGCTCGGCGCCGAGGCGCCGCCGGAGCTCGAGTCCTGCCCGGTCGGCGCGCCGCTGCTGCCGCTCGACGTGCCAGGACTCCCGGACGGCGCGCCGGTCCCGCCGCCGGCCGACGGCACGCCGCCGCCGACGCCTGGGCTGCCGGTGACCGGCGCCGAGCCGCCGCCGGCCGCGCCCGAACCCGAGCCGCCGGTGCCGTCGCCCTCGCCCTTCTTCCCCTTCTGCTTGACGATGGCCGGCGGAACGCCGGTGTCCGTCGCCGGAGCGGAGGTCGCGGGCGTCGTCGTGGTCTGCGAGCTGTCGCCGCCGCCGCTCGCGGAGATCACCACGATGAGCAGGATCAGAAGCACGGCGCCGCCGATCGCCACCGCGCGCCGGCGCCGGTACACGTACACCGCCTCGTGACTCATTTCGCGCACACGAGCACCTTACGGTGGACCGTCTTTGCGCGGCCGTCGACGAGCCGGACGCGCGCACGGATCGTGTAGCTCCGGTCGTGCCTGCCGCGCGCCAGCCTGATCCGCTGCCGGTAGGGCGGGTCGAAGTCGCTCGCCACGCGCCTCGTGCCGACGTACCAAGCGGCCGACAGGACCTTCGGCGAGTCCTTGCCGCGGATCCGCGAGCTCATGTGGCCGAACGCGCACGGCCGCCGCCAGCGCACGCCGAGGAACAGCCGCGGCTTGGCCTTCGGCCTGGCGCGCGGCGGGTGCCGCGGCGGCGGCACCGAGTCGCGCAGCATCGCCATCCCGCCGAGAACGCCTATGTAGACGGCGCCATTGTCGGGCCCGATCGTGATCGGCGCGTAGTTGTTGTTGTAGCCGAGCCCCTCGCCCGCGCGGAAGCTGTACACGGTCCGGCCGGTGCGGAAGTCGAGGGCGGTGAGGTACCAGTAGTCGGACCCGTCGTCGCGCGGCGGCTTGGTGTAGGTGTAGACGAGGCCGTTCGGGAGCGAGATCTTGGGCACGACGGTCGGCGCGATCTCCTTGCTCGTCCACACGTGGTGGCAGCCGGTCCCATCGCGGTCGAGGTCGATGCGCTCGAGGCCCGGCGCGGTCGACGCCCCCTGCTCGGTGGCGTCCGGCCCGCTGTAGCCGTAGTTGTTCTCGGCCACGATCGCGCGCCCCGCCACGTTCAGCGACTGGTCGGTGGCGCTCGCGCCCTTCCTGAAGATCGGGTGCCGGCAGACCACTCGGCTGCCCGCCACCTTGCGCGCCTTCTTGTACACGACGATGTGCGTCGGATCGGCGTTGTCGGTGATCGCCACCAGGCCGCCGCGCATGATCGTCGGCGTCGTGCCCGAGCTGGCGTCGGCCTGGCCCGGCTTGTGGATCCCGCTGTTGGGGTAGACCGCGCGCCAGGTGATCCTGGGCCGCCCGCCCGGACCGGCGTCGAGGCGGTAGAGCGCGAGGTTGGAGACGAGGTAGACGCCGCCGTCGGCGTCGACGGAGAACGAGTTCTGGATCCCCTCTCCGTTCGGCAACTTGATGGACGCGACCTTTCCGCTGGCGCGGTCGACGGTCCCCACCGTGCCCTTGGTGGTCACGAACCAGTAGCGGCCGCTCCAGTCGGGCAGCGCTGAGAACGGCTTGTCGGTCAGCCCGATCACGCCGTTCAGGTCGTAGTTGCGCTCGATCGCGAAGCCGGGGCCGGGCGTCTCGCGAACCACGTAGAGGTGGCGGTCGTTGGTGAGCATCACCGCGCGGTCGCGATTGTCGAGGTAGAAGTAGCCGCCGCCCGAGAAGTCGTGGAAGAAGTCGGGGCTCGGCATCTCGCGGTTGGGCAGCGGCATCGACGCCAGGGTGTCGAGCGTCTTCGGGTCGAGCATGTACAGCGTCGGCCTGGCGACGCCGACGCAGATCGTGACCAGGCGCCCACGGCTGTCGAAGGTGATCGACGCGCAGTCGTTGGCGAAGAAGGTCGACGCGCGGCGCATCCCGCGGCCGAGCGGCCCGGGGCCGCGGTTGGCGTCGGTCTGGAACGCGTCGTTGTGGAGGTTGCTGCGGTCGTTCGGGGCCATGAACGGGTGGCGCGGCACGCGTGGTGCGGACACGGGCCGCTGCACCGCCGGCTTGCCGATCAGGGGCGGCGGCGGACCGCCGTCGGGTCCCTCGGGGATCGGCGTGGCGGCAGCCCCGGGCGACGCGCCGGCGGTGGCGAGCACCAGTGCGATGACGATCGACGTTCGACGGGCCATGGCCTCCTCGCCCCGGCATCTTGGCACGGGTTCAGCGTCCGGGCGACGGGTGGGCGCCGTGGCCCGCGCCGGGCGAATCCCCGCTGGGCCGAGCCTTCGGCAGCTCGATCGGCCCGCGCGGTGGTGGAACCCGGCCGTCGCGCACCGCGTGCCCGGCCCACTTGGCCAGCGTTCTGTACGGCTTTCGCCGGTGGCCCTTCAACGTGACGATGCCGAGGTTGAAGTACGCACTCGGGTAGTGCTTGGGCGGCGTGACCAGCCCGTACTGGGTCATCTCGCGCACGTACGGATTGCGCAGGGCGATGTCGAACGCCTCCGGCAGCCACTGCGCCGCCTGCTTCTCGGGGATCTTGCGCCGTCCCGTGACGAAGTAGCCGAACTCGCTGAGGTAGACGCCCATGTGATCGCCGTTCGGCGCGACCAGCGCACCGGCGTTGCGCAGCCTTTCGAGCGCACCCGTCAGGTGGTCGAGCGTGCCGATCGTGACGTCGTCGGCGTCGGCGTGGTGCTCACTCGGGGGCGCCTCGAAGTCGTACGGGTGCTGGGCGTAGCCGTCGGCGTGCAGTACCGGGCAGTGGCGCACGCGCACGTAGTTGTGGTCGACGCACGCCATGCGGCGCAGGAACGACAGCGGCGACAGCGACCTGCCCTTCGAGTCGCGTGGTGAGGTCTCGCCGATCAGCACCTTGGCGCTCGGGTCGGCGCGCTTGACCGCCTTGTAGCCCGCCAGGTAGAGCTTCCGGTAGATGCCGGGCGCCTCGTCCATCGGCTTGAGCCACGACACGTAGTTCGGCTCGTTCCAGATCGAGTAGCGGTCCACGCGCCCCTTGAAGTGGGCGGCCATCGCGCGCACGAACCTGCCGTACTCGTGCGCGTCGGGCCGCTTGCGCCCGATCTTGTGGTTCGAGGTGGCGAACGCGGGCGCCTTGCCGGCGAGCACGAGCTCGACGCGGATCCCGCGCTTGGCCGCGGCGTCGATGAGGTTGTCCCAGCGGTGCAGGTAGTAGACGAGGTGCTCGGGCCTGTGGCGCTTCTTCGACTGCTTGTGGCGCAGCGCGTAGGTCCACGGGAGCATCACGTGGAGGCGGGTGGTGGCCAGCGGCAGCGCCTGCCTGAACGCGTGTCCCCGGTCGTAGTAGCCGCGGTAGAGGAACACCGCATCGTCGGCGAGCGTCACCTCCATCCCCTGCGCGGCGGCGGCGCGCTGGGGCGTCGCCGCCGCCAGCCCGGCAGCCGCCGCAAGCGCCGCGATGGCGCCCGCTACGCTGGCTAGCATGGTGGAGCTCGACAGCACTACGCTCGAAAACCGTCTGCCGCTCGTTCGTTTCGGCATGCCGGGCACGCGAGCGGTCACGGCACTCGTGGCGTTCGACGCCGGGGCCCGCACCGAGCACGCCGACGAGAACGGCATGGCGCACTTCCTGGAGCACCTGGTCTTCAAGGGCGGCGAGAAGTACCCCACCTACCGCGACGTGAACGAGACCGCCGAGCGGCTCGGCGCCCAGCTCAACGCCTACACCTCGCACGACCTCGTGGCGTTCCACATCACCTGCCGCGCCGAGGCGGCGATGGACGCCGTCGACCTGCTCACCGACTTCGTGGCCCGTGCGCGCGTGGACGCCGAGGAGCTCGACCGCGAGCGCGGCGTCGTGGTCCAGGAGATCGCGCGCGCCAACGACGTGCCGTCGACCGTGGCCGACCACCTGATCGACCGCGCGAGCTACGGCGACCACCCGCTCGGCCGCAGCGTGCTCGGTCCGGCGGAGCACCTGCGCAGCTTCCCGCGCGAGGGAATACTCGCCTTCCGCGAGCGCCAGTGGGCGCCGGAGCGCGGCGGCGCGTTCCTGGCCGGGGACCTGTCGAAGGTCGACGTCGGCGGCCTGGCGGAGGCGTTCGAGCGCTTCCCGGCGGCCGGCGGGGGCAACGGGGTGGAGCCGGCGCCGGGGTTCGAGCGCCGCGTGATGGTCGAGGAGCGCGACACCGAGCAGTCGCACCTGCGGCTCCACTGGCGTCCGGATATCGACCCGGCCGACGTCCGCCAGCGCGCGGCGCTCAGCGTGACCTCGACCCTCCTCGGCGGCTCGATGGGCTCGCGCCTGTTCGACGAGATCCGCGAGCAGCGCGGCCTCTGCTACGCGATCCGCTCGTATGGCACCGCGCACGCCGACGCGCCCCGGCTCGACGTCTCCTCCGGCCTCGACTCGTCGAAGTGCCCCGAGGCCTACGCGCGGATCCGCGAGATCGTCGCCGACCTGGCCGCCAACGGACCGCACGACGGCGAGGTGGAGCGCGCCCGCGCGTACGCCGCCGGCTCGGCCGTGCTGATGCTCGAGAGCACCGGCGCCGTGGCCAGCCGCGCCGCCCGCGAGAAGGTCACCTTCGGCGAGCTGCGCTCGCCCGACGACGCGATCGCGGCGCTCGACGCCGTGACCGAGGACGACGTCCGCGAGGTGGCCGCCCGCATCCAGGGCCCGCCGACGGTCGCGTGCGTGGGCCCGCACACGGCGGACGACTTCGAGTAGCCGCCCACGGCGGATGAGGGTCCTTTTCTAGTGGCTATAGCCGTTGGAAATGGACCCTCGTCTTGGAGACACCGCCCGAGCACCCGTACATAGCCAGCGAGCCGGCGCCGGTCAGCCGGGCCCGGCGGCGCGGGACGCCTCGGCGACCGCGACCCCACCGTCGGGAGCCACCCGCAGCGACACCCGCCCCGCGAGCAGCTCCAGCAGCTCCGCCCCCACGAGGTCGCGCCGCCACCCCCCCAGCGTGCGCACGTCCGGCTCGTCGGCGCCCTCGCGCGCCGCGACGGCGATGGCGGTCAGATCCGCGCGCGAGGCGACGAGCTCGTACGCCAGCCCGGCCTCCAGCACGCGGTGGCGCACGAGCGCCTCGCAGAGCGCGATCCGCGGGGCGTCCTGCGGCTCCGGGTCGGAGCGCGTCCACTCCTCGAGCTCGGGCGGCGGCTGCTCGCGGCCGCGCTCGATCACCTCGAGCACAGCCGCGCCGCGGCGCCGGCCGAGGTCCGGGCGCACGCCACGGATCGCCTGGAGGTCCGCGATCGACTTCGGCTGGCGGCGGGCCACCTCGATCAGGGCCACGTCGCTGAGGATCGAGCCGAGCGGGCGATCCTCCTCGGCGGCAGTGCGCTCGCGCCACGCGGCCAGCGCGCTCGCCACCGCGCGCCCGCGCGGCCGCAGCTGAGCGACACGCGGCAGCCGCCGCCAGGCCTCGTCGGGGTCGCGCTCGTCCGAGATCGCCTCGAGCCGGCGGCACTCCTCGCGCGCCCAGCCGAGCCGGCCGGCCGCGCTCAGCCGCTCCTCGAGGGTGTCGGCCAGCGTGAGAAGGTCCTCCACGTCGCTGCGCGCGTAGTCCACCTGCTCGGGCGTGAGCGGGCGGCGATCCCAGCGCGTGAAGCCAGCCGACTTGTTGAGCCGCACCCCGGTCACACGCGACAGCAGGTTGCCGTAGCCGGCCTGCGCGCTGAAGCCCGCGAACCCGGCGGCGATCTGCGTGTCGAACAGCCGCGACGGCGCGATCCCCCAGGCGCGGCGCAGGATCGCCACGTCCTGCGCGCCGGCGTGGAGGACCACGTCGATCTCGGGATCGGCCACGACGTCGGCTAGCGGCCCGTGGTCGAAGCCCTCGATCGGGTCCAGCACCACGACGTCCGCCTTGCCCCCGCTGCCGCGCGCCTGCACGGCCACCTGGACGAGGCACAGGAGCGGCCGGTAGCGGCCCTCTGAGACGAACTCGGTGTCGAGCGCGATGCGTCCGTCGACGCGGGCGCGCTCGGCGATTTCTCTAGCGTCTCCCGCGATGCGCAGCAGACTAGTCACGGCGCGAGTCCGGCGGAACGCGGTCCTCCTCAGGCTGCCGCCGCGCGTGGCGCGCTTCTACTCGCGCGCGCGCCGACTGGCGGCGCGCGAGGGCGACGAGTGGTCGCTGCGCTCGGCGACCGGGCCCGAGTCGCTCGCGCGGATCCTGCGCCTCGCGCGCGGCCGCAAGCGCGTGGTGGAGGTGGGCACCGGCACCGCGTGGACGACCGCCGCGCTCCTGCTGGCCGACCGCGAGCGGCACGTCCTCAGCTTCGACCCGCGCGTGTGGCCGCAGCGCGACCGCTACCTCGCACTCGCGGGCGCGGGCGTCACGGCACGCCTCGAGGTCGTCCAGGCCGGCGGCGAGCAGGGTCCCGGCGAGCGCCCGTGGCGACCGGACATGCTGTTCGTCGACGGCTCGCACGACCGCGACCTGACGATCGCGACCTTCGAGGCGTGGCGGCCCGCCCTGGCCGGCGGGGCGATCGTCGCCTTCCACGACTACGAGAACCCGGAGTACCCCGGCGTGACGAAGGCGATCGAGGCACTCGGCCTCCACGGGGAGGCCGATGGCGACGTGTTCGTCTGGCGCGCTCCCTGACTCCCTACCCTTGGTGGCGATGTTGATCGAGCTGACACCGAGTGCGATCGAGAAGGTGCGCGAGTTCCGCGCGCGCGTCGAGGAGCCCGGCTCACAGGCGATGTGGGTCGAGGTGACCGGCGTGCATCGCGGCGAGTTCACCTACGACCTCTCGCTCAAGCCGCTGGCGGCCGCGGTGGCGGACGACGTGGTCGAGCGCGCGGGCGACCTGCCCGTGGTGGTGCCGGCGAGCGACGTGGAGGCCGTGCGCGGCGCGACCATCGACTGGTCGGACGACCTGATGCGCGGCGGGCTCGTGGTGAGCAACCCGAACAAGCCGAGCCCTGTGGTCGAGCCGCCGCCCGCCGAGGGCCTGGAGGGCGACGTGGCGGAGCGCGTGGCGCAGGTGCTCGACCGGCACATCAACCCGGCGATCGCCATGCACGGCGGCATGGCGCAGCTGGTGGGCGTCGAGGGCGACACGGCGTACGTGCGGCTCGGCGGCGGCTGCCAGGGCTGCGGGATGGCGGGCGTGACGCTCGACCAGGGGATCGAGTCGGCGATCGTCGCGGCGGTCCCCGAGGTGGCGCGCGTGGTCGACGTGACCGATCACACCTCGGGCGAGAACCCTTACTACGCGCCGGCGCCCGCCTAGGCCGTCGCGCGGTCGGTCCGCGGGTCGGCCACGGCCTCGCCCTCGGCTGCGATCACGTGCAGCGCCGCGTTGACGAGCGCCAGGTGCGTGAAGGCGTGCGGGAAGTTGCCGAGGTGGCGACCCGAGTCCGGGTCGAGGTGCTCGGCGTAGAGGCCGAGCGGGCTGGCCAGGGCGAGCAGCCGCTCGCACATCTCGCGCGCGCGCTCGACCTCGCCGATCTCGGCAAGCGCCGAGACGAGCCAGAACGAGCACACGGTGAACGTCTCGCCCTCCACCGCGAAGTCCTCCTCGTCGGGGCGCATCCGCAGCACGAGCCCATCCTCGACCAGCTCCTCGGCGATCGCCTCGACGGTCTTGCGCACGCGCTCGTCGTCCGGCGGCAGGAAGCGGACGAGCGGCATCAGGAGCAGCGACGCGTCCAACGCATCGGTCTCGTAGTGCTGGCGGAACACGCCGCGCTCGGTGACCCCGTTCGTGCAGACGTCCTCTTTGATCTCGGCGGCGACCTTGTCCCACTTCTCGGCGAGGTCGGGCTCGTCGCGCAGCTCGGCCAGGCGCGCCCCGCGGTCGACGGCGACCCAGCACATGAACTTCGACGACACGTAGTGACGCGGCTCGCCGCGCGCGGCCCAGATCCCGCGGTCGGGCTCGCGCCAGCAGTCGGCCGCCCGCTCGGCCTGTGCCTTCACCATGGGCCAGATCCGCTCCGGCAGCTTGTCGCGCGACTTGGCGTGCAGGTAGGCCGCGTCGAGCAGGGCACCCCAGATGTCGTGCTGCTGGTAGTGGGCCGCGGCGTTGCCGACGCGGACCGGCCGCGAGTTGTCGTAGCCCGACAGGTGCTCGAGGGTCGTCTCCTCGAGGTCGGTCTCGCCGCTGACCCCGTAGATGTTCTGAAGGTACGCGTCGCCGTCCCGGGCCAGCTCAGCGAGGAAGTAGAAGTGGTCGTCGGCCTCCCACTCGAAGCCCAGGCTGTAGCCGTTCCAGAGCGCGAAGGCCGCGTCGCGCACGAAGTTGAAGCGGTAGTCGTAGTTGCGCTCGTGCCCGGTCACGCGCGGCAGCGAGGTGGTGGGCGCCGCGACAATGGCGCCGCTCGGCGCGTACGCCAGGCCCCGCAGGGTGAGCGCGGAGCGCTCGAGCTGCGCACGCCAGGGGTGGTCGGGGAAGTCGCCGTGCGCCAGCCACTCGCGCCAGTAGGCGTTGGTCTGGTCCATCCGCTCGAAGGCGTCGTGAAAGGTCTTCGGCCCGCCGTGCTCCGACCACGAGAGGGAGACGAACACCGTGTCGCCCTGGCGCAGGGTGGTCCGCGCCGTGGCGCGCGGTCCCTCGAAGCCGATATTCAGGTCGCTGTCGAGCTGGAGCGCCGGCTCGGGGTCGTCACCCGTCGCGATCGCGTGGTGGTAGTCGCCTGCCGCGTAGTCCCAGCTCGCGCGCTGGCGGGCGTAGTCGAAGGCCGGCTCGCACTCCAGCGCGAGCTCCACGATCCCCTGCGCGCAGCGGGCGGTGCGCACGAGCACGTGGTCGGCCTCCCAGTCGGACGGCGGCCGGCTCTGGCGGTGTGCTCGCTCGCCCACGTGGTGCCAGGGCCCCACGGCGAGGGCGTCGCGGACCACGAGCCAGCCGGTGCGGGTCTTCCAGGTGGTCTCGAGCACCATGCTCCCCGGTAGGTAGCGGCGCGCGGCCGGCACCTGGACGTCCGACGGCCCGAGCCGGAAGCGGCCCGCGTCGCGGTCGAGGATGGCCGCGAGCACGCTCGGCGAGTCGAACTGCGGCAGGCACAGCCACTCGACGTTGCCGCTCGGCGCGACCAGCGCTGCCACCTCGCCGTCCGAGAGGAAGGCGAAGTCGGCGATCGGCGGGAAGGCGCCGCGGGCGTGGAGCGTGGGGTTGCGGATCGCGGCAGCGTACCCGGCGGCGGAGCCGCCACCGCCGCCGCGCGCGCAGCGGCGGCTAGCGCCGCGTGCGCCAGAAGGTCGTCTTCATCTTCGCGCCGCGCCAGTTGAGGCCGATGTGGATGTGGTTGCGGTGGCCGGTCGTGTCGTCCACGTGCCCGTGCTCGCACACCGAGTACGGCTGCATCCCGCCGTCGCCCGCCCACCAGGAGCGGCAGTTCCAGATCAGCTCCTGGATGCCCATGCGGCGCGCCAGCGCGTGGTTGTTGCCATGGCGGTCGCGCTTCAGGAACAGGTGGATGAGGCGGCGCGCCTCCTTCCGGTCCGACCTGTCGTGCGCGTCGAGGTGCCAGTCGAGCGCGCGGCCCTCCGAGTGGAGACTGTAGGTGTCGCTCGTGAGCTTCTCGCAGCGCATGATCCCCCAGGACTCGCCCTTCGCGTGGTGCTCGAGCCACCGCTGCATGGCGAGCATGCCCGGCTGGGGGTGCTTGCGGCAGCCGTGCGCGTAGTCGTAGGCGTAGGGGTCGATGTCGCCGGCGCTGGCGGTCTGCGCCGCCGCAAGCAGCAGCGCCACCGAACAGAGGCAACCGAGCAGGCAGGCTCGTATGGGGCGGCGACCCATGCGAGCGTTATCGGCACGTGGGTCGAGAAGCGTCAGCGCGGCTGACGGAATTCGACCCACCCCTTGCCGACCCACTCTCGAAAGCCGCTGTTTGCGCCCCTGTGCTCAGCTCACGTCGAGCAACGCCGCCACCAGCGCCAGCGCCACCTCCGCGCGCGAGTGGAGCGTCTCCGCGTGCACGTACTCGTCAGGGTTGTGCGCGCCGCCGCCGCGCGGGCCGAGCCCATCGACGGTGAGCGGCACCACGCCCGCCAGGTGGCTCGCGTCGCTCGCGCCGCCGCGCTCGACGCCGAACACCGGCCGCCCCAGCTCGGCCGTAGCGCGCGCCAGCAGGCCCGCGGTCGCGTCGCGGGCGTCCATGCCCGGCCACAGCCGGACGATCTCGGGCTGCAGCGTCGCGCCGCCCACCTCGGCCGGCACGACGTCGTGCACGGCGTGGAACGCCTCGGCGCGCTCGGCGCGCATGTCGCAGTAGAGCTCGCCGCCCGACGGCACGACGTTGAACGCCTCGCCGCTGTTGATGATCGTCGGGACCACGGTGAGCCGCTCGGGGCCGCCCGGATCGTGGAGGTCGGCCACGCGCTGAGCGGCGGCAGCCAGGGCCAGCAGGGCGTTGCGGCCGCGGTCGGGCGCGGAGCCGCTGTGCGCGGCCCGCCCCGTGGCGGTCACACGGAGCGTCGCGGCGGCCTTGCGCTTCACGACCACGCCCTCCTCCCCGTTCGGCCCGCCCTGCCCGGCCTCGAAGCAGAGGCAGGCGTCGTAGCCGGCGAAGCGCTCGGCGTGGCGCAGGGCGCCGACCCGCCACTCCTCGTCGGTCACAAGCAGCAGCGCGACCTCCTCGAACGCCTCGGGGCGCCCCGCCAGGGACTCGAGCACGCCCAGCGAGAGGACCACGCCGCCCTTCATGTCGACTGCGCCCGACCCCACCAGCCGGTCGCCGTTGCGCTCGAGCGCCCGGTGGGTGTCGTGGCCGACGACCGTGTCCACGTGGCCGAGCAGCAGCACGCGCCCGCTGCCGCCGCCGCGGAGGGTGGCGAGCAGGTCGTCGGCGTACCCGTCGGTGGAGCACGGGATCCGCTCGACGCCCGCATCGGCGGGCAGCAGCGCGGCGCAGATCGCCAGCGCCTCGTCGGCGGCGGCGTCGTCGCCCGAGGGCGAGGAGATGCCCACGAGCGCCTCCAGCTCGCGCTCAGCGCGCCGCGCTATGCGTGCGCCCTCCGCCTCCACCCACGGGTTCATCCCGTGAGTATGGGCGAGGAACTAGACCGAGCAGTAGGAGCTGAAGGAGTCGAGCGGGTCGCTGAACACCCGCGGGGTGCCGGGCGGGCGGCAATCGACGTACTCCGGCGCGCCGTCGACGAGCTTGAGCGTCGGCGAGCCGCCCGTGATCACGCCACCGCCGCCGGGCGGCTTGAAGCGGACGACGTCGCCCGTGAAGGCGCCATACACCTCGGTCGACGGGCCCCGCACCGTGAAGCGGTTGCCCCCGCCGTCGCTGTAGATCAAGGTCGTTGGGTAGCCGACGCGGGCGGGCATGCTCAGGCGGTCGGGTCCGTCGCGCAAATCGAACTGGATCCAGGAGAAGCCGTTGGCGAACGACGTGCAGCGCGCCTTGTGGGCCGACAGCAGCACGCACGGGTAGGACCCGCCCGTGGTGAGCGTCGAGCCCTCGTCGACCACCGTGATCACGTGGTAAGAGAGCCCGAGGTCGTCGGTCGAGGTCGAAATACGGCCCTTGGGGCGAATGGCCACGTCGTTGGGCTCGCCGGCGTTGGCGGTGAAGAAGAGCGCCGGAACGCCAGGCCTGATCTCCCCGACCTCGACGATCGCCCCCTGCGCGGCCGTCGCTGCGAACAGCGCTCCGGCGACGCATACCGCCATCGCTGCCGCGAACCGCTTTCTCCCCGTGGTGCCCCCTGCCTGGGTTGTCGCGCAGTGGAAGTGAACCACTTTCGCGCGGCTTTCACGCTCCTTCAACGCGATCGGGGAAGGATGGAATCGATGAACCCGGCGATCGTGATCCTGTCACCGCACCTCGACGACGCCGTGCTGTCGTGCTGGCGCGTGCTCGAGGGGCCGGGCGACGTGCGGGTGGTGAACGTGTTCGCCGGGGTCCCGCCGCCGGGCACTGTCACCGGCTGGTGGGACCGCGCGAGCGGCAGCGGCGATTCCGCCCGCGCCGTGAGGGCGCGCATCGAGGAGGATCGCGCCGCGCTCGCCGCCGTCGGGCGCCAGGCGGTGAACCTCGACTTCCTCGACGCCCAGTACCGCGAGGACGGCGCGGACGCCGCCGCGCTGCTCGCGACCGTGCGCGAGGTCGTGCCGCGGCCGGCGCTCGTGTACGTGCCGGCGGCGTTCGCGGGCGGAGGGGGGGAGCGCCGCTTTCCCGCGTCCACCACCGAGCCGCACCCCGACCACGCGGCCGTTCGAGAGGTGGGCCGCGCGCTGCGCGAGGACGGCTACGAGACGGTCCTCTACGCGGACCTCCCACACGCGAGCGTCGACGGCGGCGAGGCGTGGCCCGCGTGCGCGCCGCAGCTCGACGGGCTCGCGCCGGAGCCGCACCCGCTCACCGAGGCGGAGTTCGAGCGCAAGCTGCGAGTCGTGCGCACCTACCGCAGCCAGCTCGGCGCGCTCGAGCGCGCCTTCCAGCGCCCGCTCGACGACCCGGTCCTGCTCCGCCACGAGGTCGTGTGGCGCGAGCCTAGCCAGGGCTGAGGCGCGCCCGCGCCCGGAAGGCGGCGGCCAGCTCGGGGCTCTCCGTCGACGTCGCGATCGCCTCGACGAGGGCGTCGGCGGCCGTCTCGTGCTCGCCGCCCGGCTCCAGCGCCGCCAGCGCGAGCACGAGTCGCAGCCGCTCGGCCGGGAACCCGTCCGGGCCGAGCAGCTCGAGTCCGCGGGCGAGCAGGCGCTGGGCCTCCGCCGAGTCGCCGCGGTCGAGCGCGCAGGCCGCCAGGGCGGCATGGGCATCGGCGGCGGCGTCGCGTACGCCGGAGCGCTCGACCGGCACGAGCAGAGCGCGCAGGATCGACTCCGCCCGCTCGCGGTCGCCGAGCGCGAGCGCCACGCGCGCGCGTCCCGTGTAGCTCGTGCGGAAGTAGAGGCAGGCCTGTCCGCTCGGCGCGTGGACCTGCGCCGCGGCGTCGTCCCAGCGCTCGGCGGCAGCCCGCGCTCCCGCGACGTCGCCGGTCTGGAGCCGCGCCCACGCCAGGTCGCCCACGCACCCGAACGCCTGACCGCGCGCGTTGATCCGGTCGGCGGCCGACAGCCCGTCCTCGAGCAGCGAGCAGGCCTCCTCCCACAGCCCCAGGTCCGCCAGGCATCGCGCGTGCGCGGCACCCGTCCACCCGAGCCACACGTCGGCGGTGGCGTCGTGGGTCAGCGCCACCGCCCGCTCGCCCACGCGAAGTGCCTCCGAGTAACGCCCGCGCGAGCGCTCGAGCGAGCAGGCGATCGCCAGGATCAGCGTCTCGGCCATCGTGTCGCCCATGCGCCGCGCCAGGGCCAGCGCCTCGCCCACCCGCCGGTCGGCCTCGGCGAAGTCGGCCTGCACGATCGGCGTGAACGCCGACTCGGACAGCGTCCACAGCAGGAACCAGATGTCCTCGCGGCGGCGCTGGACGGTGGCAAGCTGGGAGGTGACGTCCTCGAGCCGCTCGGTGTCGCCGAGCATCAGCGCCACGAACTTGAGCCCGTCGAGGGCGCGCGCGACGGCCACCTCGTCGCCGCTCCCCCTGGCCAGCTCCAGCGCGCGCTCGCCGAGCTCCTGAGCTCGCACGAGGTCGAGCTGGTTCGCGTGCACGAGCGACAGCCTGTTCAGCGCTGCGACCTGGCCGGCCTCGTCCCCCAGCTCCTCGGCCAGCGCGAGCGACTCGCCGTGATGGCGGATCGCGCGCTCGCTGTCGGCGATGTGCGAGAGCGTGCCGAGCGCGTTCAGCACCTCCATCTCGAGCTCGCGGTCGCCGGCCGCGCGCGCCGCCGCCAGTGCGACCTCGTAGTCGTGCACGCTGTCGGCGACCGCGTTGCCGCTCACGAAGCGGCGCGTCCAGCCGCGCTCGGCGAAGAGGCGGCGCAGGCCCGCGTCGTCCTCGGGCCGCACGTTCAGGAGTCCCGCCGCGGCGATCGCGCCGTCGAGGTGCGCGAGCGCGGTCTCGAGCGCATAGACGCGCGCGGCGGCGGCGGCCGCCTGGCGGTGGTAGTCGTACGCCTTGGCGGCGTCGCCGCCCGCGTGGAAGTGGCGGGCCAGCGCCCCGGCGTGCTCGGCGAGGGCGTCCGGGTGCAGCTCCTCGAGCGCCTCGCCTATCCGGCGGTGCACGAGCGCGCGGCGCGTGGCCGACAGGTCGCCGTAGATCGTCTCGCGGATCAGCGGGTGCGCGAAGCGGTAGCGGCCGACGGTGGCCGGGTCCTCGGCGAGCACGTGGGCCGCGAGCGCGGCGTCGAACGGGTCGAGCAGAGAGTCGTCCGGCTCGCCGAGCACGCGCGCCACCACCGCGAGGTCGAACTCGGCGCCGGCCACCGCGGCGATCGCGAGCGCCCCGCGGGAGTCCTCGCCCAGCCGCTCGAGCCGCCGGAGCAGCAGGTCCTTGACGCTCTCCGGGAGCCCCAGCTCGTCGAGCTCGGCCGCGCGCGCGTCGGGCACGTGCCGCAGCAGCTCCTCGATAAAGAACGGGTTGCCGTCGGTGCGCTCGGCCACGCGGCGCGCGAACGACTCCTCCGCGGCGGCGCCCGACTGCGCTGCGATCAGCTCGGCCACCGCGTCGCCGGCGAGACCGCCGAGCTGCAGCTCGTGCAGCACCCGCGCGCGCCTGAGCTCGGCGAGCGCCGCCACCAGCTCCCCGCGTGCCGCCAGCTCCGTGTCGCGGAACGTGACCACGACCATCAGCTCCGCCCCCTCGCGGGACTGGAACGAGCGCGCCAGATGCCGCAGCAGCAGGAGCGTCGCGTCGTCCGCCCAGTGCAGGTCGTCGAGCAGCAGGATCAGCGGCCGCGCGGCCGCCGCCTCGAGGATCAGCGACGCGGCGGCCTCGAGCAGGCGAAAGCGCTCCTGCTCCGCGTCCGCGGACGCGCGCGGCGCCGGCTCGCGGCCGTCGGCGAGGTCCGGCACGAGCGCGGCCAGCTCGCGCCGCCGCGGCGCGAGCTGGACCGTCAGCTCCGCTGGCGGAGCGCCCGCCACGTAGTGCCGCAGCGCCTCCACGAACGGCTGGTACGGCACGAGCGTCTCCTCGTAGCAGCGCCCCGCGAGCACAGCGGCGCCGTCCGCGTGCGCGCGCCGGCAGAGCTCGGCGGCCAGCCGCGTCTTGCCGATGCCGGGGTCGCCGGCCAGGGCCACCACGCGCGGGCTGCCGGCGCGGGCGTCGAGCCAGTGCCGCTCGAGCTCGGCCAGCGCGCCACTGCGGCCCACCAGCTCGCCGGCATCGGCCGTCTCGACCGCCGGCGGAAGCGGAATCCGCTGCTCGGTGGTCGGCGCCCAGCCGACCTCGCACGCCGGCACGGAGTCGGCGATCCCCTTCAGGGGCATCGCTCCGACGGACCTGAACTCGAACCCGCCGCGCGTGCCGACCAGCGCGCGCACAACGTCCGACGCCAGGATCTGACCGCTCGCCGCGGCGTCGCAGAGGCGCTTGGCCACGACCACCGGCGTGCCGAAGTAGTCGTCCTCGTCGACGATCGGCTCGCCCACGTTCAGCCCCACCCGCACGCCCAGGCGGTCGTCGCCGGCCCGCTCCGCGTGGCGGTGCACGGCCTGCTGGATCCCGATCGCGGCCGCCACCGCGTCGACCGCGCTCGTGAACGCCACCATCAGCCCGTCGCCCAGGTTCTTCACCTCCTGGCCGCCGTGCGCGCCGGCCACCTCGCGCAGCAGCCCGAAGTGCGTACGGCGCAGCCGCTCGGCCTCGTCGTCGCCGAGACGCTGGAGCGTCTCGGTCGAGCTGACCTGGTCGGTGAAGAGGAGCGTGACCGTGCCCGACGGCCGCGGCGAGGCCGTCGCGGGCGGCGCGGGCGCAGCCGGCGCCTGCGCCTCGGCGGGGGCGACCGGTGCGTGCGCCGCCACCGGCTCGCCCGCCTCCTCGCGCAGCGACTCCGCCAGCTCGCGCGTGCGCGCCGAAGGCGCGATGCCGAGCTCGCTCCGCAGGCGGTCCTGCAGGCGCCGGTAGGCGGTGATCGCGGCCGGGCGGTCGCCGGCGGCGGCCAACCGGCGGATCAGCTCGCGCTGGGCCTCCTCGGCGAGCGGGTCGAGCACCACGCGGCGGCGGCTGAAGGTGACCGCGGCGTCCATGTCGCCGCTCTCCTCGGCGCCGGCCGCCAGCGTGGCGAGCGCATCGGCCACGCGGTCGCGGTGGTCGTCGCGCGCCGCGAAGACCCAGTCGTCGTCGAGGCCGTCCAGCAGGTCGCCGCGACAGAGCTCGAGCGCCTCCTCCGCGCGGCCGTCCGCCAGCAGCGTCTCGAACTCGGCGAGGTCGGTGGCCACGTCGTCCGGCCCGGCCAGCGCGACGCTGTCGCGCCCGGCGAGCAGGTAGCGGTCGGCGTCCGGCCCGAGCGACCGGCGCAGCGACGACAGCGCGCTGCGCAGGCTCGTGCGCGCGCTCTCGTCGAGCACGTCGGGCCAGAAGCGGGCGGCGAGCTGCGAGCGCTGGTGCGCCCTGCGGTCCACCGCCAGAAGGCCGAGGAGGGAGCGCGCCCGGCGGCTCGCCGGCGGCTCGAGCACGCGCCCGTCCAGATCGAGCGCCAGCTCTCCCAGCACCCGCACCCGGAGCATGGGCCGAAGACTACGCGTGCATCAGGTGGCCTGGCCCCCTGTTGCAGGGTTTCACGGGCGTTTCGCGGTCGATTCGCGCTGGCGCAACGGCGCCCTGGGACGGTGGCGGAGTGGGGCAACCAACAGAGGAGGCCGTGGAATGACTGCCACAACCCCTGAGCTGGACCAGGCCAAGGTCGAGGCGTTCGTCGAGCGGGTGGTGCTCGACGTCGGCACGGCGATGCGCGGCGGGCTGCTGTACATCGGCGACCGGCTCGGCATCTTCAAGGCACTCGCCGACGGCGAACCCGTCACGCCCGGCGAGCTGGCGGACCGGACCGGGTTGAACGAGCGCTACCTGCGCGAGTGGCTCGGCTCGCTGTCGACCGCCGAGTACGTCGAGCACGACCCGGCCACGGGCACCTACCGGCTGCCGGTCGAGCACGCGCTGCCGCTGGCGGACGAGGACTTCCCGTTCTTCACCGGCGGGTTCCTCCAGATGATCGTCCCGACCGTGACCGTCGCGCCGAAGGTGGCGGAGGCGTTCAGGAGCGGCGGCGGCGTGACGCAGGACGAGTACCTGCCGGACATGTACGAGGGGATCGAGCGCGGCACCGCGCCCTGGTACAAGCACCACCTCGTGCAGGAGTGGGTGCCGGCGATGACCGACGCGCAGGCCAAGCTCGAGGCCGGCGGCACGGCGCTCGACGTGGGCTGCGGCGGCGGCCTGGCGGCGATCACGCTCGCCAAGGCGTTCCCGCAGGCGCGCGTGTCCGGCTACGACGTGCACGCGGGATCGGTCGAGCGGGCGCGCGCGAACGCGGCCGCCGAGGGCGTGGCCGACCGCACGACGTTCGAGGTCGTGGACGGCGGCGACCTGCCCGAGGACCGCTTCGACTTCGTGTCGACGTTCGACGTGGTCCACGACTCGGTCGACCCGGTCGGGCTGATGACGTCGATCCGCAGGTCGCTGCGCGAGGGCGGCAGCTACCTGATGCTCGAGATGAACGCGTCGGGCGACGTGGAGGAGAACCGCCACCCGCTCGGCAAGTTCCTCTACAACGTGAGCACGCTGTACTGCATGACCACCTCGCTGGCGCACGACGGCGCCGGCATCGGCGCCTGCATGGGCGAGGAGAAGGCGCGCGAGCTGGCGTACGCGGCCGGCTTCTCGAAGTTCCGGAAGCTCCCGATCGAGGACCCGTTCTCGGTCCTCTACGAGCTGAGGGCGTAACGTGCGAGCCCGAAACGGAGGTGTCGGATGAGCCGCAAGCGTGCACTGTTCATCTCGTCCCCGATCGGGCTCGGACACGCTCAACGCGACGTGGCGATAGCGCGCGAGCTCCGCGCGCTATCGCCCGGCGTCGAGATCGACTGGCTGGCCCAGGACCCCGTCACGCGCGTGCTCGAGGCCGAGGGCGAGCGCATCCACCCGGCCAGCAAGCACCTGGCCAGCGAGTCCGGTCACTTCGAGTCGGAGTCCTCCGAGCACGACCTCCACTGCTTCCACGCGTGGCGGCGGATGGACGAGATCCTGATCGCGAACTTCATGCTCTTCCACGACGTGGTGGCCGACGAGCGCTACGACCTCTGGATCGCCGACGAGGGCTGGGAGATCGACTACTACCTGCACGAGAACCCGGAGCTGAAGAACGCCAACTACGCGTGGCTCACGGACTTCGTCGGCCTCCTGCCGGTGGACGACGCCGACGACTACGAGCGCTTCCTCGCGCACGACTACAACGAGCAGATGATCGACCACATCGCCGAGCTCCCGAGGCTGCGCGACCGCTCGCTGTTCGTGGGCAACGAGGAGGACATCGTGCCAGCCCCGCTGGGCGAGCGGCTGCCGATGATCGCCGACTGGACGCGCGAGCACTTCGAGTTCCCGGGCTACGTGTCGGGCTTCGACCCGTCGGACTTGGCCGACCGCGAGGCTCTGCGCGCCGAGCTGGGCTACGCCCCCGAGGAGAAGGTCTGCCTGGTGAGCGTCGGCGGCTCGGGCGTGGGCGAGAGCCTCCTGAGGCGCGTGATCGACGCCCATCCGCTGGCGAAGGAGCGCGTGCCCGAGCTGCGCATGATCGTGGTGGCGGGGCCGCGGATCGACCCCGCTTCGCTGCCCCAGAGCGACGGGCTCGAGGTGCGCGCCTACGTGCACAACCTCTACCGACACCTGGCCGCGTGCGACCTCGCCGTCGTGCAGGGCGGCCTGACCACCGCGATGGAGCTGACCGCCAACAAGCGCCCGTTCCTCTACTTCCCCCTCAAGCACCACTTCGAGCAGCGCATCCACGTGCCTCAGCGCCTCGACCGCTACGGCGCCGGGCGGCGGATGGAGTACGACGACTCGCCGCCGGAGCTGATCGCGGACGCGATCGCGGCGGAGATCGGGCGCGAGGTCGCCTACAGGGACGTGGAGACCGACGGCGCCCGGCGCGCCGCAGAGCGACTGGCGGAGATGCTGTGACCGTCGCCGTGCCCGACCGGATCCCGGACGACGTGCTGGCCAAGCTGCCGTCGTCCCGCGCCCGCCGGCCCGACGACTCGGGCTACGTGGAGGACGAGGCCGGCGTGCGCGTGTACTGGGAGGCGTTCGGCGAGTCCGGCGACGTGGTCTGCTTCCTGCCGCCGTGGGCGCTCAACGACTCGCGGACGTGGCGAGCGCAGGTGCCGTACCTGGCCCGCCACTTCCGGGTGGTGGTCTTCGACCCGCGCGGCAACGGCCGCTCGGACCGCCCGTCCCACGCCGCGGCGTACTCGCGCGCGGCGCACGTGGCCGACACGCTCGCGGTGCTCGACGCGACCGGAACCGAGGGCGCGATGATCGTGTCCGGCAGCCCTCGGGCCGCGCTCGCGCTCGACCTCGCCGCCAACCACCCGGAGCGCGTGCGCGCGAGCGTGTTCATCACGCCGCAGCTGTGGGCCGAGCGTGCGTTCGTGGACTGGTTCTCGGCCGGCGGCAGGGAGCGCTACGACGGCACGAGCAAGATGAACCCGCACTACTGGCGCGAGGACTACCGCGGGTTCGCCGAGTGGTTCGCGCGCTGGGTGAGCCCCAACCCGCACTCGGTGCGGCAGATCGAGGAGATCGTCTCGCAGGCGCTGCAGACCGACGCCGAGACGTTGATCCGCGCCACCGTCGGGTTCGACATGTACGACCGCGACGAGGCCCTCGAGGAGGCGCGGCGGGTGCGCTGCCCGGTGCTCGTCACCCAGAACGGCGGCCAGGCGATGTACCCCAAGCACACGAGCGGCCCGCTGGCTGAGGCCACCGGCGGGCGGCTGCACGTGTTCGAGGGCCGCGGGCCGCTCGTGGGCTCGCGCCAACCGGTGGCGATGAACGTCGTGCTGCGCGAGTTCCTCGAGTCGGTGCGCGCCGGCGCGGCGCACGGAAGGGAGCGGGTCGCGTGATCGCCCTCGAGGCCGGCACCACCGAGTACCAGGGCTCGCGGGCGATCCTGCCGCGCGACTCCGGCTTCGTGGAGCGCGACGGCGTGCGCACCTTCTACGAGGTCTACGGCCACGGCACGACCACGGTCCTGCTCCTGCCGACCTGGTCGATCGTCCATTCGCGCATCTGGCGCGCGCAGATCGCGTACCTGGCGCGTCACTTCCGCGTGGTCGTGTTCGACGGCCGCGGGAACGGCCGCTCGGACCGGCCGCTCGAGGCCGCCGCCTACATGGCGCACGAGTTCGCGTTCGACGCGCTGGCCGTGCTCGACGCGACGGGCACCGACCGGGTCGTGAGCGTGTCGCTGTCGGCCGGCACCGCGTGGAACGCGATGGTGTGCGCGCACTCGCCCGAGCGCGTGCAGGCGGCCGTGTTCATCGGCCCCACGGTGTACGCGAAGAGCGCGCCGTTTCCCGAGTGGTCGACGATCCCGTACAACGAGGAGCTCGAGAGTTACGACGACTGCCGCGGGCAGAACCGCTACTTCATCCGCGACCACTACCGCGACTTCGCGGACATGTGGACGCGCATCTGCGCGAACGAGCCGCACAGCGCGCGGTCGGTCGAGTTCGGCCTCGGGATGTCGCTCGAGACCACGCCGGAGGTGGTGCTCGCGACCCTCGACGCGTCGGACATGGCGGACTACGAGTCCTCGGCCGAGCGGCTCGCGCAGTCGTACACGGAGCTGCGGCCTCTGGTGCGCGAGCTCCGGCTGCCGTCCCTGGTGATGGTCGGCGAGCTGGAGCAGGTGGCCATGCCGCACTGGGCGGCGGCGCTCGCCGAGGACCTGCGCGGCGAGCTCCAGGTGATCCCGGGCGCGGGTCACGTGCCCGGGCGCAAGGCCGTGCCGTTCAACCTCGGCCTGAGGCGGTTCGTGGAGGGCGTCGCCCCCTAGGGGGAGGCGCTGCCGCAGTAGGAGACGGTGTCGAGCGGGTCGGCGAAGATCCGCGGGTCGCCCGCCGTCCTGCACTCGACGGACTCCGCGGCGCCGTCCACGAGCCACAGCCGCGGCGAGCCGCCGGCGATCACGCCGCCGCCGCCGGGCGGCCGGAAGCGCACGAGGTCGCCGGTGCCGGCGCCCCAGACCCAGGTGTTCGTGCCGCGCACGTAGAAGCGATTCCCGTCGCCGCCGTTCGAGTAGATGGTCGTCGCGGGATAGCCGGAGAGCGACGGCATCCGAACGCGGTCGGGGCCGTCGCCGAGCGACAACTCGACCGTCGCCCACGAGGCCGCGAACGACACGCAGCGCGCCTTGTGCGCCGACAGCAGCCGGCACGGGTGGTCGCCGCCGGTCGTGAGGGTCGCCCCCCTGTCGGCGACGGTGATCGTGTCGAGGGAGCCCGGCGAGGACGTCGACGGGTGCAGGTTCTGCACGACCCTGACGTCGTTACGCTCGCCCGCCGCGGCCGTGAGCTCCAGCCCCGGCGTACCCGGCCGGACCTCCACGCCGCGCACGTCCGCCGCCTGAGCGGCGGTCGCCCCCAGCGCGATTCCCGCGGCGCACGCCGCGACTCCCAACAAGCACCGTCCCCGCATGAAGGCCCCCCTGCCCGAGATGACGGCGCGGAGATTACTCAGCCGAGCGGCTCAGGGCGCCACGACCCGGAAGGGCTTCCGCCGCGGCACGCTAGGAGCCGAGCACGGCCTCGAGCCGCCGCTCGAGCGCCCCGGCCACCGACTCGCGCAGCGGGCCCGCGGCGAAGCGCTCCACGAGCGCCTGCAGGAAGCCGTCGATCACGAGCCGAGTGGCCTGCTCGCGCCGCAGGCCGCGCGACATCAGGTAGAAGAGCTGCTCGCGGTCGATCTGCGCGATCGCCGCGGCGTGCGTGCAGCGCACGTCGTTCGCCTCGATCTCGAGGCCCGGGATCGCGTCGGCGTGCGCGCGCTTGGACAGCAGCAGGTTGCGGCTCTCCTGGAAGGCGTCGGTCTGCTGCGCGCCCGGGTCGACCTTGATCATCCCGCGCCAGACGGCCGTCGAGCGGCCGCCGAGCACGCCGCGGAAGGCGAGGTCGGAGGTGGTGTTGGGGGCGGCGTGCTCCTGGGTGGTGTCGAAGTCCAGGTGCTGGCGCCCGCGCCCCGCGTACGCGCCGGTCACCTTGGCGCCGGCGCCAGCGCCGGCCAGCTGCGTCTCCATCCGCACCTTCCCGCGCGCCGACCCGAAGCCGAGCGCGACCCAGTCGAGGGCGCCGTCGCGGTCGACCACCGCGCGCTGGGTGCCGAAGACCCAGCTCTTCTCGGACAGGCCCTGGGCGGCCACGTAGCGGAGCGTGGCGTTCGGACCGACCACGATCTCGGTCACCACGTTGAACAGCGTCTCGCCCTCCTCGGAGCTGAGGTACTGCTCCCAGACCTCCGCCTCGGCGCCCTCCTCGAGCACGATCAGCGTGCGGTGGCTCAGCGCGGTGCCGGCCTCGCCGGTCACGGCGTCGCGCGCGATCGGCTCATCGAGCCGGACGCCGCGCGGCACGTACACGAACAGTCCCTCCTGCCAGGCGTTGCGCGCCACGAACGGGTCGTCGGCGGCGACGACGGTGCCGAGATGCGGCTCGACCAGCTCGGCGTGCCGCTCGACGGCCTCGGCGAGCGTGCAGACGATCGCGTCGCCCAGGCCCGCGGCGCTCTCGCGCGGCACGGCCAGGACGGGCTCGCCGCCCGCGGCCGGCGGCGCCGGCTCGTAGGCGTCGAGGTCGAGGCCCGTCAGGTCGGTGAACTCCCAGCCGGGCCTGCCTTTGAACTCGGGGAGGGGAGGCGCAGCGGCGGCTGCCGCGCTAGCCAATCGAGCCCTCCATCTGGAGCTCGATCAGCCGGTTCATCTCGACGGCGTACTCCATCGGCAGCTCCTTCGTGATCGGCTCGATGAAGCCGTTCACGATCAGCTTCGACGCCTCCTCCTCCGGGATGCCGTGCGACTGGAGGTAGAAGAGCTGCTCCTCGCCGATCTTCGAGACCGTGGCCTCGTGGCCCACGTCCACGTCGTCCTCGCCGATCCGGATCGTCGGGTAGGTGTCGGAGCGCGAGTCCTCGTCGAGCAGCAGGGCGTCGCACACGACCTTCGAGCGCGCCTCGGTGGCGCCCTTTGCGACCTCGAGCAGCCCGCGGTAGCTCGACCGCCCGCCGTCCTTGGAGATCGACTTGGCGAAGATGTTCGACGTGGTGCGCGGCGCCGCGTGGATGATCTTGCCGCCGGCGTCCTGGTGCTGGCCCTTGCCCGCGAAGGCGATCGAGAGGATCTCGCCGTGCGCCTCCTCGCCCATGAGGTAGACGGACGGGTACTTCATCGTGAGCTTCGAGCCGAGGTTGCAGTCGACCCACTCGACGGTCGCGCCGGCCTCGGCGACCGCACGCTTGGTGACCAGGTTGAAGACGTTCTGCGACCAGTTCTGCACGGTCGTGTAGCGGATCCGCGCGCCTGGCTTGGCGATCAGCTCGACCACCGCGGAGTGCAGCGAGTCCGACGAGTACGTGGGCGCCGTGCAGCCCTCCACGTAGTGCACGTACGAGCCCTCGTCGGCGATGATCAACGTGCGTTCGAACTGGCCCATGTTCTCGGTGTTGATCCGGATGTAGGCCTGCAGAGGCATCTCCACGTGCACCCCCGGCGGCACGTAGACGAACGACCCGCCCGACCAGACGGCAGAGTTGAGCGCGGCCAGCTTGTTGTCGTTGGCCGGGATGATCGTGGCGAAGTACTCGCGCACGAGGTCCTCGTGCTCGCGCAGGGCGGAGTCCATGTCGAGGAACTGCACGCCCTGCTTCTCGAGGTCCTCGCGCACCTGGTGGTACACGACCTCCGACTCGTACTGCGCCCCCACGCCGGACAGGAACTTGCGCTCCGCCTCGGGGATGCCGAGCCGGTCGAACGTCTTCTTCACGTCGTCCGGGACCTCGTCCCACGAGCGCTCGGCGCGCTCGGACGCGCGCACGAAATAGTGGATGTTGTCGAAGTCGACCTCGGCGAGCTTGGGGCTGCCCCAGGTGGGCATCGGACGCGCGAGGAAGTGGTCGAGCGCCTTGAGCCGGAAGTCGCGCATCCACTGCGGCTCCGACTTGAACTCGGAGATCTTCTCGACGATCTCGCGGTTCAGCCCCTTCGGCGCCTTGTACAGGTAGTTCTCGGCGTCGTGGAAGCCGAAGCGCTCCTTGTAGTCGGAGTTGATCGTGGTCAGATCGGGAGTGGCCATTTACTCGACCTCCAGCTTGATGGTGTCGTCCTCGATCGTGACCGGGAACGTCTCGACCGGAACGTAGGCCGGCAGGGTCAACGGCTTGCCCGTGTGCAGGTCGAAGCGCGAGCCGTGACGCGGGCACTCGACGGTGCAGTCGTCCTGGTCGAGCTCGCCCTCGACGAGCGTGCCGTTGTCGTGCGAGCAGCGGTCCTCGATCGCGAGGATCTCGCCCTTGCAGTTGAAGATCCCGATCTCGAGGTCCTCCCACTCGACCATGCGCATGGCGCCGGGCGGGAGCTCGGATACGGGGCAGACGTCGATGATCTCGGCCATCGAGCTGAGCGTAGCGGTCATCGGTCGCCGTCCTCCCACCGCGCCGAGGCGCCGAGGCTCGCGCTCTTGAGGACCTTCAGCGAGAGCAGAGCGCACTTCATCCGCGTGGCCGAGATGTCGATGCCGAGCAGCTCCAGCACGAACTCGCGGTCGAGCTTGAGCAGCTCCTGCGGCGTCATGCCCTTGATCTCGTCGGAGACCATCGACGCCGACGCCTGGCTGATCGCGCAGCCCTGGCCGGAGAAGCGGACGTCCTCGATCCGGCCGTCGCCGCCGGTCCTCAGCTGAACGCGCAGCTCGTCCCCGCACAGCGGGTTGTTGTCCTCGAACTCGAGGTCGGCGTCGTCCAGCTCCCCGAAGTTGTGCGGGTGCTTGTAATGGTCGAGGATCTGCTCGCGATACAGCGCGTCCATCACGCGAACACCCTCCGGACCTCGTCGAGGCCCTCGATCAGGCGGTCCACGTCGGCGGTGGTGTTGTGCACGCCGATGCTCGCCCGCGAGGTGGCCGGCACGCCGAGCTTGCGCATGAGCGGCTGGGCGCAATGGTGTCCGGCTCGGACGCAGACGCCCTCCCGGCCGAGGATCTCCGCCACGTCGTGCGGGTGGACGCCGTCGACGGCGAACGAGATCGCGGTTCCGCGCGGCTCGTCGACGGCCGGGCCGTGGATCGTCAGCCCCGGCAGCTCCGCGAGCCGCCCGAGCGCGTACTCCGTGACCTCGGCCTCGTGGGCGCCGACCGCCTCCATGCCGAGCCCGTCGAGCCAGTCGAGCGCCGTGGCCAGGCCCTGCGCCTCGACGAACGGCGACGTGCCCGCCTCGAACTTGAGCGGCACCTCGGCCCAGGTGGACTCCTGCCAGTCCACGCGGCTGATCATGTCCCCGCCGGCCAGGAACGGGGGCATCGCCTCGAGCAGCTCGCGCTTCGCGCGCAGCACGCCGATGCCGGTCGGCCCGTAGCACTTGTGGCCGGTGAAGACGTAGAAGTCGGCGCCGATGGCGGGGAGGTCGAGCTGGAGGTGCGGCGCCGCCTGGGCGCCGTCGACGAGCACGCGCGTGCCCATGCGGTGCGCGCGGGCCACGATCTCCTCGACGGGGTTGATCGTGCCGAGCACGTTCGACACGTGCACGAGGCAGAGCAGCTTGGGCGAGCGCGCGAGCGCGCGGTCGAGCGCCGACATGTCGAGCTTGCCGTCGGGCGTGACCGGCACGTAGCGCAGCTCGGCGCCGCGCTCCTGCGCTAGCAGCTGCCACGGCACGATGTTCGAGTGGTGCTCCATCTCCGTGAGCAGCACCACGTCGCCCGGGCCCACGTTCGTACGGCCCCACGAGTACGCCACGAGGTTGATCGCCTCGGTGGCGTTCTTCGTGAACACGACCTCCTCGTACGCGGCGCCGAGGTGCGCGGCGATGCGCCGCCGGGCGCCCTCGAACGCCTCGGTCGACTCGTGCGCCAGCGGGTAGACCGCCCGGTGGATGTTGGCGTTGTGCTCGGCGAGCGCCGAGTGGATCGCGTCTAGCACCGCGCGCGGCTTCTGCGCGGTGTTGGCGCTGTCGAGGTAGGTGAGCGGCTTGCCGGCGAACTCGCGGCGCAGGATCGGGAACTCGCGCGCGACGGCCGCGGCGTCGAGCGGGGTTGCGAGCGCGCTGTCGGCGAGGCCCTGCATCACTAGGCGGCGGCCGCCTCCACCTCCTCGCGGATCCAGCCGTAGCCCTTCTCCTCGAGCAGCGCGACGAGCTCGGGGCCGCCCTGCTTGACGATCCGGCCGTCGTACATCACGTGCACCGAGTCCGGCTGCACGTAATGGAGGATGCGCTGGTAGTGGGTGATGATGAGGACGCCGAGGTCCGGTCCGTTCAGTGCGTTCACGCCGTTCGCCACGATCCGCAGGGCGTCGATGTCGAGGCCCGAGTCGGTCTCGTCGAGCACCGCCACGGCCGGCTTCTGGAGCGCAAGCTGGAGGATCTCCATGCGCTTCTTCTCGCCGCCCGAGAAGCCCTCGTTCAGGTAGCGCGACGCGAACTCGCGCGGCACCTCGACGAGCTTCATCGCGTCCTCCACCGTGCGGCGGAAGTCCTTCAGGCTGACCGGGTCCTCGCCCTGCTCCTCGCGGTGCGCGTTCATCACCGTGCGGAGGTACTTGGTCACGGTCACGCCGGGAACCGACACCGGGTACTGGAAGGCCATGAAGAGGCCCATCCGGGCGCGCTCGTCGGGATCGGCCTCGGTGATGTCCTCGCCGTCGAAGAGGATCTGCCCGTCGCTGACGTCGAGGTTCGGGTGGCCCATGATCGCGTTCGCGAGCGTGGACTTGCCGGACCCGTTCGGGCCCATCATCGCGTGGACCTTGCCGCTCTCGACCGACAGGTTGAGCCCCTTGAGGATCTCGCGATCCCCCGCCGACACGTGAAGGTTCCTTATCTCGAGCTGCGCCATTTGCCTCCGTCGTGAAGAAGTCGTGTCATGCCGTCGCCGCGGGCTCGCGCGTACGGCCGGCGAACTCCACGAGCTCGCCGAGGGTCGTGCCCTGCAGGGCCTTGAGCATCCCGACCTGCACCCGCAGCCAGAGCAGGCGGGTGGAGCACGTCTGGCCGGAGTCGCCCTGATGCGAGCAGGCGACCCGCTCGGGCGGGAGGCTCTCGAAGCAGTCCATCGGCGATACCGAGCCCTCGAGCGCCAGCACCACCTCGTCCATGGCGATCTCCCGCGCGGGCCGCGCGAGGTGGTAGCCGCCATGGGCGCCGCGCGTGGAGGTCACGAGCCGCGCCCGCCTGAGGTCCGCCACCACGTGCTCGAGATAGGAGAGCGGCAGGCCCTCCGCCTCGGAGATCGCCTTGAGCGACGTGGGCTCGTCACCCTCGTGGCGGCCGAGCTCGATCATCAGCCGCACGCCGTACTCAGTCTTGGCCGAGAAGGTCATCGCGGTAAACCCTAGCAGTGGGGTCGGATTACCAGATGGGGCACTCGTCGACCTTTTGACGCGGTCTGTTGTATGCCGCTCCGACGAAAGTGCTGCAAGTTTGGAAGTTCTGCTGTAGTCAAGATCTTTTTTGTATGAAACGCTTCCTGTAAGCGGGGGATGTTCGAAATGAGGGGGCAAGCATCGTTGGTCGGTGACGCCGGGAATGGGGCGAATGGCGGCTCGCTCGTGGCCATCAGCGGCGGCAAGCCGCTTCCCCCGGCCGACGAGCAACGGCGGCTGCGCGTCCTGCTGGTCGACGGCCAGGACCTGATCCACTGGGGCTTCAAGATGCTGCTCGCCGCGGAGCCGTGGGTCGAGCGCTTCGTGGCCGCGCACAACTCCGCACAGGCGCTCGAGCTCGCTCGCCGCTACCAGCCGCACGTGGCGGTGGTCGACCTGCAGCTGGGCGGCGAGTCGGGCGCCGATCTGTGCGAGCAGGTGCGCGACGTCTCCCCCGTCACGCGCGTGCTCCTGATGTCGGGCGTCGACCGCGTGTCAGCGCATTCGGCGAAGGCCGTCGGTGCGGCCGGCTTCGTCCCCAAGGGCTGGGGCGCGCGCGACATCGCGGGCGCGGCACGCATGGTCGGGCTCGGGATGACGGTGTTCGCGCCGGAGTCCGAGCAGCCGCCCAACCTGCTCACCGAGCGCGAGCGCGAGGTGCTCGAGATGATCGCCGGCGGCTCCACCAACCGGGAGATCGCCGAGCGGCTGTTCCTCTCGCCGCACACGGTGAAGGACCACACCAGCGCGCTGTACCGCAAGATGAAGGCCCGCAACCGGGCCGAGGCCATCCTGCGGGCGCAGCGGCTGGGGCTGCTCGCTTAGGCCTCGCAAACTGCGGCTTTTGAGGGTGGGCTCGGACGTTCGCTCGTCACTTAACCGCGCTATAGGCCGGATAAGTGACGAGTCAACGCCGGGCACCCCTCTATTGCCGCTGTTTTACGGTCGCGCGACCGCGCGGCCGGCGGAGACCCGGCGCCGCTCGAGCGCCCACCACACCTCGATCACGTCCTCGGTGCGGCGGAGGTCGGCGCCGGTGAGCTGCTGGAAGCGGTCGATGCGGTGGCGCAGCGTGTTCGGGTGGATGATCAGGGCCTTGGCGCAGTCGTCGATGCGCATGCCGCTCGCCAGGTACTCCTGGATCGTCAGCTCGAGCGTGGCTCCGAACTCGCCCAGCTCGCGGAGCGGCCCGAGGTAGCGGCGGATCAGCTGCTCGCCCAGGTGGTCCTCCGAGAGGATCACCGGGCGCAGCGAGAGGTCGTCGATGCTGACCACGCCGGTGCGCCCGAACGCCGTGGCGGTCTCGAGCGCTCGGCCGGCGAGCACGAACGAGGCCGCGGCGGCGCTCAGCTCGCCCGGGGTGCCCAGTCCCACCACGCCCTGCCCGTCGGCAATCGACGGCGGCCTCGACACGAGGCCCCACAGGTGGCCGTCCACCGGCGCGGCCAGCACGCCGCCGTCGTCGGTCGCGCCGGACGTCTCGATCGCACGCTGCAGCTGGCGGACGTCGACGTCCGCGCCCGGCCGGGCGCGCAGCGCGATGTAGCGCCCGCCGGGTAGGAGCCCGTACGCCGCCGCTCGGCTCTGGGCCTCGAGTGGCGAGAGCGACCCGTCCAGCAGGCCGCGCAGGTACCACGCCCGCTGGTCCTCGTCGCGCCCGGCGACCTCCGCCTCGACCAGCCGGTACGCGGTGGCCGCGCGCGCCGTGATCGCGTCGGTCCAGTCCCAGAGCGTGTAGAGGTACTCGACCTGGTCCGCGGGCTCGGTGCCGCCCTCTCGCGCTCGCTCGCGCCAGGCGTCGAAGATCCTGCGGACGGCGATCCGGCGCGACTCGTTGATCGCGGCCAGCGGGATGCCGGCGCGCGCGAGCGTCGCCGTCACCGCCTCCGAGGCCTCGAGCTCCTCCGGCGTCGGCAGGCGGCGCTCGGCCATCGCCGCCTGGCCGCGCCTGATGTCGGACGCCGTCATCCGGCGGACCTCGGCCAGCTCCAGCTCCAAGAACGACGGAAGCTCTTCGCGAATCGCCGCGACTATCTCGTCCACGAGCCGGCCGCCGTCGTCCGGGCAGGGCTCGGCCTCAGGTGTGGAGCCTGCCGGGGCGAAGCGTCGAGCGGCACTTGCGTTGGCTGGGGTCACCTAGTCTCCTGGCGTCTATGGACGGTCGGCCGCGGTGCCCACGCGGCGACGAGTCCTGCGAAAAGCATATTGAGTGGAAAGCATTTCCGAGACGGTTGGCGATCACTCGCGGCGATAGCTGTCGTGTTCGCGCTCGCGACCGCGCCCGCAGCGGGCGCGGGCTTTCCCCAGACTGAGCCGAACGACCCCCTGTTCGACTCGAGCCCGCTGCCGAACTCCACTGCCGAGCAGTGGGACCTGGCGGGCCCCGGGGGCGGCTTCGACCGCGGCATCTCGGTGCCGGGAGCGTGGCGGCTGACCACCGGCGCCGGGATCACGATCGCCGATCTCGACGTGGGGGTCCAGCTCGGGCATCCCGACCTGGCCGGCCGCTTCGCCCCCGGCCGGGACGTGTACTCGCTCGACTCGAATCCCACCTCCGACACCCACAACCCGCACGGCACGAACGTCGCCGGCGTGCTCGGCGCTCGCGCCGACAACGGGATCGGCGTGGCCGGGATCGCGCCGCGGGCGCGGCTCCTGCCGATCCGCACGTCGGACAACATCCTCCACCAGGGCGTGCGCGTGGGCGAGGGCATCGTCTACGCGGCCGACCACGGCGCGCGCGCGATCAGCATGAGCCTCGGCACCGACTCGTTCGGCTCGGCCCTGCGGCGGTCGGTCCGCTACGCGCACCGCCGGGGCGTGGTGATGGCCGTCGCCATCGGCAACGAGTTCCACTTCCACCACCACTACCCACAGGTCATGGACGACGTGCTCGCGGTCGGCGGGATCAACCCGGACACGGCGAACCTCGCGTCCAAGGACCCGCGCCTGGCGGTGACCGCGTCGCGCTTCACCGTCCGCGCGTCGTACTCCGACTACGGCCCGCACATCGACCTGGTCGCGCCCACGCAGGTGCCGACCACCGAGTGGGGCGGCGGCTACCGGCTGAACTGGGACGGCACCTCGGCGGCGACGCCGCACGTGGCCGCCACCGCCGGACTCGTCCTCGCGCGGGCGCGCGCGCTCGGCATCCACCTGTCGGCCGACGAGACGATGCAGATCCTGCGGATGACGGCCGACGACCTCACCGACTCCGACCAGGGATTCAGGCCCGGGTGGGACCAGTTCTCCGGGTGGGGGCGCGTGGACGCCGCCGCGGCAGTCAGACGCGTGGCGCCGGGCCGCATCCCGCCGGTCGCGAACATCACGAGCCCCGGCTGGTACCGGCCGGAGCGCAGGCGCTTCGCCGTGCGCGCGCTGGTGCACGGCCGCTCGGCCACCACCTGGAGGCTCTGGCTCGGCCGCGGCGACGACCCGCGCAGGTGGAGGCGGCTGGCGACCGGGACCGGACGCGCCGGCGCGGCGCGGATGATCGCGAGCCTCGATGCGCGCCGGCTCGCGCCGGGCGACTGGACGCTGCGGCTGCGGGCGACCGACGCCCACGGCAACGCCGGCGAGGACCGCACTGTGTTCCACGCGATCCGCGACGGCTCGCTCAAGCGCGGCTTCCCGAAGGCGCTCGGGACCTCCGGCGAGGCCTCCCCCACCCTGGCGGACCTGAACGGCGACGGCGCCGCCGAGATCGTGCTCGGAACTGCCGACGGGCGGGTGCACGCGTACTCGGGCCGCGGTGGCCGCGAGCTGCACGGTTGGCCGCGGCGCGCTCGCCCGGCGCCCGGCTCGGCCGCCGCGGCGCGCCGCATCGGCACGGTTCGCGCCGGGTTCCTGGCCAGCGCGGCCGTCGGCAACATCCGCGGCGGGAAGCGGCCCGAGGTGGTGGCGGCGAGCCTCGACGGGCGCGTCTACGCGTGGACGGCGCGCGGTCGCCTGCTCAAGGGGTTCCCGTTCCACATCCGCCTCCACAGGCCGGCGGCCGACGGGCGCCTCGACGCCGCGATCTACTCCACCCCCGCGCTCGCCGACCTCAACCGCGACGGCCACCTCGACATCGTGTTCGGCGCGGCCGACCAGCGCGTCTACGCGCTCGACGGCCACGGTCGTCCCCTGCCGGGCTGGCCGGTGCTCGCGCGCGACGGAGCGTCCGGCGGCGACCCCGAGAAGATCCTCTCGTCGCCCGCGATCGGCGACCTGAACGGCGACCACCGCCCGGACGTGGTCGAGGGCACGGCGGAGACCTACGGCTCGACGCCGAACCAGAGCGGCCGCGCTTACGCGTTCGCGGCGAACGGCAGGCGCCTGCCGGGCTGGCCCGTGGCGATCCCTGGGATCGTGGTGAACGGCATCCCGCTGGCCGGGCAGGGCGTGCCGGACTCGCCGTCCCTGGCCGACGTGGACGGCGACGGCGACGACGAGGTGGCGGTGTCGGCCTTCACGGGCGAGCCCGAGCTGTACGACGGCGACGGATCGCGGCTCGGCGGCGCCGGCGGCGCGAGCCACTTCGCCTACGAGGGCACGGGGCCCGGGTCGGACTCCGGGACCCCGGGCGTCCTGGCGCTCGGTGCCAACTCGGCGTTCGCGCGCACCTCGCCCGGCGGGCCGCTGCGCTGGTTCGGCGGTGTGGTCGATTCGCGCCTCGCGCCCGCGCAGCTCTCGCCCGCGACGAAGATCCCGTTCGACCACCTGCTCGGCGGCTGGGACGCGGCGAGCGGCGACTGGCTGCCCGCCTTCCCGCGCGTGATGGAGGGCTGGCAGATCCCCAGTGCGCCGGCGGTGGCGAACGTGGCCGGCGACTCCCGGGCGGAGGTGCTCGCAGGCTCGTCCGGCAACGTGCTCCACGCCTTCCGCGAGGACGGCAGCGAGCCGCGCGGCTGGCCCAAGGACACCGGCGGCTGGCTGCTCGCCTCCCCCGCCGTGGGCGACGTGGACGGCGACGGCCGCGCCGAGGTCGTGGCGGTCACGCGCGACGGCTTCCTCTACGTCTGGAACACGCCCGCGCGCGCGGGCGGACGGGGCGCGTGGCCGTCGTTCCGCCACGATCCGCGCAACACCGGCAGGTTCGTTCGCTGACCGGCCCGGTTCCCCGCATGCGCGTCTGGATAGTCTTCCGCTTGGTGGTAAAGCGGGTTGCAGCAGGGGTACTCGCCGTCTTGGCGGCTCTGTGCCTGGTGGCGGGGGGCGCGGCCGCCGCGTCCAAGCTCAAGTTCAAGAGCACGAAGGTGCAGGGGATCCCCGGCGCCGGCAACCTCCCGTGGGCCGAGCCGCGCAACGCCGTCGGGCCGGACGGCTGGAGCTGGGTCGTCACCAACCGCCACAACAAGGACGGCGCCGCGGTCGTGCTCGGCTCCAAGGACGGTCTCCACTTCAAGGCGACGAAGGGCCTCCCGGCGGGGCAGACCGAAGCCACGCCCGACGTCGACATCGTCGCGATGCCGACGGGCCGGCTGCTGGCGAGCGAGCTCGACGACGCCGGCATCAACTTCCCCACCTCGTGGTCGGACAATCGCGGCAAGACGTGGACGCGCACCACCGGCAGCACGCAGGCCGCCGACCAGGACCGCCAGTGGTTCGCCTACGGCCCGCCGCTGAAGGGCTCGAAGAAGCCGGTCGTCTACCTGCTCTTCCACAACCTCGCCTCCGGCCAGGGGCAGCACAACATGTTCGTCGCGAAGTCCACGGACGGCGGCGAGAGCTTCGGCGCGCCGGTGCCGACCACGCTGCCCGGCTCCGATGCCTACACCGACCTCCAGTGCGCCGACTCCGGCGGTCCCAGCGCGATCTGGGTCAACCAGCACAACGGCACCGTGTACGCCGAGTTCACCACGCGCGCGTCGCCCACCCCCGGTGGCGACGTCGGTGGCTGCGGAACGATCGCGACCGGCCAGCCGTTCGAGTTCAACATCGTCGCGGCCACGCGCGTCTGGGTCGCGCAGTCCACCGACGGCGGGCAGACGTGGACCAACTCGCTGGCCGTGGACGACGCCAAGACAGGTCAGATCGTGTCGATGCAGGTCGCCTCGGGCGGACTCGACCGCGCCGGCAACGTCTACGTCGCCTACCCCGAGGGCCCCCTCGGTCGCAAGTACCCCAACTACGCGGGCGGCGGCGTGAAGTACAAGTGGGCCAAGCCGGCGGCGAACGGCAACCTCAAGTGGTCGGCGGACAAGACGCTGGTGCCCGCCAGCAAGTCGGCGCCCGGCAACGTGCTCGTGCACATGCAGGCCGGCGATCCCGGCCGGCTGATCACCGAGTACTGGCGCGGGCAGGCGCGCGGGAACAAGAAGCCGGTCTGGCACATGTACGCGTCGATGACCACGAACGGCCTGTCGAAGAAGCCGAAGGTCAAGGAGAAGCGCATCGACAGCGTTCCGACCGACACCGGCACGGCGAGCCAGCTGATGGGCGCCTGCACCGAGGGCAACCCGGTCTCGGGGATCATCAACGGCCTGGCCTGCGGCCGCTCTCCGGACGTGTGGGGGCTCGCGGCCACCCACGGCTGCCGCGCCGTCTCGGTCTGGCCGGCGGTGGACACCTACGACAACCCCGACGACACCTCCGACAACCCCAAGCGCATCAAGGGCAACGACCCCGGCACCTGGGTCTCGAAGCAGACCGGCGGACCGTCGCTGTGCGGCAAGGGCCAGCGCAAGCCTCTGTTCGCCGGCGGCTGCCCGGACCGCAAGGCGCCGGTCTCGCACTTCCTGGCCAAGAACGCGGTCACGCTGAAGGACCGCAGGCTGAAGGTCCGCGGGCGCGCCCACGACAAGGGCTGCAAGAGCGCGAACCTGATCCCCGGCAACGGCCACATCAAGCACGTGGACATCGACATCGCCAAGATCCGCGGTAACGGGACCGGCAAGAACTGCCGCTTCCTACGGCGCGGCAGGCTCACCAAGTACCGCAGCTGCGACAGGCCGGTCACCGTCCACGCGCACTACGGCAAGACCCGCTGGCACATCACCTACACCTTCCCGCCGACGCTGCCGAAGGGCGAGTACCTGGTTCGCGCGCACGGGATCGACACGTCCGGGAACCGCGAGCAGCCCAAGCGGTTCCACCTGACCTACAAGTAGGCGAGCGCTCGCGCCCCGCGCGGGGCGCCGGTCGTCAGGTCGAGGCAGCGATCTCGGCCGCGCGGCGCGCGCGCTCGAGGCGCGTGAGGAACTCCTCGTCGGCCGGGTGCGTGGCGACGCCGCCCGAGGGCTCGCCGGACACCGGCGCGACATCGCGCCGCCGCTGCTCCTGACGGACGCGCTGCGACGCCTCGGCCACGGCCGACGCGAGCTGCGCCTCCTGCATCGCCATCGCGTTGCGCAGGTCGTCCTCAACGGAGTCGCGGTCGCGCAGCTCCTGCTCGAGCGCCTCGCGGCGGCTCGTCTCCGCGGCCAGCTCGGCGCGCACCTGCTCGAGCTCCTCGCCGCGCAGCTCCAGCTCAGAGCGAACGTGCTCCAGCTCCCGGGCGAGCTCGGGTGAGGGCGCGAGGGGCTCCAGCTCGAGGGGCTCCAGCTCGAGAGCGGTCTCCGCGAGCTCGTCCTCGAGCTGCGCGACCTGGTCGAGCTGCGCCACCAGGTCGGCCACGATCGGAGACTCGGGCTCGGGATCGGGCTCCGGATCCGCGGGCAGCGTCTCGCCGGGTCGGGGCAGCGCGATGGCCGCGTCCTCGCCGGTCACGAGGACCAGCTCGAGCCGCGGGTCGAGCGCGACGTCGACAGGGACGGTGAACGCGCCCCGCCACTCCTCGCCGGCGGGCGAGGCGAGCGGCGCGACGCCGCCCAGGTCGGGCAGGCGCTGCAGCTCGAGCGTCTCGGTGCCGCGCGCGGCGTTGAGCACGATGTCGCCGAGCGCGACGTCGAACGGGGCGATCCAGCGGCCGGTCACGCGCAGCAGCCCGAGCTCGTCGCTTGCCTGCACGAACTCCACGCTCTCGAGCTCGAACTCGAGTGACTCGACTCCGTCGTCGTCCCGGCGCCTGCCGCCAGCGCGACGGCGGTTGAAGATGGCCATGGAGGTCCTATCGGCACGACGCGAACGGCACTGAACGGTGCCCGTTCCCCTTCGCCGCCCGCGCTGCCATACTCGCGGCCGTGCCGCTGACGCAGCGCATCGGCAACCTCCTCGGCGTCTTCGTCCCCATCGCGGCCTTCCTCGTCGCGATCGTCCTGCTCTGGGGCAGCGCGGTCGGCGTGACCGAGATCGCGATCCTCGCCGTCGGCTACGCGATCTCGATGGCGGGCGTGACCGTGGGCTGGCACCGGCTGCTCACCCACGGCGCCTTCCACACCTCGCGCGTGGTGCGCTACGCGTTCGCGGTGGCCGGGACCTTCTCGGTGCAGGGGTCGGTGATCGACTGGGTGGCCGACCACCGGATGCACCACGCGCACGCCGACGACCACGGCGACCCGCACAGCCCGTACGGCTACGGCGACGGGTTCTGGGCGAGCGTCAAGGGCCTCTGGCATGCGCACGTGGGCTGGCTCTTCACGCGCGGCCATCAGGCCGACGGGCGCCGCTACGCGCCCGAGCTGGTGGAGGACCGCGGCATGGTCCTGATCGACAGGGCGTTCCCGGCGCTGGTCCTCGTGAGCCTCGCGATCCCGGCCGCGATCGGGTTCGCGATCTCCGGCACGCTGGCGGGGGCGCTCACGGCGCTCCTGTGGGGTGGGCTGGTGCGCGTTTTCCTCGGCCACCACGTCACGTTCTCGATCAACTCGATCTGCCACTTCTTCGGGCAGCGGCGGTTCGAGACCGAGGATCGCTCGACCAACGTCTTCTGGCTCGCGCCGCTCTCGTTCGGGGAGGCCTGGCACAACAACCACCACGCCTTCCCGCGCTCGGCGCACCACGGCCTGCGCTGGTGGGAGGTCGACCCGGGGGGCTGGCTGATCCGGGCGATGCGGCGGCTGGGGCTCGTGTGGAACGTCGTGGAGATCTCGCCCGAGCGCCAGCGCCAGAAGGAGCGCGGCGGGGCGGCCTTCGCGCGCGCCGCGGTGGGCGCCGGCGGCGCCGGGGCCAGGGCTCGATCGTCCAGCTGACGGGCGGGCCTCCCGCCGCAAGTTGAGTTCCGGCCCATAATCTCGATAAGATCAGTGGGGAATGCATGCCGCACCGTCCCTCACGCTCCCCCACGGACGCGACCTCACGCGCCCGGAGCTGCGCGAGCTCGCGCTCGGGATCGCCGGGCGGCCGGAGCTCTGGCGGCACCTGGTCCGGCACGACGCCGGCGCGCGCGTGTACGAGGAGCTGCTCCGTGACGACCACCTGGCGGTCTGGCTGATCTGCTGGATGCGCGACCACGACACGGGGTTCCACGACCACGACGTGTCCTCGGGCGGGGTGGCCGTGGCGGCGGGCGAGGTGCGCGAGGACCGGCTCTCCCTCGCCGGCCCGGTCACGCGTGTGCTCCGGGCGGGCCAGGCGTTCGACTTCGCGTCCTCCGACATCCACCGCGTCCTGCACTCCGGCTCCGCGCCGGCGGTGACCATCCACGCCTACTCGCCACCGCTCTCGCGCATGGGCGCCTACGAGACGACCGCCAGCGGTGAGCTGCAGCGCCACTCGATCTCGTATGAGCAGGAGCTGCGGCCGCTGGGCGGCGTGCTCGTGTGAGCGTCTCGCGTCAGTCGCGACCGAGCACGGCGGCCGACGCCGCCGCGCTCTCCTCGCCGAGCCACTCGCCCCGCATCGGGTCGTCGGCCACCACGCGCTCGAGCTCGGTGACCGTCGGGCCGCGCAGCTGGTCCTTCACGCGCGCGTAGGCGCCGCGCGGGAGCCCGGCCAGCTCGCCGGCCACCTCCAGCGAGCGCTCGACCAGTGCGTCGGGCGCGCACAGCTCGTCGAGCAGCCCCAGCTCGACCGCCTGCGAGCCGTCCTCGATCAGCTCGGCCCGCAGCGTCAGCGCCCGCACCGCCGGCGGCGGCAGCTCCGCGCGCACGATCGCCATCGCGGCCGCCGGGTACGGGATGCCGACGCGCAGCTCGGTCAGGCCCAGCTTGCCGGCGCCGGTGCCGATCCGGTGGTCGCCGCACAGCGCGAGGATCAGCCCGCCGGCGATCGCGTGTCCGTTCACCGCGCACACCACCGGGCGCGGGAACGAGTACCAGCCGAGGAACAGGCGGTTGATCCCGTCCACCATCGCGCGCTGCCCCTCGCGGTCGAGCGTCGGTACCGCCTTCAGGTCGACCCCGGCCGAGAAGAAGCCCTCCCGTCCGGTGAGCACCACGGCCCCGGGCTCGGCCTCGCGCAGCTCGGCCACCGCCGCGCTGCCCTCCGCGAGCAGCTCGAGGTCGAGCGCGTTGGCCGGCGGACGGTCGACGCGCACCAGCGCCACCTCGCCGCGGGTCTCGACTGTCACGAATCGCGCCATCTCGAGAGACCGAAGATTAGGCTCCCGCGGGCATGCGCACCGCGCTCGCAGCGACCGCGATCTGCCTGACCCTCGCGACCACGGCCGGCGCGGCCCCGGTCAGCGACGCGTTCCGCAAGCCGCTCGAGGACGGCTGCCAGCGCAACGTGCCGGGCCTCCTCACCTACACCTCACCGGAGTGGGTCTGGGTGAACAGCGCGCAGGTGAAGGGCGAGGACGACGCGCGCCACCTGTCGGGCCGGGTGCGCGACCCGCACACCGCCGGCGAGGACCTCCCCGAGAACCACCTGAGCTACGACTTCGACTTCAACGTCGTGCCCGACCCGCCGTACCGCGGGCTCGCCGGGGGCAGCCCGGCGGCCAACGGCGGCAAGGGCAGCGGCAACTGGGACCGGACCGTGCCCGAGGAATACGGCCAGCTCCACCTGGAGTGGGAGTCCGCCGTGGTGCCGACCTACGCCTGGCCGGACGAGGGCGACCGCGTGGAGGTCTGGGGTCAGTGGATCTGGGACTGCGGGCACTGGGGCGAGGGCTTCGACTTCTCCGCCCCCGGGCCGAACGACCCCACCGCGCCGCTCACCCACAACGGCGACTACCTCACGCCCGGTGAGACCGAGAGCGAGCTGATCGGCACGCCGGAGGCGAAGAGGATCCGCGGCGAGCAGACGGAGCTCCACCCGCTCGAGGCGCTGATTGTGAAGCGAGCGCGATCGCACTCGGCCCGCGCGCGCGAGCAGCAAACCGACGCGTACATCTCCACGCGCGGAACGGGCGCGCACGCCGAGGAACGCTGCGCGCACGACGACCGGCCCCCGGGCGGCCAGCCGGCCCACGGGCCGGCCTTCACCGCCTGCGTGCACGACACGTCGAAGGAGTACCAGTCGCTGTCCGGCAAGACGTTCTCCTTCGTGGTACCGGCTCCGCCGCGGCCGTCGCGCCACGCGCGCCTGCGCTACCGCGCGTTCAGCCGCATCGTGGAGCACCACGTCCACGAGCGGGCGACGCCCAAGGCGGACGGGCTGCACGTCCGCGTCTGGTTCGACCGCGTCGCGCGCGGCACGCTCGAGGACTACGGCAACACCTGGCTCGTCGGCTGGGACGGCGACCGCTCCGCTCCACCCGACCGCCTGCGGTTCACGCTGAGGTCGATCAAGGTCAACGATTCGCTCGACCCGAACCCCGACCGACCGCAGCAGAGCGGCGTGCCGCCCGGCGAGTACAACATGTACGTCGACGTTAACGGGCACTGGCGGTTCGTCGGTGGGCGTGGGATCGGCACGCCGCTCGGCGGGTACCCACCGCAGTGGGTCGCGGGGCTGGGGGCGGTCCACGACGGCCAGAGGTTCGACGGAATCGACCGCCACTTCGACCTGTTCGTGCCGTCCGGCAAGCCGCTGCGCGTGTTCGTCGACGCGCGGGAGTGCGACCTGCCGCACATGGATCCGTGCGCCGTCACGCCCGAGCTGTCCGACGGCAACGACGCCCCGGGCGACCACCAGGACGAGTTCGCCTCCGCGCGGGCGGCCGTCGGCAGGCACGTGCTGAAGCCGGCCGGGGACGCCTACGAGATGACCTACTCGATCACCCGTCTGCCCGCGCTCGGCGGGTCGGGCGCGGCGTGCGTCGACCTCCACGCGCCGAGCTCGCGCTTCGCGCGCCGCGACGCCGCGTCGGCGTCGTCCAGCGGCGTGCGCCTGCGCGGCCGCGCGAGCGACAGGGGCTGCGGCGGCCTCGCGCGCGTGGACCTCGCGATCGCACGTCACCTCGGCCACCGCCGCTGCCGGTACATGCGCTCGAACGGCAGCCTGCGTCACGCGGGTCCGTGTGGGCAGCCGGACTGGATCCGCGCCGACGGCCTCGCGCGATGGAAGCTGCGCATCCGCCACGCGCTGCCGCACGGCACCTACACCGCGCACGTGCGCGCCATCGACGGCACGCGCAACGTGGAGCTGTTCACGCGCCGATCGCATGGCCCGCGGCGCAACTTCCTGAAGTTCCGCGTGCGGTAGGCGCCCGCAGTGGGCGCCCGCGGCGCGCGCGCCGCTACCGCGGCAGGTGCCGGCGCAGCTCCACGGTCTGCTGGAACGTCGGGCGGTTGATCCACGGGAAGTGCGGGATGTCGACGCCCGCCGCCACGGTCGAGCGGGTCTCGTCGAAGCAGCTCGCCTCCACGCGACCTCGATCAGCGCACTCCGAATCGTGGCCGTAGAGGGCGGCGCGCTTCACCCGCAGGGCCCGCCGCAGCGATCCGCGCAGCGCCGCGCGGCAGCGTCCCCGCGAGCCCTTGCCGCAGTACACGCGCGACCACGCGCCGCGCGGCCGTGGCCCGAACAGGTCGCGCAGGTCCTTGCTCACGTACCCGTACCAGCCCGTCTCGTAGTCGGGCGAGGCCGCCTGGCCGCCGATCGGGTCGCCGGGCGGCATGAAGCCCGCCAGCCTGTTGAAGGTGTGGCGGCCCAGCGCCGGCCGGAACTCCGCCGCCACGATCCTCCGCCACCAGGCGTCCATCAGCGTGACCGCCGCGTCGTCGTCGTAGTGGCCGTCGCGGTTCAGGTCGCGCCGGTGGGCGCCGTGGCGGTGCCAGCGCCGCAGCAGCGCCAGACCCTTGCGCAGCGCCTTCGACTTGGGGTGGCCGACCGCGCGCAGGAGGATCGGCACGTCCTTCACGCCGCGCAGGTCCTGGGTGGCGGACTCCTCCATCGCCTGCACCAGCTCCTGGAGCCTGATCTTGCGCGAGCCGCGAATGGCGTGCCGCACCTTGTCGGCGAGCAGCTCCTGGCGGTACTCGGACTCGTACTTGTAGTTGTCGTCGGCCGCGTTCCAGCGCTTCGCCTGGCGGTTGTTCCAGTTCACGAAGTAGCGCCGGTCGATGCCATTGGGGTGGCGGCCGTAGGGCAGCCAGCGCGCCACGCGCAGGCTCGGGTCGAAGCCGCGCCAGTCGTACTTGCCGGTGCCCATCACCGGGAAGTCCGGCGACGTGCCCCGCGCGCGCTGCGAGTACCAGCCCGAGAGGTAGTAGGCGATGTGGCGCGAGTCCGCGTAGAACCAGTTGAACGCGAAGTTGATGTTCGACGCCGCGCGCTGGAACGAGCGCGGCCCGCGCGTGGCCTTCGGGTCGTTGAGCATCGCGAAGCCGAGCGCCGAGTCGGCCTCGTGCATGTAGGTCGAGCGCGAGCTGGCGAACGCCACGCGCTTGCCGTGCACGGTGCCGCGCGCGTAGACGATCCCGTGCACCGTGCGGTAGGCGGTGAGCGTCTCCGCTCCCGGCGGCGTCTGGTCGAGCGCGTTCGGGTGCCAGGTGTTCGTGCGCGTGAGCTTGGTCATCGGCAGGCAGCGTCCGCGCCAGCGGTAGTGGAAGGCGTCCTTGCACAGGACCTCCGCGAAGGTGTCGACCACGTCGGAGTCGGCGGTGGTCGCGCTCCACGCGTAGTCGCGGCCGTGACCGAGCTCCACGTAGGTGTTCACGCCCGGGAAGGCCGCGCCGGCGGCGTCGAAGCCCGGTCCGTGCAGCTCCTCCTCCATGAGGATCTGCGGCACGTAGTAGCCCACCTGCGGCCCCATCACGGCCACTGGGTGGCCGGTCCTCGACTCGCGCGCCGAGACGAGCAGCGAGTTCGACATCTCGTGGTGGCGCTCGATCGCGCGGCGCAGGTCGAACGCGCCGGTGGGCGCCGACTTGGCCGCGCCGCTACGCGCGAGCGGCGGCCCCGGCGGAGTGCGCTTCACCGAGCCGCGGTCCGGGACCGCCAGGCCGCGCCGCGCGAACGGGCTCGCCGTCTCGTACGGGAACCGGCCGCCGACGGTGACCGGCGACTCCGGGTCGTCCTTCTCCCGGAAGTCGAGCCACGAGCGGCGCCCGGCGCGCGTGCCGAAGCGATCGACGAACGACTGCATCACCCGCGCGTTGTCCACCTCGCGGCCGCCGCCCTTGCCGAAGATCCCGCCGATGAGCGACGCGGTGGCGATCACGTCGGTGAGCTTCCACGGCTGCAGCGTCTGGCCGAGCGGCGCGTACTCGCCCGGCATCTTGTTCGGGTTGACCAGCGCCTCGTCGATGTACTTGTTGATCCCGGCCACGTAGTCCTGGCCGTCCTTCACGAACTTGTTGCCGATCGCGCCGTAGAGCTTGGGCGCGTTCGTGATCTGGCGCTGGAGGTCCGCCTCGCTGTACGGCGCGATCTCCCACTGGAGGCGGTCCATCGCGCGGTTCGAGTCGGAGCCGCCCGCGAACGACGACAGCTCCGAGCGGCCGGTGTGGCGCAGCACGTCCATGAGGAACAGGCGGTCCTCGGCACCGGCGTAGCCCGCGCCGAACAGCACGTCGGAGCGCGTGTCGCCGTACACGTGGGGCACCCCGAAGCGCTTGTCGCGCACGATCTTCACGCCGGGCCGCGGGGTCTCGACCGACGCGACGTCGCCCTTCTTCACTCCGAAGGTGGCGTCCTTGTAGTAGTGGGCGATCTGCGCGTGAGTGAGCGTGGGGTCGGCGTAGACGAGGTCGCGGTAGAGCGGCAGCTGGTCGGTCCAGTGCGGCGGCCGCTGGCCGGTGGCCTGGAACGCGGCGAGCTGGAAGACGTTGTCGAGCCCGCGCGTGCCGGGCGGGAGCACGTTGCGGAAGCCCCCCGCGTCGTTGGTGCCGTACGGCTTGACGGGGTCCGCGTGCGCCGTCCCGGTGACCAGGAGCAGCGCGACCACGAGGGTTGTGAGCCGGAGTCGCATCATCGGCTGGGCGGCGGCGCCTGGGTGCGCAGGAACGCGTCGAACGCGCGATCCGAGAGCACGCGCCGCATGGTCGGCAGCAGCCGCGCGGGGACCGTGACGCGGTAGCGGGGGCGCGGCCGGCGCGCTGTGATCGCGCGCTCCACGACCTTCGCCACGTCCGCGGGGTCCCCGGCAAGCAGCTTGCTCTGGTCGGCCTCGGCGTCGGCCTTCGCCACCGCGGCGTGGTACTCGGCGTACGCGCCGTCGCCGTCCGGCATCCCGGCGTTGGCGGTGGAGGTGAACTCGCTGCGGATCGGGCCGGGCTCGACGATCGCCACGTCGACCCCGAAACCTCGCACCTCGAAGCGCAGCGCGTCGCTCATCGCCTCGATCGCGAACTTCGTGGCCGAGTACGGACCGCTGCCGGGCATCGTCACCCGGCCGGCCACCGAGCTCATGTTCACGATCCGGCCGAACCGCTGGCGCCGCATGCCGGGCAGCACGAGCTGCGCCATGCGGATGTAGCCGAACAGGTTGGTCTCGAAGTTCCTGCGCACCGCGTCGACCGGCGTGGCCTCGATCGCGCCGCTCTGCCCGTAGCCGGCGTTGTTCACGAGCACGCCCACCGCGCCCTCGGCCTCCTCGACTCGCGCGACGGCGGACCGCATCGAGTCCTCGTCGGTCACGTCGAGCTCGAGCGTCTGGCAGCCCTTCTCCGCCAGGTCGGCGATCGACTCCGGGCGGCGCGCGCTGGCATAGACGCGGTGCCCGCCGGCCACGAGCCGCTCCGCGATCGCGCGACCGATTCCCGACGAGCAGCCGGTGATCAGCACGGCCTTCGAAGGCTCCCCCACGGCTGGATCGTAACCCCCGCTGCGAGCCTATGCTGGCGCGGTGGACCTGCACGTCCTACGCGTCTTCGCCGACGACGAGGGACGGTTCGGCAATCCGCTCGGGGTGGTTCGCGACGGACCGGCGGTTCCGCCGGGCGAGCGCCAGCGGCTGGCCGCCGAGCTCGGCTACAGCGAGACCGTTTTCGTGGACGACGCCGAGCGCGGCGAGATCCGCATCTTCACGCCCGCCGCCGAGATCCCGTTCGCGGGGCATCCGACCGTCGGGACGGCTTGGCTGCTCGGCGTGGACGTGCTGCGCGTGCCGGCTGGCGAGGTGCGCGTGCGGCGCTCGGGAGACCTGACCTGGGTCGCGGCGCGGCCCGAGTGGGCGCCGGAGTTCGGGCTTGTGCAACTCGGCTCCGCTGCCGAGGTGGAAGCGCTCACCGCGCCGCCTGCCGGCGTCCATGACCCGGCCGCGTGGGCCTTCGAGGACGAGGAGCGCGCCCTCGTGCGCTCGCGCGTGTTCCCTTTGTCGTGGGGGATCGAGGAGGACGAGGCCACCGGCGCCGCCGCGGTGCGGCTCGGCGCGCTGCTCGGGCGACCGCTCACGATCCGCCAGGGGCGGGGCTCGGTACTGCACGTACGGCCCGGCGACGACGGCTTCGTGGAGGTCGGCGGCAGGGTGGTGATGGACGAGCGGCGCGAGCTCCGATGAGAGCGGGCGCCGTCACGATCGCGGCCGTCGCCTTCCTGGGCGCGGCGTATGCGTTCGCGCGCGAGCCGGAGCCGCAGCGCGTCGGGTACTACCCGCAGATCTTCGTGGCCGACCGCCATGGCAAGGTGCACCGGCTGACGCACGGGCACCACTCGCACGGCAGCCCCACCTGGGCACCGGGCGGGCACAGCCTCGCGATCTTCAACGACGGCGACATCGAGATCATCGCCGCGAGCGGCGGGCGCGTGATCGAGCGCCTCGACGGCGGGCCGCTCGGCAGCTCGAACGTCGCCTGGTCGCCGGACGGGCGGCGTCTCGCGCTCGCGCGCTACTTCGGGGGACGCAACGGGCACCTCACGGTGGCCTCGCCGGACGGCGGCCACGGGCGCGACATCGCGCACCGCGCGGGCGGCCGCGTGGAGTGGTCTCCCGACGGGCGGACGATCTATTACCTGCACGGTCGCGAGCCCGAGCCGGACGCCGCACTGAAGCCGCGCGACCTGTACGCGATCCCGAGCGCCGGCGGCGCCCGCCGGCGGATAGCGGCGAACGTCGAGGAGTTCGGCGGGGTCTCGCCCGACGGGCGCTGGGTGGTGTTCACGCGACGCCCGGCCCGGTGGTTCCCGTACGGGCCGCCGCTCTGGATAGCCCGCACGGACGGATCGATGGAGCGGCTGCTCGGCGACCGCCTCAACGTCTACCGCTTCGGCTGGGCGCCGGGCCACCGAGGGGTATGGGTGGTCCAGTACCGCAACCTGCACGGCCATCCGGTGGTCGTGTCGACGCACGGCAAGGTCCGGCGCCTCGGCGCGAAGGTCGGCATCTATGCGTTCGCGTGGTCGCCGGACGGCCGCTGGATGGCGTCGTCGCGCGAGTCCGGCGGCCCGAGCCGCGTAGTCACGAGCCGTCCCGACGGCAGCGACCGCCGCGTGGCGGCACGGTTCAGCGCGCCACCGTTCGTGGAGCTCAGGTACCTCGCCTGGGCGCCCGGCGGCAACCGGCTCGCGATCGTCGCGTACCGGCACGATGGCGACTGACCGGGTCGGCTATCGTCGCCGGCGATGAACCGCCGCAAGCTGCGCGACCTCGACGTGTCCGCCATGGGGCTCGGCTGCATGGGCATGTCCGAGTTCTACGGCGCGGCCGACGAGGACGAGGCGATCGCGACGATCCACCGGGCCCGCGAGCTGGGCATCGACTTCCTCGACACGGCGGACATGTACGGGCCGTTCACCAACGAGCGACTGGTGGCGCGCGCGACCGACGGCCGGCGCGACGAGTTCGTGATCGCCACGAAGTTCGGCAACGAGCGCGGCGAGGACGGCAGCTTCAAGGGGATCAACGGTCATCCCGACTACGTGCGCTCGGCGTGCGAGGGCTCGCTCCAGCGCCTCGGCGTCGACCACATCGACCTCTACTACCAGCACCGCGTGGACAAGAAGGTGCCGATCGAGGAGACCGTCGGGGCCATGGGCGAGCTGGTCGAGCAGGGCAAGGTGCTCCACCTGGGCCTGTCCGAGGCGGCGCCGGACACGATCCGCCGGGCGAACGCTGTGCACCCGATCAGCGCGCTCCAGACCGAGTACTCGCTGTGGACCCGCGACGTGGAGGAAGAGATCCTGCCGACGGTGCGCGAGCTGGGCATCGGGTTCGTGCCGTACAGCCCGCTGGGCCGCGGCTTCCTGTCGGGCCGCTACCGCTCCGCGGACCAGTTCGAGGAGAACGACTTCCGGCGCCTGCGCGGCCCGCGCTTCCAGGGCGAGAACCTGGAGCGCAACCTCGAGATCGTCGACCGGCTCGAGGCGATGGCGGCCGAGAAGGGCTGCACCGCGGGCCAGCTCGCGATCGCCTGGGTGATGCACCAGGGCGACGACGTGGTCCCGATCCCGGGCACCAAGCGCGTGAAGTACCTCGAGGAGAACGCGGCGGCGGCCGACGTGCAGCTGTCCGACGAGGACCTGCGCCGGCTCGACGAGATCGCGCCCCCGGGCGTGGCGGCCGGCGACCGCTACGCCGACATGTCGCCGATCGACGCCTGAGCCCCGCACCCCGGCTGGCGCCCACGCCCCGGCGCCCCGGGCCACCCCGGCGCTCCGCTCCACCGAAGCCCGCAATTTACGGCGGCGCGCGGTCGGCTCTTCGGCGACCCACCCCAGTGCTCGGCAGGGGTGGCACGCAAAGCGTCAGCCATGCTGACGGAATACGTGCCACCCGGCCCCGGGACCACCGACCCGCGCCGGGTCCCACCCCTAAAAGCCGCTGTTTGCGGTGGCGGCGCCGGCCACGCTCGCGGAGAGCGCCCGCGCTAGCGGAGGCCCACACCGCCCGCGCGGTAATACGCTCGCGCCTGGTGCCGCCAGTACCCGCCGTCGTCGTCGGCGCTGTAGGACCTCCGCGAGTTGCCGTTGATCGGCGCCGGGTTGGTTACGCCGTCGCCGCTGGCGTCGCAGGCGCACGTGGTGCCGTCGGCGCCGCCGCCGAACAGGAAGCCGATCGCGCCCGCATCGCGCAGCGCGCGCAGGTGCTTGCGGCCGTCGCGGCCCAGCAGCCACTGCACGTGGTTGTCCTGGTAGTGCCCCCAGCTGTTGTTCATCGCTCGCATGATCGTGTTGCCCAGCGGCAGCTGCCAGACCACCACGCGCTGGCGCGCCTTCAGCGAGTACGCGCGCGTGAAGCGCACCACGCGGGTGCGGTCGGCGCCCGTCCACCACGCCTCCGGCCCCGCGCCGTAGATCGCGCGCTTGAAGGCGGCATCGCGGTCGGACCAGTCGGTGAACGTGACGTCGAACCGCGCCCCCAGCGAGCGGTAGAACCGCCCTGCCTTCCTACCCAGCGCGGCCGACGCCGCGGGCGACGGGTCGTTCAGGGAGAGGTCCACCCCCGTGCCCCATTCGCTGGCGTGGTAGGCCAGCAGCACGTTGGCGCGAGCTTGCCGCGCATCGCCACCACCCGGCGAGCGAGCGCGGCCAGATTGCCCACGCGCGCCACCGGCACGGTGGCGGCGTCGTCGTGCCCTGCGGCGTGCTCGCCGTAGCCCCACATGTCCGGCTCCACCTGGAGCACCACAGTGCGCTTCGGAAACCGCCCGGCGTGCACGAGGAAGGCTCGCAGGTCGCCGAGCCAGGCCTTCATCGTCGCCGCGTTGCGCAGGTTCGAGAGCACCGCATGGGGCTCGTCGCCGTCATCGCGACCCGGCAGCGACTGGCGGATCATGTAGTAGCTGAAGACCGGCGTCATCAGGTTCTTCTCTGTCTCGCCGATGTAGCGGTCCACGAACGTGCCGTTCTCGTTCCACGTCCGCCAGCCCTCGCCGGTGTTCACGCCGCCGGCCAGGTACTGGTAGCGGAAGTCGAGCTGCGGGATGCTCCTGTGCAGCGCCTTCGCGCCGCCGGGCGAGTCGGTGAGCCCGAGGCCCACGTGCCCCGGCCAGTGCGCCGGCACGGGCGGCAGCGCCGCGAGCGCGGCGAGTACGGCTAGCCCTCGACGAAACGTCGCAGGGCCTCCTTGCCGCCGCCCACCAGGGGCGTCCCGTGCGCGAACAGCAGGTTGTCGAACGGGAGGTCGAGCAGCTTCCCGAACGCCTCCTTGATCGCAACCTTCACGGGCTCGGGGTCGTCGCCCTCGTCCACCAGGTACTGGTCGGGCACGAAATGGATCGGCTCCTCGTAGTGCATCAGCGCATCACCGATCACGAGGCATCCGTCGCCCGCGTCGATCAGCAGGCCGGTCTCGTCGGGCGAGATCGCGTCGACCTCGACCGCCGTCACGCCGGGCGCCAGCTCGTCGCCCCACTCGAACCCCTGCACGTCGGGCCCGTCCGCGAACTCGTGGAGGCCGGAGCTGTGGCAGAGGATCGGGCAGTCGTAGTCGGCACACGAGCGCAGGTGGTGGCGCGTGGTCATCACGATGCGCTCGGGCTCGAGGTCCTCGCCGCCCGGGTTCAGCGGGTCGATCAGCGTGGCCGAGCTCGTGACGAAGTACGAGCTCACCTCCGTCTTGATGTTGGGGTGCTCGGCGGTCCAGTGCAGGACGCCGGGGACTATTTCTTTGGGCATGTGCGCTTTCTACCGTGATTCGACGCGATGCGGTAGTGACCCCCGTGCCCACCGTCCGGGTACACGTACACGTCGTGGCCGCCGGCCCGCTTGAAGCTCTGCATCCGCGCGTGCTGGACCTTGACCTTCACGTGGCGCGGCACGAACACCAGCGTGGCGTGCTTGCGGTCGCCGCAGCGAACGCGCGCGCCGGTGAGCGCCTGGATGTCGAAGCGCCGCTTGCGCGGGGCGTAGCTCACGGTCTGGAGGTTGCCGGCCGTCGCGATCGGGGTGGCGCGCGCGGTGAGCAGCACGCGCTTGGCCTGCGGGACGCCGCGGCCGAACGGCGGCCCATACACCCCCCAGAAGAAGTTGGGGTTGGTGTCGTTCGCGTTCTCCTTCCAGAGCCACAGCGCGCCGCCGAGTAGGTAGTAGTCCTGGAGCGCGTAGTGCTCGGCCAGCAGCGTGTCGTCGTCGCTCGGGTTGTTGCCGAACTCGCCTATCCACAGCGGAAGCCCGAGCGCGCGCGCGTCGTCCTGCACCGCCTGGTAGCCCTGCACCATCGGCTGGAAGCGCTGCGACGCCACCTCCTGGTCGGCCGTGAACACGCCCGTGTACACGTGCGGCGCGTAGACGACGTGCTTGTACGAGCTGTAGGCGGACCACGGCGCCGGCGGCGCCTCGCGCGTGTCGGTCACGTTGCGCTCGACGTTCGGCTCGACGAAGAACAGCTGCCGGAAGCCCTTCACGCGCGCCACCACGCTGTCCACCGCGCGGCCCCAGTACGGGAACAGCTCGGTGGCGTCCGACTCGCCCGGCGCCGCGTTGACGCCGGGCTGCGGCTCGTTCATAAGCTCGTAGCCGGCCACCGCCGGCTCGCTGCTGAAGCGCTTGGCGAGCGCCACGAGCACGTTCGTGTAGTGGTCCTGCAGCCCGCCGGCGTTGGCCCAGAACTTCTGGAACTGCTCGGCCACGGCCGGGTCGAGCTCGCGCACGCCGTGCGCCGCGCAGGCCGGTGACGTGTACCTGCTCGCCCAGAGCGGCGCGCCGTCGAAGCCGCGGATCGGCTGGAGGTCGCCGGTGCACGGCTCGCCGCGCGTGTAGACGTACTTGCTCCACGCGTCCTGGTGCATGTCGAGCACCACGTACAGACCGCGCTTCTTCGCCCAGCGCACCACCTGTGCGATGCGATCGACGTAGCGGCGGTCGATCTTGCCCGGCTGCGGCTCGAGCAGGCTCCAAGAGAGGTTGAGGCGCACCACGTCGTAGCCGAGCCCGCGCATCTGAGCGAAGTCGAACTCGCACGCCACGACGCCCTCCACCCGCGTGTTGTCCGCCGGGCAGCGGCCGCCGGCGTAGCGCGCCGGGTCGCTCGGGTACGGCGGCCTCAGCTTCTGGGGCGGCGGCGGGTTCTTCTCGTCGGCATCCCAGTAGTCGACGATGCCGTCCACGTTCACGCCCTTGAGCAGGACCGTGCGGCCGTAGGAGTCGACGATCCGCGGCACCTCGGTGCCCGGCATCGGCCTGCCCACCCGCAGGAACGACAGCTCACGCGCGGACGCCGGCGCCGCCCCCAGGAGGACGAGCGCCAGCGCGCCTATCACGATCCGCCTCCACATCGCGAGTGGAGGCTAGACGACCTCTAGGGCACGGCCTAGTTGTTCGGCGACGCCGCGCTGATGTCAGCGAGCGCGGAGTTCTCGTCGCGCTCGATGGCGAGGTCGCCCAGCGAGACGATCCCGACCGGCTTGCCGTCCTCGACCACCGGCAGCCGCCGGACGTCGGCCTCGCGCATCTTCTTGATCGCGTCGTCGACGCTGGCGTCGGGCTCGATCGAGGTCGTGTCCGCGGTGCAGACGTCCTCGACCTTCGCCTTGCCCGGCTTGTCGCCCTCGGCCACGGCCTTGATGACGATGTCGCGGTCGGTGACGATGCCCTTCAGCTCCTCGTCCTCCACGACGAGCAGCGCGCCGACGTCGTTCTCGCGCATCTTCTTCGCCGCGTCCTCGACGCTGTCGGACGGCTCGACCTTCGCGGGGCTCTCGGACATGAGGTCGCGAATCGTGTCTGCCATGCGGTTGTGCCTCCCTTGCGTGACCCTTGCGTTGCCTCTGTCACGGTTACCCGGAGCGGGGTGCTGATATGTGTGTTCGCCATGCGACTGCGAGGGCGACGGGACCTCAATCCGAGCGAGCTGTTCGAGACGCGCACGCACGCCTGGCGCGAAGCCGGGCTGGAGCGCGAGATTGAGCGCCGCGAGGCGAGCCGCGCGCGCCTCCAGGCGATCGTCTACCTGCCGCTCATCGTGGGCGCGGTGATCGCCTACAACCATCGCAAGGACCTCTTCCCCGGCGCGGCCGGCGACCTCGTGAAGGTCATCACCGTGGTGGTGCTCGTGGTGCTGGGCTGGGTGTTCGCCCGCTCGGCGGGGCGCGCGCTCGGGCCGTCCCTGTTCCGCCGCCTCGACCCGGGCACGGCGGGCACCGTCGGCTTCCTGATCCGGCTGTCGGCGATCACGCTCGCGCTGCTGGTGGCGCTGCGGATCGCCGGGATCGAGGCGCGCACGCTGGCGATCGGCGGCGCGGTGACCGCGGTGGTCTTCGGTCTGGCGGCGCAGCAGACGCTCGGCAACCTGATCGCCGGCACCGTCCTGATCAGCGCCCGGCCGTTCCGCGTCGGCGACCGGATCCGGCTGCAGGGCGGGCCGGTCGGCGACATCGAGGGGATCGTCAGCTCGCTCGGGCTGCTCTACACGTCGCTCGTGTCGGGCGCCGACACGATCCTCGTGCCGAACAGCATCGTGCTCCAGGTGGCGATCATCCCGATCCGCGAGCCGAACGCGGTGAACCTGCGCGCGCGCTTCCCACTCGACGTGCGGCCGAGCGCCGTGCAGGAGCTGCTCGAGGACAAGATCGACGTGCCCACGCGCCGCCGCCCCGACGTGGAGGTGCAGGAGATGGTCGGCGACGAGATGGTGGTGCGGATCACCGCCACGCCGCAGGACCCGGGCGACGGCGCGCGGCTCGCCGACGAGATGCTGGCCGCCGTCGCGTCCGCCGGCTCGTCCAACGGCGAGACCGAGTCGTAGCCGGGCGGTGGCCGAGCCCGCGCTAGCGGTGCACGGCGGCGCCGGGCCGCGAGCGCCGCGGGACGAGGCTCCGTATCGCGACGCGCTGGGCGCCGCACTCGACGCGGGCTGGCGGGCGCTCGGCGCCGGCGGCCCGCTCGACGCGGTCCAGGCCGCCGTCGAGCTGCTCGAGGACGCGCCGCTCTTCAACGCCGGGCGAGGCTCAGTGCTCACGGCCGACGGGCGCGTGGAGATGGACGCCGCGATCGCGAGCGCGGCCGGCGCGGGGGCCGTGGCGTGCGTCACCCGCGTGCGCAACGCGGTGCGGCTGGCGCGCGGCGTGATGGAGCGCACGCCGCACGTTCTGATCGCCGGCCGCGGGGCCGAGGCGCTGGCGGTGGAGTGGGACCTCGAGACGATGAAGCCCGACTGGTTCGTGGTCACGCGCGAGCGCGACCGGCTGGCGCGCGCGGCGGCCCCGGAGACCGCGGGCGGCGGGACCGTGGGAGCGGTGGCGCGCGGCGCGGATGGGACGCTCGCTGCGGCGACGTCGACCGGCGGTGTGCGCGGCCAGCTTCCCGGGCGCGTGGGCGACTCGCCGCTGCTCGGCGCCGGGACCTACGCGGACGAGCGCTGCGCCGTGTCGGCCACCGGCGACGGCGAGGCCGTCATCCGCGCGGTGGCCGCGTACGAGATCGCGCGACTGGCCAGCGACGGCGTGCCGCTCGCCGAGGCCGCCGAGCGGGTGCTGCGCGAGCGCGTGGGCGCCCACGGCGGGAGCGGCGGCGTGATCGCCCTGGCGGCCGACGGCCCGCCGGCGCTCCCGTTCACGACGGCGATGATGCACCGCGGCTGGCGCGTGGGCGAGGCGCCGCCGCAGACGGCGATCTAGTCCAGGTCGACCCGGATGACCAGGTGCTCGGTGCCGACCAGTCGCACGAGCGTGTCGTTGGCGGGCCGGCCCAGCTTGCGCATCCGCTCGTACGGGTCGTCGTCCTCGAGCACATGGGCACTCCCGGCGTGCCAGCGCCGGCCGACCTTCACGCGCACGCGCGGGTCCGCCTCGATGTTCCTCACGTAGGCGGCGCGGCGCCCGTGCTCGGTCACGATCCAGAACTCCTTGCCACGCAGGCCGTTGCCGACGGGCGTGCGGCGCGGCTGGCCGCTCCTGCGGCCCGTCGTCTCGAGCAGCGCCACGCTCCTCGGCGCCAGCCCGTGCTCCAGCAGCCGGCGCACCATCGGGTTCACCACGCGGGTCGTCAGCCACGTGCTCGCCCGCCGCTTGCGCTCCCTGTTCACGCCAGCACCTCGCGCACCACGGCCTCAGTGTCGCGCAGGTCGGCCAGCACCGCGTCGGCGCCCGCCGCGGCCAGCGCGGGCTCGTCGTAGGGACCGGTCGCCACGCCGACTGCGCGTGCACCGCCCTCGCGCGCGGCGGCCACGTCGAGCGGCGTGTCGCCCACCAGCACCACGTCGTCGGCCGCGAGCTCGATCCCGTGCCGGCGCGAGGCGCGCTCGCGAGCGATCGCCACGAGCTCGCCGCGCACGCGGTGGTCGGAGCCGTACGCCCCCGCGGCGAAGTCCACGTACGGCGCGAGCCCGAACGCCGCGAGCTTGAGCAGCGCGTTGCGCTCCACGTTGCCCGTCAGGAGCGACTGCACCACCCCCTCCTCGTGCTGAAGCCGAGCGAGCACCGCCTCGGCGCCCGGCAGCGCGCGGCCGCGCGCCTCGAGCTGCTCCATCCGAGCGGCCATCGCCTCGACGAGCGCCTCCTCGAACCGGTCCAGCAGGTCCTCGCCGGAGTCGACGCCCGAGGCGGCGAGCATGTCGTGGGCGATCTCCAGGTCGGTGCGGCCGGCGAACGGGACCATGCCGGTCGGCGGGTGGCCGGTGACGGCCTCGAACGCCTCGAAGAACGCGTCGCGGCCGAGCCGCGCAGCGTCAACGAGCGTGCCGTCCACGTCCCAGAGCACCAGCCGCGGCCGGGGGCTCACGTCGCGCCCGGGCCCGGGGTCATGAACGCCATCGGGATGCCCACGCCGGCCGACCGCCGCAGCGTGGCGATCCGCCGGCCGGGCTGGACGGCGTCGCGCGGCTCGCTCAGGCCTTCGCCGAGCAGCTCGGTGGCGCGCTCGAGCGAGTCCACGCCGAACGCGAGACCCCAGAACCGCGCGGGGGCGTCGGGCTCGGGGGCGCGCGGGGCGTCGGGGGCGATCTCGATCACCTCGAGGATCACCTCGCCGAGCCGGAAGAACGCCTGGAAGCCGCCGCCGGCGGGCGTCGGCTCGTCGCGCATGCGCCGCAGGCGCAGCCCGGCTCGTTCGAGCGCCGCCGCGGTGCGTGCGCGATCGGGCGTGAAGGCCACGAGGTGGTCGATCGTGGCCACGCCGTTCGGGTGTCGCGGAGCGGGCTCGGCGGCGGGCGCGCCGGACAGCTCGGTCGGCAGGCCGTCGACCTCGGCCGTCGCCAGCCCGCGCACCGACCAGCCGCGGATGCCGGGGCGGCCGTCGGGCGGCGCGATGCGCACCGTGACCGTCCCGACGCGGCATGTGCCGTCGTCGTCCACGTCGAAGCCGACCGCGCGCCACGCGTCCGCGTCGTCGGCCACCGCGAGCGAGTCGACCGTGGGGGCGTCGCTCGGCGCCGCCATCAGCGCGGGCGCAAGCCGGCCAGCAGCCGGTCCACCGCCTTGCGCATCTCGCGCTTGGCCCGCGCGGGGTCGCTCGAGCGGGCGATCTCCAGACCGCATCCGTTCAGCGCGCCGAGCAGGAGGTGCGACAGTGGGCCGACGGGCTGGCGCTCCACGGCGCCGCCCGCGATCCCCGCCTGGATCGAGCGGCGCAGCAGTCCGAGCCCGAAGTTCACGTCGCTCTCGTGCCAGGCCTCCCAGCCCATCACGGCCGGCCCGTCGAGGAGCACGATGCGCTGGACGTCCGGCTCGGCGCAGGCGTCGAGGAAGGCGTGGCAGCCGATCTCGAGGTGCTTCGACTCGTCGGGCTGCGACGACGCCGCCTCCAGCAGCCGCCGCGCCAGGTCCTGCTGAACGCTCTCGAAAACCGCGCGGAACAGGTCGGCCTTGTCCTCGAAGTGGTGGTACAGCGCGCCGCGCGTGACACGGGCCGAGCGGACGATCTCCTCGATGCTCACCGCGGCGTAGGCGCGCTCGGCGAAGAGCGTGCGCGCCGATCCGATGAGGGCCGACCGCGTGGCCTCGGCGTGCTCGGCCTTCAGGCTCTTCACCTGGGTGGTCTCTGGCACGGGTCGATGATAGGCCGCGCCGGTGTGAGGCATACCGACGGTATGTGAACTGGGGCCTCGCTCAGTCGATCGCGCAGGCCTCGT
>JBJMLK010000140.1:0-18821 GCA_045805345.1 Thermoleophilaceae bacterium | reverse complement strand
TTCGAGGCCGTGGCCGACGAGTTCCGACGCAACTTCGGCGAGCGCAAGGAGCTGGGCGCGGCCTGCGCGGTCTACCACCGCGGCGAGAAGGTGGTCGACCTCTGGGGCGGCCACCGCGACCGCCACCGCACGCGCTCGTGGCTCGAGGACACGCTCGTGGTCGTCTTCTCCACGTCGAAGGGACTCAGCGCGGTGGCGGTGGCGCTGGCCCGCTCCCGCGGCCTGCTCGACTACGACGAGCGCGTGGCCGCGTACTGGCCGGAGTTCGCGGAGAACGGAAAGGACGAGGTCACGGTCCGCCAGCTCTTGGCGCACGAGGCGGGCGTGGCGGCCGTCGACGTGCCGCTCACTCCGCGGATGCTGGCCGACCCCGACGCGGTCGCCGCCGCCATCGCGCCGCAGCGACCGAACTGGACGCCCGGCCGCCGCCACGGCTACCACGCCCTCAGCCTCGGCTTCTACGAGAGCGAGCTGATCCGGCGCGTGGACCCCGAGCGGCGCACGATCGGCCGCTTCTTCGCCGACGAGATCGCCGGCCCGCTGGGCATCGAGTTCTACTTCGGCGTCCCGGCGGACGTGCCGGACGAGCGGATCGCGGAGATCAAGGGCTACCGGCGCGCCGAGGTGCTGCTCCACATCGGGCCGATGCCGGCGCCGATGATCCTCGGCTTCACCCGCCGCAGCTCGCTCACGTTCCGCGCCTTCGGCAACCCGCGGCTGCGCGGGGCGTCCGACCTCGACGCGCCCCAGTGGCGCGCCGTGGAGATGCCGGCCGCAACCGGCGTGGGCCAGGCGCGTGCGATCGCGCGCGTGTACGGCGCTCTCGCGGCCGGCGGCAGCGAGCTCGGGTTCGACGAGGGCACGCTCGCCGAGCTGGCCGCGCCCGCCGTGCAGCCGCCCGGCGGCGCCGTCGACCTCGTGCTGCGCGTGGAGTCGGCGTTCTCGCTCGGCTTCCTCAAGCCCTCGCCGCTCTTCCCGTTCGGCTCGACCGACCGGGCGTTCGGCCACACGGGTGCCGGCGGTTCGTTCGGCTTTGCCGACCCGGACACCGAGCTCGGCTTCGCGTACACGCCCAACCGCCTGGGCTTCCACCTGCGCGACGACCCGCGCGAGAAGCCGCTCCGCGACGCCGCCTACCGCGCGGTCGGCGCGTCGCCGCCGCGCGACGCCGCTGCGGCGGCGCGGCCGGGGTAGCGCGCCGCCGGTCTGCCGCGGTCCGCGCGGTGGCGCGATCGCAAAACTGCGGCTTTTGAGGTGGGTCCGGCAGCCCCTGAGTCAGCCTGGGCGGTTTAGAGCATCTATTTGATGATCGAAACCGCCCACCCCGCCCGAGCCCACCCCTCAAAAGCCGCTGTTACGGCCCGCGCCGAAGCGCGGTCCGAACCGAGCTCCGCTACTCCTCGCCGACCGGCGACACGCGGCCGTCGATCAACCACCGCGGGCGCCCGCCGCCCGGGGGCGTCGTGAGCCTCATGATGTAGTTGAGGCCGCGCGTCTTGCCGACCTTGTAGTGGACCGACGCCTCGCTGTCCGAGCCGTTCACGGTCGTCGCGCCCAGGAACCGGACGCCGGTGTTGTTCAGGAGGCTGTCCGGCGCGCCCTTGAAGCGCCGCCGGCACGAGGCCACGCCGCCCTTGAAGCGCTCCTCGAGGTAGCGCTCGGTGAACGCCGCACAGTAAGCGCTGGCATCGCCGCGCTCCGAGGCCATCATGTTGCCCTCGACCACGTCCACGACCTTGCGCGCGTTCGCCCGCTCCAGGTCGGTGGTGTGGCTGCCGGCGCAGCCCGCGACCGCCGCCGCGGCGGCGCATGCGCAGGCGAGTGGGACGAGCCTCGATCGCACGGCTCGCGAGGGTACCGGCAGGCTCAGGCGGCGACCGGCTCGGCCGCGAAGGCCGGCGCCGCGGTGCGCCGCTCGCGGGCGGCGGCCAGCTCGTCCGGCACGGGCGCCGGCGCCTCGCCGCTGTCCTCGCGCTGCCAGGCGGCCACGCGACGGCGAAGGCGGGCGAACGCGACGGCGCCCGGGATGGTCGGAATCCAGCAGGAGAAGAGCCGGTAGACGATCACCGCGACGAGCGAGGCCGCGGGGTTCGCGCCGAAGGCGACCAGCGCGGCGATCATCCCGCCGTCGACTCCGCCGACGCTGCCCAGGAACGGCAGTGCGTTGCCGACCAGCCCGAGGAAGTACGCGAGCACCAGCACCGCAACCGGCGGGGCCTGGCCGAACGCGCGGAACGACGCCCACAGCACGGCGATGTCGAACGCCCACCACATCAGGCCGCCGATCAGGCGCGGGTCGCGGCGGCGCACCACCGCGCCCGCCTCGCGCACGCCGTCGCCGATGCCCACGCTCGCCCGGGCGATCCGTGCGCGCCAGCCGGTCGCGCTCTCATCCGCCACCACTACGGCGAAGCGCCGCCGCGCCAGCGTGGCGGCGCCGATCGCTCCGCCCACGAGCACGAGCGCGACGACGCCGGGCACGAGTGTGAGCGCCACCGAGCCGCCGCCGGGCAGCACGCCGCTCCAGACGCCGATTCCGACGGTCGCCACCGCGAGCGCGTAGAAGCTGTACAGCAGGACCATGAAACCGAGCATCCGCGTGGCGACGGTCCGCGTCGACATGCCCGACCGGTTGAGCGCCCAGACCGTGAGCGCGATGCCGCCGGCGCCGGCGGCGCCGAGCAGCCGGGTGGCGGCGTGGCCGGCCATCGTCACGTCGTAGCTCGCGCCGTAGTCGATCCGCGAGCTGCGGTCGAGGAACACGGCGCGGAACAGCACGATGTGGCCTAGGAACGAGAGCGCCTCGAGGCCGAGGGCCACGAGCAGCCAGCGGACGTCAGCATGGGGGAGCTTGGCGACGCCCTCGGAGACGGCGCCGTAGGCGCCCGGCAGCGCCGTGACGAGCGCTGCGATCACGGCGGCCGCCAGGAGCCCCACGAGCCCAGCCTTCTTCAGGTCGATCGAGTCGCGGAGGGAGCCCGCACCCGCGTCGAAGAGCTGGTCGTGAGTGACTGCCTGTGCCGTCATGTGGAGAGGTTCGCGCTTTCGGGCCCCGCCTCCCATACGGGGACCCTGCGTCCGCTGGTACGGCTTTCCGCACCAGCCTTTGGTTCGGATCAGTCGCCGGGCGTTACGAACGAGTAGAAGAGGCCTCTGCCGGCGCGGCTGTTTCGCGCCTGGCGGGTCCACACCACCAGCGCGCGGCCGTGGGCCACGGCGAGCTTCTCGTCGTCCGTGTCATGACTGTCGAGCGTGCGACCGCTGCCGGGGCTCGAGCGCGCCGACCAGCTCGCGGCGTGGAGACGGAAGTGGCGGCCGCCCTTCGCGTTCTTGTACCAGGTCATGAGCCGCCGGCCCCCGGGCCCTACCGCCAGCCCGCCGTTCGAGCCGCCGTGGCCCACCACGCGCGTTGCGCGCCCGAAGCCGTGTCCCGGCTGGGCCGTGGCCAGCGCGACCCCGCCCACGCCGCCGTTCTGCTCGGCGAGGTCCCAGAGGGCGGTCATCCGGCCGCGCGCGTCGACGGCGGGCTGCGCGAACGCCCCGTTCTTTGCGATGACCCTCGCGCGGCTGAACTCTCCGCCCGGAGGACGAATCTGCTCGCAGATGCCCGTCTCGTCGTCGGGCCCGCATCCGCTCGAGAGCGCGACGATCGACCCGTCGGGCCGCAGCACGGCAGCCTCTCCGCTGCTGCCGCCCACGATCTGCCCGGCGCGCCGGAACCGGCCGCCGGGCGAGCGGAGCCAGATCCGCACGCCCACCCGGTCGAGCTCGGTGATCACCATCATCGTCCCGCCGGGGTTGAACTCGAAGTCGTCCCAGCTCGAGCCGCGGGCCGAGAGCTTGGCCGGGTCGCCGAAGCCGGCCCGCGGAGAGCCGGTCACCACGTGGAGGGTGTCGCCGCTGGACCAGACGACGTGGAACTCGCCGTTCCGCGCCGGCACGACGCGGTAGACGTACCCGCGGTGTCCGAAGCGCCGCGCGGGGCCGAACCGCGTCCCGCTCGACCGCGTGGCGTAGCGGATCCGCCCGTCGTCGCCGGTCCACATCGCCAGCGCCCGGCCGCCCGGGCTCACGCCGAGCTCGAGCGAGGTGCCGTTCGCGCTGCGAACCCGCGCGAGCAGCTGCAGGCGGCCGACCCCCGACCCCGGCGTGACCGTGGCGGCCTGGATCCGTACCTCGCGCGCCGCGGGGATGATCTGGCTCGGCGGGGGCGTACCGCGCTCCCACACCACCGTCGCCTCGCCGTCGGCGGCCAGGCCGACCTCGTGGTCGAGCAGCTGCGCGGTCGACGGCAGGATCGCGCGCGGCGAGCCGTCAGCGCTCGCGGGCACCGCCACGAAAAGCGCGACGACCGCCGGTGCGAGGAGCTTTCCCGAAATCGAGCGCGTGCCGCAGCTTAAGCGGCCACGCGGCGCGAGACGTCAGCGCACATCGCGGGTCCAGCCCGCCCAGTCGCGCAGGCGCAGCGTCGGCCGTGGCGCCCCCTTGTGCGCATGAACCACCACGCCATCCACGCGGTAGTGGTCGATCGGCACCTCGACCGAGCCGTCGCGGCCGAAGTCCAGGCGCGCCTCGCGGACCCCGGCCGTCGCGTCGGAGGCCCACACCTTCCAGCCGTCCTTCACGTGCTTGACCCGCCCGTGCGGGCGTGCGGTGTCGGTGCCGACGACGTAGGTTCGGCTGCGCGTCTCGCTCCCGCGCGCGTCGATCGCCACCACCCACGCGTCGTGTGCGCCGTCGGCGAGCGGATGCTTCACCTGCAGGTGCGTCTTGCGCGTGGTGCCGATCCGCCGCCCCTCGATCTCGAGCCGGTAGCGGACGGGGCCCCAGGGCACCGGCGTCGGCGTCTTCTGCCAGCGCACCAGCGGACGACTGGTGCGCCGCCACTTGCGGTGCCCGAAGATCGGGCCGACGTCGAGCTGGCCCGCGAACGCCACCACCTGCACCCTGCGCGCGCCGGGCGGGCCCTGCAGGAACGCCACCACGTGGTCGTCGGCGTCGTCACCCTCGGCGTCGATTCCGAACGCGCCGGCCGACGGGCCCGCGCCGCGGTGCGACAACGTGCGCGAGTCGCCGAACGCCTCGCCGTCGAAGTAGCGCGCCACCACGCCGGGCGCGCCGTGCACGCGCCGCTCCCACACGGCGAGCGCGTGGGTGCTCTCCGCGATGCTCACGGCCGCGTGCGGGGGCAGGCCACTCGCGCCCGCCACCGGCAGCTGCTGCTGGAACGCGAGCTCGGTCGAGTTCGGCACCCGGCGGAGCGGCGACGCCGTGAGCGCGTTCGACCCCATCACCGTCAGCGCCATCCCGTAGCCGCGCCCGGAGACCGCGAGCGCCGCGCGCACGGCCCCCGTCTTCGCGGGGAAGCGCTGGCCGTCGATCTGGGCCGTGCGGTCGAACCTCGACCCTCGCAGCCGGCGCGCGAGCACGCGCGAGCGCGGCGCGCCGCCAGCGTCGAAGCCCTGCCGGAACGCGACCCACACGAAGCTCGACTCGTCCGTCACGTCGACGGACGGGGTGTCCGCGCTCAACCCGGTGCGCCCGTCGAGCGCCCCGACGCTCGCCTTCTGGGGCACCCGGCTGAGGCGGCCACGCAGGAGCCTTCGCTCGAACACGCGCGTGGCGCCGCCCACCCGCTCGGTCCAGGCCGCCACGCCCGTGCCGTCGGACGACGCCGCCACGCGGGCGCCGAACGCGTCGCGCGCGGGGACGATGTCGACCGGCGTGCTCAGAAGCGACCACGCGCCGTCGTCGAAGGTCGCCACCCGAACATCGTGCCCGCCGGCCGTCCCGGTGGTGAAGGTCAGGTACGCCGTGCCGAAGCGCGAGACGTCGAGCGAGAGGTCGGACGCCGACGGGCAGACGCAGAGCGACCGCGGCGGGTCGAAGCCCGCGCCGCGCCTGCGCTCCACCGCGCCCCACACCTGGCCTCCGCTGAGCCACGCGACCACGACGCGACCGCGGTCGGCGGCCGCCACCCGCACCTCCGACGACGGGGTGACCTGTCCCGTGTCCACGCGCGCGCGCGACACCGGGTCGCCGCGCACCAGGCGCGACACGTAGACGTGCGGCTGCCCGCCGTCGCGCAGCAGGTACGCCACCGCCCCGCCGCCGTCGCGCGCCAGGCTCACCCCGCCGAAGCCGACGACGTTGCCACTTGGGCCCGCGGCCATGCGAGCGGGCGCGAAGCCGTACCCGCTCGCACCCGCGGCCCAGGTCGCGCACGCGGCGCCGGCGGCCAGCGCCGCCACGCCCAAGCGGCGCGCACGCGTCACGGCGCGGGCAGGTCGTACTGCTGGGTCCTGTGGTACCAGTCGCTCATCACGGCCGCCGCCGGCTTGGGGTCGCCGTTCAAGTCGAACACGCCCTTCTCGTGGATGGGCGGCGTCGGCCGCGGGTTGCCGCCGTCCCAGTTCGGCCGGCAGCGGAACGCCATCAGCATCCCGATCGCGCCGCTGATCCACGGCTTCTTCGCGTAGACCCCGAGGGTGTAGTTCACGTAGTTCTTCTGGAACGCGTAGGTGCCGCGCTCCTCGGCCGGCCCCTTGCGGTTGGCCTCGGCCCCGAACTCGGTGTTGGCTATCGCCTTGTCGGGATAGCACTTGCGCAGCGCGTCGAGGTACGGCGAAAGCTGGCGGCGGTCGGCGATCGACCCGTTCGGCCCCTCGTACCACCCGAAGTACGTATTCACGCCGAGCATGTCGACGGGCTTGTACGCCGACCGCTGGCAGCCCGCGTACGGATAGCCGAGGATCACCAGCGACACCGGCCGGGTCGGGTCGAGCGAGCGGATGTTCTTCGACTGGTCGCGGAAGTACTTGCGCTCGCCGGACCCGGGCTCGGCGGCCAGCTCGTTGGCCATCGACCACGTGAGCACCGACGGGTGGCTGGCGTTGTCGAGGATGTTCTCGCGCATCTCGCGCAGCGCCGACTTGCGGAAGCTCGGGATCTTCATCGTCTCAGGCTCGACCTGGTAGACCGGGATCTCCGACCAGATGAAGACGCCCTCGCGGTCGGCCAGCTGGTGGAAGTACGGGTCGAGCGGATAGTGCGTGCGCAGCACGGTGCCGCCGATCTGCTTGAGCCGGTCGATCACGAGCTGCATCCGCGCGTGGTCGGCGGCGCCGCCCTTCTTCAGGCTGTCCTCGTGGAAGAAGCCGCCGCGGAAGTTCACGCCGCGCCCGTTCAGCGTCAGCCGCCCGTTCTGCACGGCGATCGAGCGGATGCCGCTCTCGAGCGTCCAGCCGGCCGACCCGCCGGCGCCGGACGCCGACAGCGACACCTGGTACAGGAACGGGTCCGACGGTGACCACAGGTGCGGGCTCGCGATGGTCGTGGTGCCGCGGATCTCCTCGCTGTCCCCGGCCCCGATCGTGTGCTCGCCCAGGTCCACGTCCTGGTCGCCGAACTTGCTGGTGAGCTTGACCGGGGCGCTGTGGTCCGAGTAGTTCTTGACGGTGGCGCGGTACTCCATCTGGGCGTCGCAGCTGGCGCAGTCGAGGTGAGGCAGCACGCGCACGTCCTGGATGTCGATCTGGTCCACGCGCCGTAGGTAGACGTCGCCCAGCAGCCCGCCGTAGTTCCACCAGCCGCCGTTCGGCAGGCCCTCGGTTGTGAGCGAGCCGGGCGGGAGGTCGGTGTCGCGCTGGCGGTTGTCCACGCGAATCACGAGCCGGTTCACGCCCTTGCGCGACAGCGACCGGAGCTGGAGCTCGAACGGCAGGTAGGCGCCGGTGTGGCCGCCGATCTCGTGGCCGTTCACCCACACGCTCGCGCGATAGCGAATCGACTCGAAGCGCACGAGCCAGTCGTACTTCGAGCCCGACTGCGGGAGCTTGAAGTCCTTCCGGTACCAGGTGACCCCGCCGCCCATGCTCTTCGGGCTGAAGTTGTGCGCATTCCAGGCGTTGGGGACAGTGACCTTCTTCCAGCCCTTGGTGGTGGTCTGGGTGGCCCAGCCGGCCGCCACGCCGTGGATGTCCTTGTCGCGGCGCATCCGCCAGGTGCCGTCGAGGAGAAAGCGACCGGTGGCGCCGTCGACCGTGACGGCCTTCTCCGGCGGCGTGAACACGGCCCCCGCGGGCGCGGCGGCGAGGGCGGCGGCGGCGAGCGAGGCCGCCAGCCCGCTGGCGAGGGCGAGGCGCAAGCGCCGCAGGGTAGCTGGCTGGATTTCTTGCCACATCCGATCAGGCGGCGTAGAGTGGCCTCGGGACCCGCCTGGCGCGCTCGCGCGCCTTTTTTCAAGCGCCACTGGCCGTGCGCCGATGGGGACCCAGACCGTGGTCTCCTCCCACACAACCCAACACACCCTCACTCGTCGCGGTCTGCTGGCCTCCGGCGGGGTCGCCGGCGCGGCCGCGTTCGCGGCGCTGAACCCCCACGTCGCCTCGGCGATCACGGCAATTGGCGACGATCCGGCGTACCTGCGTCGCTCGGGCTACGCGCGGCTCCCGGCGCAGGACTTCGCCGCCGGCAGCTGGGGCCGGACGGTCACGCTGACGCTCGCCGAGGTGGGCGACCTCCCGGGCCGCGAGGGCCGCGACGACGCCTTCGCGCTGCTGTTCGCCGGCCCGCCCGGCATCGAGGGCGGGATCCAGCCGCTCAGCCACCCGTCGCTCGGCAGCTTCAGGCTGATGATCTCACCGGTCGACCCGACCGGCCGCTCGCAGGACTACGAGGCGATCGTCGACCGCTCGCGCGGCCTCACGCGCCGGCTGGCGCCGCGTGCCCCGCGTGGCCGCCCGGAGCAGCGGCCGCCGCAGCATCGCCCGCCCGAGCTCGTCTCGCACGCGCAGGTGCGCCAGGGCCGCCACGGCGTGCGCGCCGAGCTGGTGCTCGGCGAGCGCCTGCACCCGCGCCGCGCGCACGCGTCGCTCGTGCGCGACGGCAAGCCGGTCGCCATCTCGGGCGCCCGCGCCGTGCACGACCACCGTGTGGTGCTTCAGCTCTCGCACGAGCGGCTGCGCCGCGGGCGCTACGACCTTGTGGTCGTGGCCGGCGAGCACGCGGAGCGCGTGCCGGTCACCCTGCGCTGACGCGCCCCCGCCTGCCCTCGATCACCACGACCTCCTCCTCGCGCTGCCCAGGCTCGAGCACGCCGCGGCGCTCGAGGTCGTCCACCCGCGCGAGCATCAGCGGGCCGAGCGGGCCGCGCCGGCGCTGGGCCACGCGTGCCTCGAGGCCGCCCGCCGCCAGCCGCTCGAGCGTCGCCTCGGTTCCGCACAGCGACGAGTGCACCAGCAGGAGCCGCCCGCCGGGGCGCAGCCGGGCCGGCGCCTCGTCGATGATCCGGTCGAGCACCACGCGCCCGTCAGGGCCGCCCTCCCACGCCCTCGACGGGCCGCGCGAGGGCAGCTCGGCCGACTCCGACGGCACGTAGGGCGGGTTCGAGACGATCGTGTCGAAGCTGCGGCCGGGCACGGCGTCGAAGAGGTCGCCGCGCACCGCGCGCACCGCGCGCGACACGCCGTTGAGGAGCGCGTTCAGCCGCACGGTGACGATCGACCGCCGCGAGACGTCGACCGCGGTGGCGCGCGCCCCGAGCCGCGCGGCGGCGATCGCAAGCACGCCGCTGCCCGTGCAGAGGTCGAGCACCTCCGCGCCGTCCCCGGGCGACGCGTCGAGCAGCGATTGCGTCAGCATCCACGAGTCGCTGCGCGGCCGGAACGCTCCGGGGACCACGACCAGCCTCATCGCTTCGCTTCCCGACACCATGACCCGGTCTTCTACCCAGATCAGCGCCGTCTTCGACCGCGACGCCCCGCTGACGGTCGGCGTGGAGGAGGAGCTGATGCTGCTCGACCCCGAGTCGCTCGACCTGGCGCCGCGCGCCTCCGAGCTGCTCGAGCGGACCGCCGGCGACCCGCGCTTCAAGCTCGAGCTGCCGGCCGCGCAGATCGAGATCGTCTCCCCGCCCGCGGCCACGGTCCCGGAGCTCGCGGCGTTCCTCGCCTCCGCGCGCCGCGACCTCCACGCCGCGGCCGGCGACCTGGTGCGGCTCGCGGGCGCGGGCGTGCACCCGTTCGCGGCGACCGAGGGCCAGCTCAACCGCGGGCCGCGCTACGACCACACGACCGCGACCTACGGCCGCGTGGCCAGGCGCCAGCTGGTGTTCGCGCTGCAGGTGCACGTGGCCGTGCCGGGGGCCGAGCGCGCCCGTGCGGTGCACAACGCGCTGCGCTCGTACCTGCCCGAGCTGCTGGCGCTCGCGGCCAACGCTCCGTACTACGCGGGCGAGGACACGGGGCTCGCCACGGTCCGGCCGAAGATCGGCGAGCAGCTGCCGCGCCAGGGAGTGCCGCCGCCGATCGAGAGCTGGGAGCGGCTGGCGGCCGACCTCGAGTGGGGCGAGCGCGCCGGGACGGTTCAGCACCCGGGCGTGTGGTGGTGGGAGCTGCGCCCGCATCCCCTCCACGGGACGCTCGAGGTGCGCGTGCCCGACACGCAGGCGACCGTGGCCGACGCCGCCGCCGTCGCGGCGGTCGTGCACGCGCTCGTGGGCTGGCTGGTGCGCCGCCACGACGCGGGCGAGCCGCTGCCGGTGGCGGCGACGTGGCGGATCGAGGAGAACCGCTGGGCGGCGCTGCGCGACGGCGTGCGCGGCACTCTCGCGGACCTCGAGACCGGCGAGGTCTCGCCGACGGCCGAGCGCCTGGAGGCGCTCCTCCGCGAGCTGGCGCCCGTGGCGGCCGAGCTCGGCTGCGCCCCCGAGCTGGACGCCGCCCGCGCGCTGATCGCCGCCGGCGGTGGGGCGCAGCGCCAGCGCGAGGCCCACGCGGGCGGCGGCGCCAGGGCTGTCGTGGCGCACCTGGAGGAGCGATTTCTCGCCGGGATCGGGTAATGGGCCGACCATGAGGACGCTGGCACCCGAAGCCGTGGCGCCGCCGCTCCCGCCCGCGCGCGGGGCGATGAGCGAGCTCCTGGTCGAGCGACTGCGGCGCCAGCCGCACCAGCTCCCCGGCCCGCCGGCACTGCCCGCGGACGCGCTCGGCGACGACGACCTGCAGCTCGCCCTCTACCTCCTGTACGAGCTGCACTACCGGTCGTTCGACGGGGTCGACCCGGACTGGGAGTGGGAGCCGTCGCTGATCGCATACCGCGCCCAGCTCGAGCGGGCCTTCGAGCAGGCACTCCGTGCCGCCGCGCCCGTGGACGAGCCGGCCGACGTGCCGGCGCAGCTCCAGGCGATCCTCGACGCCGCCGACGGTCCGTCGCTGTCGCGCTACCTCGAGATGCACGCGAGCCTCGAGCAGTTCCGCGAGTTCGCCGTCCACCGGTCGGCGTACCAGCTCAAGGAGGCCGACCCCCACTCGTGGGCGATCCCGCGCCTGGCCGGCCGCGTGAAGGTCGCGCTCGTGGAGGTCCAGTTCGACGAGTACGGCGGCGGGCGCGCCGACCGCCAGCACGCGCACCTCTACGCGGGCGCGATGCAGGCGCTGGGCCTCGACCCGGCCTACGGCGCCTACCTCGACACGATCCCGGGGACGACGCTGGCGACCGTCAACGTGATGTCGCTGTTCGGCCTGCACCGCCGGCTGCGCGGCGCGATCGTCGGCCACCTGGCGGCGCTCGAGATGGACTCCACGCTGCCCAACCGGCGCTACGGCAATGCGCTGCGGCGGCTCGGGCTCGGCGAGGAGGCCACCGACTTCTTCGACGAGCACGTCGAGGCCGACGCGGTGCACGAGGCGCTCGCGGCGCACGACGTGGCCGGCGCGCTCGCCGCGGACGACCCGGAGGTGGCTGCCGACATCCTCTTCGGCGCGCGCGCGATGGTGCTGCTCGACGAGCGCGTGGCGGCGCGCACGCTCGGCGCCTGGGCCGACGGCGCGAGCTCCCTGCTCACGCCCCTGCCCCCGTCCGGGGGCGGCTGATGCCGCCGGCTCGCATCACCCCGTACCGCGACGGTCCCTACATCGTGCGCGGCGACTTCAAGATCACCGACCAGGACGGCAACGAGATCGAGCCCGGCCGCGGGACGATCGCGCTGTGCCGCTGCGGACGCTCGCAGATTCGCCCGTTCTGCGACGGCACGCACAAGCTGATCGGGTTCCGCGCGGACGGCGCGTCGGAGCGCGAGCGCGACGCGGACTAGCGCCGCACAAGTAGCCCACACGGGTCGGTCGGCCCAGAAGGGTGAGATCCCTCCGGATGATGTATGGACCGCCGCGGAACGGGGTACTTCGAGTGAAGCCCTTCCCGGGTGTCCGTACCCCCACTCCCAAAGGAAATCCGAGTAATGAGCCTGATCCTCTACATCTTCGCGCTTCTGTTCACGGGGCTGATCGTGGGCGCGCTCGCCCGCCTCGCCCTTCCGGGCCGCGACCCCATGTCCATCTTCCAGACGATCCTCGTCGGCATCGCCGGCTCGTTCGCGGCCGGCCTGCTCTACGCGGTCCTGTTCCACCGCAACGGCGGCGGCATCTTGCTGTCGGTGCTGTTCTCGATGGCGATCGTCTACGCCATCCGCCGCAGCCGCGGCGGGACGCTCACCCGACCGGCCCCGCGCGGCGCGCGCGGGCGCGTCTAGGGCGCCGGTCATGGCGGACACGGAGCGCACAGCCGGCGGGCTCGCCGGCCGGGTCGCGGGCGCGGCCAAGGAGGTCGCCGGCTCGGTGACCGGGAACGAGGAGCTGAGCCGCGAGGGCCGGCTGCAGCGTGCCCAGGCCGACGCCGAGCTCGAGGCCCGGCACGAGGAGGCCGAGGCGCGACAGCGGTCCGCCGAGGCGGACCTCGAGGCCGAGCGCGCGGCCAACGAGACCGAGCGCGCAAAGCTCGAGACCGAGGTCGAGGCCGAGCGCCGCGAGGAGCAGATCGAGCAGGACCGCCGCGAGGCGGAGCTGCGCGCGCAGGCCGACGCCGCGCGCGAGAGCGCCGAGGCGGAGCGCGAGCGCCAGGCACGCGAGCAGGCGGCCGAGACCGCCGAGCAGCGCGCCGAGCGCGAGCGCCTGGCGGCGGCCGAGGACGCGCTGTCGCTTGAGCGGGAGGCCCGCCGCGCGGAGGCGGCGGCGGACGCGATCGAGAACCCCGAGGAGGCAAACCGATGAGCCTGCGTACCACGACGACGACCGGCTACGCCCGGCTCGCCCGAACCCCATTCGACGTCGCGGTGGGCGTGCTGCCCGGCCTGAGCGAGGAGCGCCGCGCGGCGGCGGCCCTCGCCGTCGACCGCGCGGAGGCCGCGGCGCTGTCGCTGGCCGGCCTGATGCTGGCCGACCGTGACCTGCGCGAGGAGGCGGCGCGCCGCCGTGCCGCGGCCGGCGAGCGCGCGCGTGCCCTGCGGCTGCGCGACGAGGCGGAGCGCCGCGGCGAGGAGGCCGATGCGAAGATCGCCGAGCGCGAGGAGCGCGCCGAGCGCCAGCGCGAGGACGCGCGTCGCACCGCGGCCGCGAAGCGGGGGCGCGCGTCGCGAACGCGCGAGGAGCGCACCCGTGCCGCCGCGCGCACCGAGACCAAGCGTCGTGCGGGCAACCGCCGTACCGCGGCGCAGCGGCGCGAGGCCGTCGAGGAGCGCGGCCGCCGCAGTCGTCTGGACGCGCTGGAGACAGAGGCCGACGCGCTCCGCGAGCGCGACGAGGCGCTGACCGCGCGCGACGAGGCTCGCCGCCTCGGCGAGGCGGCCGCCCGCGCGAAGGCCGAGCGCAAGAACGGCTGACGCCATGGCCGAGGCGCCGGTCGACGTCCTGCGCCGCTGGGAGCAGCACGGCGCTGAGTGGCGGATCGTGAGCCTCGGCCCGGATCGCGCGATCGTCGATCTGTGCACGTGCTACGGAGAGCCGGTCGAACGGCTCGAGTCGGAGGACCTGGACCTGCTGCGCTACCTGCGGACGGTCAGCCGCCCAGCCGGCGGCTGACCTGCGCCAGCGATCCCGTCGAGTCGACGACGGTCAGCGTCACTCGCCGGCGCGGCGCGAGCCGCGTGACGACGACGTTCCCGTCCGCGCGGCGGCCGTGCCCGAGGCGCCAACGCCAGGCGAGCATCTCCCCACGGCCACCGCGCACCGCCGCGCGCAACCGGTAGGCGGAGCCGCCGATCGGCTGCGCGACGATGCGCGGGCGCAGACGGGGATAGATGGTCAACGGGACGCGCCAGAAGGCCGGTTGTCCGTCGCTGTTCACGGCCGAGACGGCGACGTTGTAGCGGCCCACCCGCATCGGGTGCGCGAACCGCACCTTTCCCACGGGGCCGAGGCCGCCCTGCCCGTAGTCCTGGCCGGTGGCGAGGAAGCCGCTCGACCGCGTGGTCCCGTCGCCGAAGCGCCAGTGGACCTTCCGGCCCTCGGGAAGCGAGCTGCTGCCCTTCGGCGGCGAGTAGATCGCCTCGAACACCGGTCGCGCCCGCCCGTCGCGGCCCGCGGCGAGGGCGGACGGCCCCGCCAGCGCCTCGAGGCCGGGCCGGGTGTCGCGGCCCACCTCGGTCGCCTTTCGCTCGAACGGCACGTATGGCGTCGTGGCCACGCCCAGCCTCGCGACCAGCCCGAGCTGGCCCTCGATGAACTGGTCGCCGGCCTGCGGCGCCACGTTGAAGAGGTGATGGTCGCTCTGGTAGGCCGCCGTGAACGGGTAGACCCACGACGGGTAGAAGTAGCCGAGGTCGTCCTGGCCCTTCGAGAGGAGCGTGACCGACCGCGCCCCGTGGGTGTGCAGCCGCAACGAGTGCGAGACCTCCGGGAACGGCTCGCCGGGCATCGACAGGTACACCTCGCGGCCGATCCGAAGCGCGGTGAGCCAGGTGCCGAGCGTGTTGCCCTCGGCGTAAGGGGGCGAGACGTCGCGGTCGATCGGGTAGATCCCGGTCGCCTCCGCCTCCTGCTGCTTCTGGTCATCGGGCAGCGACCACGCGTGATTCAGCGCGATCAGCGCGGCGTTCGTGGCCGGCACCTGCACGAGCGCCTCGGCGCTGCGCACCGTCGGGTCGGAGATCGTCCGGGCGTGGCCCAGGGCCTGCTCCACGTAGCCCTCCGCCGCACGCGCGAACCACCGCATGGTCGGCACGTCGGTCACCTCCACCGGGCTCTCCTGCCGGCCCAGGGTCGCCGGGCCGACCACCGCCACGCCGCCGAGCTTGCGGTGCAGCTCGTGCGCGGCGCGCCCGAAGTAGTCGGCGCTCAGGAAGCGCTCGCTGTCGCCCTTCACGTGCGCGCCGTGGACGCTGACGTTGGCGAACGTCGCGATTGTCGCGTGCGTGTGCGGGTCGAGCGCGCGCAGCACCGTGAGCTGTCCGTCGTTCGCCCAGCCCGGATAGCTGTCGGTGTCGATCGCGTGCGTGTCCAGGCGATGCGCGTTGAAGGTGGCCGCCTGCAGGTGAGCGGGGCGCGCGCGGCGCGCGGCCCGCACGAGCGCGCGCACCACGCGGTCGTGCACGAGCTGCAGGTAGACCCGCGGCGAGGGCCCCCAGATCCCCTCGAGCGTCGGCGCCGCGTGGCTGTGCGTGGCCTGGACGACGATGTCGCCGCGGCTCATCCGCGGGCGCCCGGGGAGCGCGCCGATCGCGTGCGCCGCCGCCGCGCGCTCGTGCGTGATCCCGAGGCTGGGCGACTCCTGGTAGGACGCGAAGTAACCCTGCGCGTCGACCACGGCGAACGCCACCGCGTGTCCCCGCCCCGCGACGTAGAACGCGCGCGCGGTGATCGGGTCGTGCACCTTCGTGATCGGCGGGCTGAGCCCGAAGCCGCCGGAGAAGACGGGCACGGGCGGCGTGATCCGCTCGACTGCCGCGCCCACGCGGAACGTGGCCGGCCGCGCGGCCGCGGACGGCGCGCACGTCACGGCGACCGCCGCCGTGACCATCGCGATCCTCACGATGCGCCCCCCGCGCATGGCGGGATCGTAACCGTCGCCCTTCGGCGCGGGCGCAGCCTCGCCGCCCGGGCCGGAGGCGTACCGGGGCGCCGCACCGGGAAAGGTGAGGCATGGGAGGGGAGGCCGTCGCCGATCGCGGGACCGGTACGAAGACGCTCGCCGCGATGGCGCTCGAGGCCGTCGAGCGGTTCGACGGCGCCGCGCTGAAGTACAAGGAGGACGGCGACTGGAAGGAGCTGTCCTACGAGGATCTCGGCGTCGCGATCGGCGGCGTCGCGGGCGGGCTGATCGACCTCGGCATCGAGCCCGGCCAGCGCGTGGCCATCTTCTCCGACACGCGGCCCGAGTGGACGCTCGCCGACCTCGGCGCGGTGCTGGCCGGGGCGGTGGTCGTGCCGATCTACCAGACGTCGTCCGAGGAGGAGGCGCGGCACGTGCTCGAGGACTCGGAGTCCGTGCTCGTGTTCTGCGAGGACGCCGAGAAGCTCGCCACCGCCCGCAAGGCGAGCGACGGGCTGGACGTGGAGAGGTTCGTGCTGTTCGAGGGCGACGAGGACGGCGCGCTCTCGCTGAGCGACCTGGCGGCGCGCGGCAGCGACCGCGAGTCCGACGTGCGCGAGCGCGCCGGCGCGGTGTCGCCGGACGACGTGTTCACGCTCGTCTACACGTCGGGCACGACGGGCGCGCCGAAGGGCTGCGTCCTCACGCACGGCAACTTCCGCGCCGACCTCGACATGCTGCAGTCGTCCGTCGACCTGGGCGACGAGGTGGTCCTGTTCATCTTCCTGCCGCTCGCCCACGTGCTGTCGCGCATGGCGCAGATGCTGACCCTCGACGTGGGCGGCACGCTCGCGTTCTGGGGGCGCGACATGAAGAAGGCGATGGACGAGATGCGCGAGGTCGAGCCGACGCACTTTCCGGCCGTGCCCCGGGTCTTCGAGAAGATCTACGAGGAGGCGCGCTCGACCGCGTCGGGCGCCGTCAAGGAGAAGGTCCTCGAGAAGGCGGTCGAGGTCGGCCGTAAGGTGCGCGAGCTGGAGCGCCGCGGCGAGAAGCCGGGCTTCCTGCTCCAGAAGGAGTACGACCTGGCCGACGCGCAGATCCTCTCCAAGGTCCGCGAGCTGTTCGGCGGCCGGCTCGAGTTCGCGCTGACCGGCGCGGCGCCGGTGGCGAAGGAGATGCTCGAGTTCTTCGACGCCTGCGGCGTGCTGATCCTCGAGGGCTACGGCGCGACGGAGACGTCGGCGGTCACGGCCGCGAACAGGCCCGACGACTTCCGCTTCGGCACGGTCGGCAAGCCGATGGACGGCGCCGAGATCCGGATCGCCGACGACACCGACGACGACGGGCGCGGCGAGATCCTCGTGAAGGGCCCGCACGTGTTCCAGGGCTACCACGGGCTTGAGGAGGAGACCGACGACTCGTTCGAGGACGGCTGGTTCAAGACCGGCGACCTCGGCACGATCGACGACGACGGCTACCTCACGATCAGCGGCCGCGCCAAGGAGATCATCGTCACCTCGAGCGGCAAGAACATCACGCCCACCAACATCGAGGAGAAGATCGCGGAGTCCGGCGCGGTCGAGCAGGCGGTGGTGATCGGCGACGATCGGCCCTACCTCGTCGCGCTCGTCCAGGTGAAGGACGAGTCGCCCGACCCCGACGACGAGGACCTCCGCGCAGACGTCGAGAAGGCGATCGAGCAGGCGAACGGCGCGGTGTCGAAGATCGAGCAGGTGAAGAAGTTCGCGATCCTCGACCGGCCGCTGAGCCAGGACGAGGGCGAGCTCACGCCCACGATGAAGGTCAAGCGCGAGAAGGTCCAGGAGAACTTCGCCGACCGGATCGACGCTCTGTACGACGACGACTAGCCGGCGCTACGGCTGGCGCTCGAGCTGACCGCGGAGGTTCTCGACCGCGTCGCCCAGCACGCCCTCGAACTGGCGGACGAACGACGGGACGAACAGCCGGAACGGGTGCGCCGTCCGGAACTCGAAGTCGACCTCCCAGCGCAGCCTCGAGCGGGAGTCGCCGAGGTCGTCCACGATCAGCCTGCCGAGGTGGTCGCGCAGCCCGGGCATGCCCTTGAACAGCACGTACTCGAACGTGCGCAGCGGCTCGAAGCGCGTGATCTCCTCGTGGATCGTGCTCCACAGCCGCGGCTTGAACTCGACCATCCGGATCGCTCCGGTGCCGTTGCGCGGCGTGCCCTCGCGCTCGAGGGTCACGCGCTCGGCGGCCTCCACCCAGCTCGGCGTGTCCTCGTGCTCCGAGATCCGGTCCCACACCGCGGCGGGCGGCGCGGCGATCTCGGTGCCCACGCGCACCTCGTGCGTCGGGTTCACGCGCCCATCCGCTCCAGTGCGGCCGGCACGCCCGAGGTTCCGGGGCCGGCGCGGAGGCCGGGGCCCGCGACGGGCGTCAGCTCGCCTGGGCCGATCGGCTCGCCGCAGCACGAGCACGCCAGCACCGGGGCCGCCTCGCAGCCGCACGACTCGTGGCGGAACAGCAGCGGGCGCTCGTGCTCCGCGAACACCCAGCGGTCGCCCCACGCGGTCATCGCGAGGATGAGCTTCGCGAGGTCGGCGCCCTTCTCCGTGAGCCAGTAGTCGTAGCGCACGGGGTTGTCCTGGTAGGCGGTGCGATCGATCACGCCGTGCTCGAGCAGCCGCTCCAGGCGCTGTGCGAGAACCTTGCGCGAGATGCCGAGGTCGCGCTGGATGGCGTCGAAGCGGCTGATGCCCAGCATCAGGTCGCGCACGATCAGCGGCGTCCACCACTCGCCCACCACGTCGAGGGTGCGCGCCACCGAGCAGGTCATGTCGTCGAAGGACGTGTGCGCCACGGCCCGATCGTAGCGCAGTGAGTTCCCTGAGGGAACTGACTCTGGTAGGTTCGCCCGCGTCGTGCTCGAGCGGATCGCAGGGATCACTTGGCGCCGGCCGCGGCTGGTGCTCGCCGTCGTCGGCGCGCTCACGCTGCTGGCCGTCGGCTTCGGGCACGACGTGGCAGGCCGGCTG
>JBJMLK010000139.1:0-4124 GCA_045805345.1 Thermoleophilaceae bacterium | reverse complement strand
CGACTCGCCGATCGACGTCTTGCCCGTGCCGGGCGGGCCGATCAGCGTGAGGATCGCGCCCGAGCGCTTGTCGGCCTTGATGCCGCGGTCCTGGCGCAGCTTGCGCACGGCCAGGTACTCGACGATGCGGTCCTTGACGTCAGTGAGGCCGGCGTGGTCGGCGTCGAGGACCTCGCGCGCGTGGACCGGATCGAGCCGCTCGTCGGAGCGCTTCGACCACGGGACGGCGATCAGCCAGTCGAGGTAGCTGCGAATCGTCGAGGCCTCGCCCGACTGCTCGCCCATGCGCTCGAGGCGACCCAGCTCACGCTCGGCCTGCTCGCGCACGTCGTCGGGCATGCCGGCTTCCTCGATCTTCGTGCGGTACTCCTCGACCACCGAGGCGTCGTCGTCGCCCAGCTCGCGCCGGATCGAATCCATCTGCTTGCGCAGGAAGTACTCGCGCTGCTGACGCTCGGCGCCCTCCTGCACGTCCTCGCGGATGCGGCGCCGCACCTGCAGCTCGGCCAGGCGCTCGCGCTGGAAGCGCAGGGCCAGCTCGAGCCGCTCGGTCACGTCGAGCGTCTCCAGGAGCTCGACCTTCTGGCCGAAGCTCAGGTCGGGCGAGTAGCCCGAGGTGTCCGCGAGCGTGCCCGGCTCGCTGATCGAACGGATGAACGCGCTGATGCGCCCGTCGTCACCGCGCAGCTCGAGGATCTCCTCGACCACGGCGCGGTACTCGCGCTCGAGCTCGCGGGTGCGGCCGTCCACCGGCTCGTCGTCCGGGCGGGCGTCGACCTCCACGCGGAGCTCGCCGTTCGTGCCGGTGTGCGCGGCGCCGGCCAGGCCGCGGTGCAGCCCGCGGAGGGCCACCGCGTGGCCGCCGCCCGGCAGCCGGACGCGCTCCACGACCTCGGCCACGGTGCCGACCTTGGCGAAGTCGTTCTCGTGCTTGGGCATCAGGAGGACGCGCTCGTCGCCGCCGGCGTCGACGGCGAGAGTGACGTCCATATGGGGGAAGACGACTGTGTCGTCGAGCGGAACGAGGCGGAGGGTGTCCAAAGCTTTACCTTTCGCAGGGACTTACGGTTCGTAAGTGTAGCCGCCGATTCGGCGGGCGCCCGCAAAGATCTAAGTCTGTGTGACTAAAGGCTCAGAAGGGGCCGTTGCTCCGCGGGACCGGTGGCGCCAGCGTAAACAGTCCCTCCCGGGCCGCCCTCAAAAGCCGCAGTTTGCGGCTGCGCGACCGCCGCGGCCGAGATCTACGGCAGCGTCCGCGCCGCGCCGCCCGAGCCGCCGCCCGGCGCGTCGTCGCCCGCCCCTAGCGGCGCCGGCTGGCGGCCCTCGCCGCGGTCGGCGAGGTCGATCGGCAGCGGCTCACCCTCGCCGGGGCGCTCGGAGGTGAAGCGGCGGGCGTCGTCGCCCTCGGCGGGGGAGGTCGCGACCGAGCCCTCGCGCTCCGCGGCGCTCTCGCGCTCCGCCTTCGCCCGCTCCGCCTTCGCCTTCGTCGCCCGCGCGGCGGTCCTGTCGCTGCGCGTCCGCGTCTTGCGCTGCGCGGGCGGCGTGTCGGTGCGCGACGGCGCCGGCGTCTTTGGGAGGTGCAGCAGGTTCTCCACGCGCGCGACCTCGGGCACGGCCGCGGCGCGGGCCTCGATCCGCTTGATCAGCTCGGGGGTCTTCGCCTCGCCGCGCAGCCAGACGACGCCGTCGGCGGCGTTCACGTCGATCTTGCCCTTCGCGACCCCGCGGACCCTGAAGATCTCGGTCTCGACCTTGCGGGTCAGGGTCACGTCGTCCATGCCGCGCTTCGGTCGGGTGGGGCGGCGGCGGGGCGGTGTGGCGGGCTGGGCGGCGGCGAGCTCGTCCGATCCGCCGAAGAGGCCGACCATCCGGCCGGCGCCGGCCGCGAGGTCGAGCGTCCGGCGGGTCGCCTCGTAGCCGAGGCGGGCGGGGAGGGAGATAAGCGATGTGAAGTTCATGCGTCCCTTGTGCCCGCCGACCCCGCCGTTAAACGATCACCGCCGGCGCGCCATCTGCACGGCCGCGTGCAGCGCTCCAATGGGAAAAACGGCCCGCCGATCGACATCCCGCCGTGGCGTTTGCTTACATACCGCGCTCAAGGGCCGAGTCCCCGCGCAACATGCGCTGGGGAACGGGGGACCCAATTAGGACCTGTGGGAGCAGGTCCGTGGGGCGAATCGCCGCCGGAGTGCGGCGTAGCGCGATTCTTTCCGCGCGAGCCCGTCAGCTCACCCCGTAGGCCACGGAAAGAACGTGAGGCTGATGAGCAACAGATTCCTGGTGGTCCTTGTCACGGCGGGCGTGCTTCTGCCCAGCGGCGCCGCGATGGCGACGGATGGGACCAGCGGTGGGGCCGAGGCCGGCTCACCCGAGGCCCAGAAGGCCGAGGCCAGCAACCACAAGAAGATCAAGCTGCCCAAGATCCTCAAGAAGATCGCCCAGTGCGAGTCGGGCGGCGACCCGCGAGCGGTGTCGCCGGACGGCAAGTACCGCGGCAAGTACCAGTTCACGCGCGAGACGTGGCGCTCGGTGGGCGGTCACGGCGACCCGGCGAAGGCGTCGGAGTACGAGCAGGACAAGCGCGCGCTGAAGCTGTACAAGCGCGAGGGCACCGCGCCCTGGCCGAACTGCGCGTAGCGGCCGCCGAGGCGCATCGCCGCCACCCCCTGGTGGCGTACGCTTCCGCCCGTGGGCGTCGAAGTCGAGACCGAGCAGAGCGATGGCGGATTGCGGGTGGCCCTGTCGGGTGACCTGGACGTCGCGAGCGCTCGCTCGGTCGAGGAGCGCCTCGCGGAGATCGACCGGCCGGACTCACCGTCCGACCTCGTGATCGACCTCCGCGGGCTGAGCTTCATCGACTCGAGCGGCCTCTCGCTCCTCATCAACACCGACAGCCGCGTGCGCAAGGCGGGGCGGCACGTGACGATCGTCTCGGGGAAGGGCATACCGCGCCGGATCCTCGAGACCACCGGGCTGACCCGGAGGCTCGACGTGGTCGAGGAGTGGGAGGACCCCAGCTGCGTGCAGCCGACCTGAGGCGCCGCAACCGCGAGCGCACCTGGGTAGCCGCGGCGCTGGGCTTCGCGACGGCCGTCGCCATCGCCGATGCCGCGCTCCCGGAGCACACGCGGCTGTCGCGCTTCCTCTTCGCCGCCCCGCTGCTGGCCGCCGTGGCCGCGCGACCGCGGCCGACCGCGGCCGTGGGTGCCTACGCGGTCGCCCTCGCGGTGATCCTCGGGCCGGTCCACGAGGTCTTCGGCGACACCGACTTCGTGCTCCGCGTAGGGGCCGTGGTGCTCGGTGCGGCGCTGGCCGTGTGGATCGCGGCCGCGCGCAGCCGCGCGCGGGGCGCACGCCGCCGCTACGCCCTGCTCGCCGAGACCGGCCGGATCGCCCAGTCGTCGCTCGATCCGGACGTGATGCTCATCGAGGTCGCGCGGCTGGCCGCCAACGAGCTGTGCGACTGGTGCTTCGCGTTCGTGCGCGACGACGGCCGCGTGCGCCAGGTGGCGGCCGTGCACGCGGACCCAGACCGCCAGAAGGCGGCGTGGGACCTGCTTGCCCGCTACCCGCTCGACCCGGGCCGCGACGTGGGGCCGGCGGTCGCGATGCGCGAGATGCGGTCGCTCCTCTACCCCGTGGTGGAGGACGACGTGCTCCGCGCGCTGGCCGCCGACGAGGAGAACCTGCGCCTGCTCCGGGCGCTCGGCATGCGGTCGGCCATGGTGGTCCCGCTGGTCGAGCGCGGCCGCGGGCTCGGCGCGATCGCCTTCGCCAGCGCGGAGTCCGGAGCCACCTTCGGCCCCGCCGACCTCGCCCTGGCCGAGGAGGTGGCCGGCCGCGTGGCCACCGCGCTGGACAACGCGCGGCTGTACAGCGACCTGCGCGCGGCGGAGCGCGACCTGCGCGGGTCCCGCGATGAGCTCCAGGCGATCCTCGACGGCGTCGCCGACGCGATCACCGTCCAGCGTCCCGACGGGCAGCTCGTCTACGCCAACGAGGCGGCGGTCAGGTCGCTGGGCTTCGGTTCGATGGAGGAGCTGATGTCCACGCCGGTGGCCGCGATCGTGGAGCACTTCGAGTTCAGCGACGAGAACGGCGAGCCGGTGGCGCTCGAGCGGCTG
>JBJMLK010000138.1:0-6466 GCA_045805345.1 Thermoleophilaceae bacterium | reverse complement strand
CTGGCGCTCACCCCCGAGCGCTGCGACCAGCTCGGCCTCGAGGTCATGGCGGCCAAGAACGAGTCGCCGTTCCAGGGCGCGTTCGACGTGACGATCGCCGCCAGGGGCGACGGCGACCGCGCCCACACGATCCAGGTCGCGATCGACCCCGGCACGAAGCCCGGCGACCTGGTCCAGCCCGGGCACGTGGTGCCGCTCAAGGCCAAGCCGGGCGGCGTGCTCGAGCGCACCGGCCAGACCGAGGCGGCCGTCGACCTCCCGCGGCTCGCCGGGCTGAACCCGTCGGGCGTCCTGTGCGAGGTGATGAACGACGACGGCACGATGGCGCGCGTACCCGACCTCGTCGGGTTCTGCGAGCGCCACGGGATGCGGATGATCACGGTGGCCGACCTGATCGCCTACCGCCGCCGGCACGACAAGCTCGTGGAGCGAGTCGTCGAGGCGCGGCTGCCGACGGAGTTCGGCGAGTTCAACGTAGTCGGCTTCCGCTCCCTGGTCGACGACAAGCACCACGTGGCGATGGTCAAGGGCGAGGTCGCGGGCGGCGAGGACGTGCTGGTGCGCGTGCACTCGGAGTGCCTGACCGGCGACGTGTTCCACTCGCTGCGCTGCGACTGCGGCCAGCAGCTCGAGAGCGCGCTGGAGCTGATCGAGGAGGAGGGCCGCGGCGTCCTGCTCTACCTCGCCCAGGAGGGTCGTGGGATCGGTCTGCTCAACAAGCTGCGCGCGTACAAGCTCCAGGAGGAGGGGCTCGACACGGTCGACGCCAACCTCGAGCTTGGCCTTCCCGCCGACCTGCGCGACTACGGCATCGGCGCGCAGATCCTGGTCGACCTGGGTCTGTCGTCGATCCGGCTGCTCACCAACAACCCGAAGAAGATCGTCGGGCTCGAGGGCTACGGGCTCCGCGTGACCGACCAGTTGCCGATCATGCACGCGCCCGGCGAGCACAACCGCGCCTACCTGCGCGCCAAGCGCGACCGGCTCGGCCACCTCCTGCACCACCAGGGGCTCGCGCTCGACGAGGAGATGATCCACGAGGAGCGGGTGCAGGACCGGGCGCGCGAGCGCGGGCGGACGGAGCGTCGGCAGCCGGGCAGCGGTGACGGCAGCGGCGACGCGGGGGCCGATCGCACGCGGGAGCCGCGTGGCTGAGCCCGCCTTCGCGATCGTCGTAGCGCGCTTCTACGAGGACCTGGCCGACCGGCTCGTGGACGGCGCGCAGCGCGTGTTCGCCCAGGCGGGCGCCGGGCCCGCGGAGGTGCACCCCGTGCCGGGGGCGTTCGAGCTGCCACTGGCGGCTCACCTGTGCGCGGAGTCCGGCCGCTACGACGGAGTGGCGTGCCTCGGCGCGGTGATCCGCGGCGAGACCGACCACTACGACTACGTGTGCGCCGAGGCGGCGCGCGGGATCGCGCGGGTCGGGCTCGACACCGGCGTGCCGTGCGCGTTCGGCGTCCTCACCGTCGACACCATGGAGCAGGCGCTGGCTCGCGCCGGCGGCGGCAAGCGCCATACGGGCGAGGACGCCGCCCGGGCGGTGCTGCGAATGGCCGAGCTCAGGCGGGAGCTCTCCTGACGGACGCCGGCGTCAACCTCTGGAGCGACACCCAGACGCGCCCGAGCGAGGGGATGCGGCACGCGATCGCGAGCGCCGAGGTCGGCGACGAGCAGCGCGGGCAAGACCCGACCGTGAACCGGCTGCAGGAGCGCGTGGCCGAGCTGCTCGGCCACGAGGCGGCGCTGTTCCTGCCGTCGGGCACGATGTGCAATCAGATCGGCATCCGGCTCCACGTGCGCCCGGGCGAGGCGATGATCCTCCACCGATCCGCGCACCCGATCGTGGCCGAGGCCGGCGGCCCGGCAGCCCACGCGGGCGCGATGATCGTGGCGCTCGACGGCGACGGCGGGATGTTCGAGGCCGCCGACGTGAAGGCCGCGCTGAGCCGGCCCGGCGACCGCTACGCCGCGCGCTCGGCGCTCGTGTGCGTTGAGCAGACCACGAACATGGGCGGCGGCCGCGTGTGGGGTCTCGAGCGCATCGAGGCGGTCGTGGCGGCGGCCCAGTCGGCCGGCCTGCGCGCGCACCTGGACGGCGCCCGGCTGATGAACGCGTGCGTCGCGGCGGGCGTCGAGCCGCGCGACTACGCCGCCCGCTTCGACACCGCGTGGATCGACTTCTCGAAGGGCCTCGGCGCGCCGGTGGGCGCATGCCTCGCGGGCTCCCGCGAGCTGATCGCCGAGGCCTGGCGGCTCAAGCAGATGATGGGCGGAGCGCTGCGCCAGGCGGGCGTCGTGGCCGCGGCCGCCCTGTACGCGCTCGACCACAACGTCGAGCGGCTCGCCGAGGACCACGCCAACGCGCGCCTGCTGGCCGACGGGCTCGCCGAGCTGCCGGCCGTGACGCTCGACGCGGCGAAGGTCGAGTCGAACATCGTCATCTTCGAGGTGGAGGACGCGCCCGCCCGCGCGGCCGAGATCCAGGCCGAGGGGGTCGAGGTGCAGGCGTTCGGTCCGCGGAGGATCCGCGCGGTCACGCACCTCGACGTCGACCGCGCCGGCGTCGAGCGCGCGCTCGACGTGATGCGCGGCGTGCTCGGCTAGTGGGGGTCGTCGAGGGGATCTTCCTCGTCGCGCCGAAGGGCGCGGACACCGACGAGGTCGAGCGGGTGCGCGTGGTGGCCGGCCGCGGGCCCGAGGGCGATCGCCACTTCCGCGGGCCGCGCGCCCGTGCGAACGAGGAGGGCATGGGGCGCGACCTGACGCTGATCGAGGCCGAGGCCGTCGAGGCCCTGGCCCGCGAGGCCGGCATCGAGCTCGACCCCGGCGAGCACATGCGCAACGTCGTGACGCGCGGCGTCCGCCTCGACGACCTGATCGGCAAGCCGTTCCGCGTCGGCCCGGTGCGCTGCGTGGGCGTGGAGCCGTGCCACCCGTGCCGCCGCCTCGAGCGGCTCACCGGCCGGACCGGCGTGATCAAGGGGCTGGCGGGCCGCGGCGGCCTGCGCGCCGACGTGGTGCGCAGCGGCGAGATCGCCGTAGGCGACGAGGTCGAGCCGGTCTAGACGCCGGGCTTGGTGACCATCAGGAAGATGATCACCACGAGCGCGATGCCGGTGAGAGCGCCGAGGATGCCCTCGCGGCGCGCCCGCGCCTCGTATTCCGCCGACAGCTCGCCGTCGCCGGCCGGGCCGAGGTCGCGCGCCACCATCGGCTCGAGCTTCCTGTCCTCCGGGATGAAGTAGGCGACGTTCACGATCGCGATCAGCGCCACGAGCGCGAGCGAGATCGAGAGCCAGGCGTCGCCCAGGTCCCAGTCGCGGTCGGCGACCTGGAAGAAGCCGGTCGCCAGGACGACCGCCAGCGCGGGCAGCGCGAACCAGGTGTTGATCACCCGCTGCAGCCGGTGCACGTACGGCAGGTGGCGCTTGTCCATCTTCATCGCCACCGGGAAGACGATCGACTCCGCGAACGTCGTGCCGAAGCCCACGACGACGGCCGTGATGTGAAGCGCCAGCGAGTAGTCGTACGCGGTGGCCGCGAGGAGCGGCACCTACACGGCCTTCTGGACCTTGCCGGCCTTCAGGCAGCGCGTGCACACGTACTCGCGCCGCGGGGTACCCGCGACGTCGATTCGGACCTTCTGCAGGTTCGGGTTGAAGCGCCGCTTCGTGGCCACCATCGAGTGGCTGCGGCTGTTCCCGAACGCGGGTCCCTTGCTGCACACGTAACAGACCTTCGGCACGGCGCGGAAGGCTAGCAACGGGTCTTTGTTAAGAGGGCTGGCGAAATCGCGACAGCGGGGTTAGGTTGGACACAAGCTTGGTGGCAGGGAGGACTCGCAACCGACCCCTACGCGCTTCGGCCGCCGCGATCGCCGTCCTGGCGATCGCGGCGCCGGGGGCCTTCGCCCAAGCGCGCACCGTCTCGGTGGTCGGCGACGCGACCGCCACGGCCACGAACGACACCGCCTCGTTCAACCTCCGCGTCACGACGCGGGCCAAGCAGGCGGCCGTGGCCCTCAACCGCAACTCCGCGCGGATGCGGCGCGTGGTCGCGGCTGTCAAGGCCCAGGGAATCCCGGCCGCCGACATCGAGACGCAGCAGGTCTCGCTCTCGCGCGTGCGCGTGAAGACGCGCAAGGGCCAGCACCGCCACGTCTATCGAGCCTCGAACAGCATCGGCGTGACCGTCCGCCAGGTGGGCAAGACGGGCACGGTGATCGGCGCCGGGGTGAACGCCGGGGCGACGGGGGTCGGCGGGGTCGAGCTGTCCAGCTCGCAGTCGCGCCAGCTCTACCGCCAGGCGCTCGGCGACGCGTTCGACGACGCCAAGGCGAAGGCCCAGGAGCTCGCCGACCGCGCGGGTGCGACGCTCGGCGACGCGCAGACCATCACCGAGGGGTTCCAGGAAGTCGACAGCGGCAACGAGCAGAGCGCCGTCGGGTTTCCGGCGTCGGGCCCGCCGATCGAGCCCGGTACCACGAAGATCTTCGCGGAGGTCAGCGTGACCTTCGCGCTCGAGTAGCGGTCTAGGCCGCTTCCTCGGCGCTCTCGAGCTCGCGCAAGGTGCGGATCGCCTCCTTGCGCTGGTCCTTCGACGTGCGGTCGAGGATCAGGACGCCGTTCAGGTGGTCGAGCTCGTGCTGGATCACGCGCGCCTCGAGGCCCGACGCCTCCACGAGCCGCTCCTCGCCGTGCTCATCCAGCGCCCGGACGCGGACGTGGATCGGCCGCTCGACCTCCACCTCGATGCCCGGGATCGAGAGGCAGCCCTCGTCGAGCGGCTCCTCGTCCTCCCCGCTCCACTCGACCTCGGGGTTGACCAGCGCGATCACCGGCGCGTCCTGACCGACGCGGTAGACGAGCACCCGCTGCGAGATGCCCAGCTGTGGCGCCGCCAGACCGACGCCGAGCGCGTCGGACATGATCCCGGCCATCCGCGCCACCTGGTTTCGGAGGGTGTCGTCGAAGCGGTCGACCGGGGTCGCGCGGCTCTTCAGGACCGGGTCGCCGAAGCGGCGGATGAACGACATCGCCGCACGCCGGCGCGCCTCGAGCTCCGGGTCGAGCCGCGGGCGCTCGTCCTCGTCGCCGTCGAGCTCCGGGTCGTGCTCGGTGTCGAGCGACGGGTCGTGGTCGGGCTCCAGCTCCTGCTCGCGATCGGGCTGGAGATCGTCGCGCTCCCGTGCTTCCTCGGCCACGCGCCGAGTTTACTGAGGGTCGACGTCCACCGAGAAGCTCGCTCCGCCGAGCGAGCGGTCCCCCGCCACGGCCTCGACCGCGCGTCTCGTGGCGCGGATCGCCGCGGCGCGCGGCTCCGGCCCCGGAGGTGCCTTGAGCATGAGCTGAACGCGCTCGCGGCCCTTGAGCCTGAACAGCGGCGCCGGGCCGAGGATGGTCGCCCCGGGCGCGCCGAGGTGGTCGCGCACCGCCTGTGCCGCGGCCGCGGCGGGCGCCGGCTCGCGCGCCGAGCAGACGACACGAATCAGGTTGGCGAACGGCGGGTAGCCGAGCGCGCGGCGGCGCTCCAGCTCGCCAGCTACGAAGCCCTCGGCATCGTGCGTCGCGGCGTGGCGCAGGGCCCGCGCCGTCGGGTCGAGGGCCTGCACGATCACGCGCCCACCGCGGTGGCCGCGGCCGCTGCGGCCCGCGAGCTGCGCCACCAGCGCGAACGTGCGCTCCTCCGCGCGGAAGTCCGGGAAGCGCAGCGTGGCGTCGGCGTCGATCACCACACCGAGCGTGACGTCCGGGAAGTCGTGCCCCTTGGCCACCATCTGCGTGCCGACGAGGACGCCCGACGGAGCGGCGTCGAAGCGGCGCAGCAGGTCGAGTATCGCGCCCCTCCCCGCCGCGGCGTCGGCGTCCAGGCGAAACACGGGCAGCGGCGCCATCAGCTCCTCCACCTCGCGCTCGAGCCGCTCGGTGCCGACGCCGTGGCGCGCGACCGATACCGACCCGCAGTCCGGGCACGCCGACGGCACCGGCTCGCCGTGACCGCAGTGGTGACACGCGACGCGCCCCGCGGCGCGGTGCAGCACGAGCGAGACGTCGCACTCCGGGCACTCCCAGACGCGACCGCACGAGCGGCACGAGAGGAAGTTGGACCAGCCGCGCCTGTTGAGCAGCACGATCGCCTTCTCCTCGCGCCGGCGCACGCCCTCGAGCGCGTCGCGAGTGCGGGTGTGCAGGGCGCCCGGCCCCTCGAGCGACCGGACCAGCTCCACCGGCGGGAGCGGACGGCCGTCCACGCGATCGGGCAGCGACACCCGCTCGAGCGCGTGCCAGCTCTCGGGCCGTGGCGTGGCCGTGCCCGCGACGAGAGCCGCACCCGTCTCGCGCGCCCGCCTTGCGGCGACCAGCCGCGCGTCGTAGCGCGGGTCGCCCTCCTGCTTGTACGACGGGTCGTGCTCCTCGTCGATCACGATCAGGCCGAGGTCGGTGAGCGGCGCGAAGACCGCCGACCG
>JBJMLK010000137.1:0-7787 GCA_045805345.1 Thermoleophilaceae bacterium | reverse complement strand
TCCGCCGCCACCAGTGAGCAGCTCGTAGAGAATCGCCATCCGCACGACCACCCCGGACTCGACCTGCTGGACGATCAGCGCCTGCGGCGAGTCGACGACCTCGCCGGCCAGCTCGACCCCGCGGTTGACCGGCCCCGGGTGCATCAGGAGCTGGCTCGTCCGCAGCCGCGAGCCGTCGATCTGGTAGCGCGCGGCGTACTCGCGCAGCGAGGGGACGAACGACCCCGTCATGCGCTCGTGCTGCATCCGCAGGGCGTAGATCACGTCGGCGTCCCCGATCCCGTCGAGCGACCAGCGGACCGAGCAGCCGAGTGACTCGACCTCGCGCGGGATCAGCGTGGGCGGGCCGCAGACGGTCACCTCGCACCCCATGCGGCTGAAGGCGAGGATTCCGGAGCGGGCCACGCGGCTGTGCAGCACGTCGCCGACGATCCACACCTTGAGGCCCTCGAGGCCGCCGGCGCGCCGGCGCAGGGTGTAGACGTCGAGCAGCGCCTGGGTCGGGTGCTCGTGCTTGCCGTCGCCGGCGTTGACCACCGAGGCGGCGCTCCAGCGGGCCACCAGCCCCGCGGCGCCGGCGTGCGGCGAGCGGATGACGATCGCGGCCGGGTCGTAGGCCGACAGCGTCTGGACCGTGTCCTTGAGCGATTCGCCCTTGTCCACCGAGGAGCCGACCGACTTGACGCTCACCACGTCCGCGGACAGCCGCTTGGCGGCGAGCTCGAAGGACGAGCTGGTGCGCGTAGAGGACTCGTAGAAGAGGTTCACGACGGTGCGGCCGCGCAGGGTCGGCACCTTCTTGATCTCGCGGCCCGACACCTCCGCGAAGCTCTCGGCGCGGTCGAGGATGCGCTCGATGTCCTCGCGCGTGAGGTCGTCGACCGAAAGCAGGTCCTTCCTCATGCCAGCACCTCCGCCCCCGCAGGGGAGATCGTGACCTCGTCGACCCCGTCCAGCTCCTCGACGCGCACGTTCACGCGCTCGCTGCGGGCGGTCGGCAGGTTCTTGCCCACGTAGTCGGGCCGGACCGGGAGCTCGCGGTGCCCGCGGTCCGTGAGGACGGCGAGCTGCACGCGGCGCGGCCGCCCGTAGTCGAACAGCGCCTCGACCCCGGCGCGCACCGTGCGGCCGGTGTAGAGGACGTCGTCGACGAGCACCACGGTGTGCTCCTCGACGGGGAAGTCGATGTGCGAGGCGTGGACGACCGGCTGCTGCTCGGGCGAGCGGAGGTTCAGGTCGTCGCGGTAGAACGCGATGTCGATGTCCCCGAGCGGGACCGGGTGCTCGCAGAGCTCGCTGAGCAGAGCGTGGATGCGGGCCGCGAGGATCGCGCCGCGCCGGTGGACGCCGACGATCGCCACGCGCTCGCCTGCGTTTCGCTCGACGATCTCGTGTGCGATGCGCACAAGCGTGCGCCGGATGTCCTCGGGGCCGAGGACGGCCTTCTCGTCCACTTCACCACCTTCCTGGCCTCACGGGACCGGGTTAAAGGTTCGTGCCTCGGCAAGGCTAACAGTGACCCCCGACGCCTCGCCAGGGGGCGAACTTCCGAAGCGTGGCACCTAGAGGTCGGTATGCGACCTCTGGATACCCCACTTGCCCAGATTGCCGGGCGGCAGAACGGCAACGTCACGCGGCAGCAGCTCCTCGTTGCCGGCTTTACACACGAGGCGATCCAGCGGCGTGTGCGGAAAGGAGCGCTGATCCCCGTCCACCGCGGCGTGTACCGCGTCGGACACGCCGCCCCGAGCGTCGCGGCCACATACTCGGCGGCGGTGCTGGCGTGTGGCCCCGGCGCGCTCCTCGGTGGCCGCGCCGCCGCGCACGTCCAACGGCTTACGAGGGGAAGGGCGCCTATGCCGGAGGTCGTCGTTCCGAGGAGGCGGCGGATCGAGGGCATCCTCGTAAGCCGCTGTAGACGCATCGACCCGCGGGACGTCACCCGGATGCACGGCATCCCGATGACCACGGTGCCGAGGACCGTCGTCGACCTCGCGGCGGTGCTGGACCGCGCGGAGCTCATGCGCGCCGTGCACGAGGCGCACGTGCTGCACGGCGTCCGGCCTCCGGGAGTCGAGGCCGTGCTGCAGCGGCGGCCTACCGCGCCCGGCGCCGCGCTGCTGCGCGACGTGCTGCACGGCGGCGTGCTTCTGAGCAAGCTGGAGCGTGCCTTCATCGCGCTGCTGATCGCGGAGCGCCTCCCGCTTCCGCAGACGAACCGGAAGACCGGCGCCCACTACGTCGACTGCCGCTGGCCGGACCATCACCTGACCGTCGAGCTGACGAGCTTCAAGTTCCACAACACCCGCCAGAGCTGGGAGGACGACAGGCAGCGCCGGCGCGATGCGAAGGACCGTGGCGACCGCTTCCGCGAGTACACCTGGTACGACGTCGTCGAGCACAGCGGTCCGACCCGCGCGGAGCTGCGCCGCCTGCTCGGCGTCTAGCCGACCTTCACGTGGACCGGCTCGCCGCGCTCGGCGAACGGGATCTCGACCCGGTCGAAGTCGCGCGGCACGATCGTGTTCGCGAAGGCCGAGCGCGCCTCGTCGCGCAGGTCCGGCCCCGCGTAGCGCTGCGACACGTGCGTGAGCGCGAGCAGCTTGACCCCCGCCTCGCTCGCCAGCTCGGCCGCCTGGCGGGCGGTGGAGTGTGCCGTCTCGCGCGCGCGGTCCACCTCCTCGTCGCCGAACGTCGCCTCGTGCACCAGCAGGTCCGCCCCGTGCGCCGCGAGGGCGGTCATCGGCGCCGGCGCGGTGTCGCCGGCGATCACCACCTTGCGCCCCGGCCGCGAGGGGCCGACGACCTGCTCGGGACGGACGGGGCCGGCGCGCCCGCTCACCGTCTCGCCCCGGTGCAGCCGCCCGAAGTCGGGGCCGGGCCGCACGCCCAGCTCGATCGCCTGCCGCTCGTCGAAGCGACCGAGCCGCTCGTCCTCGACGATCGCGTAGCCGTAGGCGGTCACCCCGTGCTCGGTCTCGAAGGCGGCGATCCGGTAGCCGTCGCGGCGCAGCTCCTGGTTCGGCTCGAGCTCCACCAGCGACAGCTCGAACGGCAACCGCCCGATCACCGGCCGCAGGACCGCGAACAGGTCGCCCAGCCCGCGCGGCCCGTACACCGTGAGCGGGCGGTCGCGGCCGCGGAGCGAGAACGTCTTCAGCATGCCCGGTAGGCCGAGCACGTGGTCGGCATGGAAATGGGTGACGAAGACCTCCTCGAGATCGACGAGGCCGACGGACCGCAGGAGCTGGCGCTGCGTGCCCTCGCCGCAGTCGAACAGCAGGCGGTCGCCACCGCGGCGCACGAGCAGGGCCGGGAGCCCGCGTGCGGGCGTGGGCGCCGAGCCGGCGGTGCCGACGAAGACGACGTCCAGGTCCATCGCCGGCCCGCCTAGCCGCCGCCGCGCACGGTGACCACCTGCTGCATGTCGACCGGGTGCAGCGAGCAGTACACCTTGTAGGTCCCCGGCACCCTGAAGCGATGGGCATAGACCCCTCCGCGCAGCGGCGGCGACGAGAAGCCGCGCGGGCCGTTCGCGAGCGTCGCGTCGTGCAGATTTGCGTCGCGGAACGTCCAGCGCACGCGCTCGCCGGCGGGGATCGAGATGCTCGCCGGGCGGAACGCGCGGTCCTGCTCGGTCACGCCGGCGTCGCCGTCGAACACGGTCGGGGCGCCGCCCGGTCCGTCCCACGGATGCGCGTAGCCGTCGTCGCCCATCCGCGCGAGCGTGAGCTCCATGTGCGGCGGCGCGCCGCGACCCACGAAGTCCGGTCCGAGCTCCTCGGCGTCGTCGGGCAGCTTCGAGCAGCCGCCGGGCGCGCTCCCGTGCGCGATGTAGACGTGGTCGATCCCCATCACGCGCATGTACGGGAAGTCGTCCCGGTAGCGCGCCGTCACGCGCAGCTGCTCGCCCTCGCGCACCGGGATGCCGGTGGCCGACTGCCACCAGCTGATGTTGCGTGGATCGGGCTCGTGCAGCAGCGGCCTGACCGCGTAGACGGGGTCGTCCGGCTGCCCGTAGGTCGGCCGCGACTTCACTAGGGTGCGGCCGGAGCAGCGCGGCTGGGTGAGCGAGATCGAGCGGCTGCCGCCGTGCAGGTGCCCGCCGACCGCGACGATCCGGCCGGAGCGCGGCACCCGGTAGGTGTGCCCGCGCTTGTACGTCGAGCCCTCGTCGTGCCCCGCGCCCGGCACCGAGAACTGGGGGTCGACGTGGCAGCCCATCACGCTGAACCAGTACGGCGTGACAGCTCGCAGCCGGTCCGAGGTGTCGATCTTCACGTGGTAGCGGATCCACGCGGCCCGCGTCTTGTGCGTGTGGTTCATGAGCATCCAGCCCATGCGCCAGCTGTCCTCGCGGTCGATGCGGTAGCCGTAGCCCTTCGGCAGCGTCAGCGCGCGCAGCTCCTCGCTCTCGCCGTAGAAGCGCTGGTCGCCGTGGCTCGTGGGGCAGGCGCCGTCCGGCTTCACGTTGCTCGAGTGCCCGAGGTCCTTGAACACGAGGTGGTGAAGCATCACCACGTTCTGCGGGATCACGTCGCCGTCCGAGTCCACGACGTTGGCGTCCATCTCCACGACCGACCCGTTCATTCGCGGCGCGCGCACGTCGAGGCCCCCGCGGGCGCCCTCGTAGTGGCCGACCACGAACGGGCCGGCCTTGAACGTCCGCTCGACCACCCGCGCGTCGGCGGGCACGGCTGCCGCGAGCGTGGCGGCCACGGCGCATGCGAGGGCAAGGCGGCGCATCGGGGGCAGGCTAATCGCTCGAGCTAATCGAGCTCCACGACCTCGAAGACGATCGAGCCGCGGGCCACGTGCGCGACCCCCATCGTGTGGCGCGGCTGGCGACGGCGGTCGGTCGGGCTGCCGGGGTTGAAGATCTGGAAGCCGTCGGCGGTCTCGTGCAGAGGGATGTGCGAGTGGCCGAACACGACCGCAGCCGCGTCCGGGAAGCGCAGCCGCATGCGGCGGAGCCGGCCGCGTGCGGCGCCGGCGTCGTGCACCATCGCGATCGCCACCCCGCCCGCGTCGACCATCCGCGCCTCGGGCAGCCGCTCGCGCAGCTCGGGCGAGTCGACGTTGCCGTGCACCGCGGCGACGGGCGGGCCGAGCGCCTCGAGGTCGAGGAGTACCTCAGGAGTCGTGAAGTCGCCCGTGTGGAGGATCATGTCGGCGCGAGCCATCTCGTGCCAGCAGCGCTCCGGGATGCGGCGGCTGCCGCGCGGCAGATGGGTGTCGGAGACGATCGCGAGCCGGATACGACGAGATTAGAAACGGAGGAATCTCACGTTTCGCTAACTGAACGGTTGGTTAGTTATCACTCGAAGGGGTAGGAAAGCCACCGGAGGAGTGCGCATGTCCAAGACCACGCAGAGAGCAGCCATCGTGACCAGCGCCATGCTGGCGAACCTGGCCGCAGCGCCGAGCGCCTTCGCAGCCAGCACCCCGCCCGCCGGCGGCGCGGCCATCGGCCAGGTGATCATCGCGACCGCCGGCGCCATGGTCGCCACGGGCGCGCTGCTCGCGGTCGTCATCGGACACCGCAGCGGCAGGCTCGCGCCGATGAAGAAGCTGGTCGCCTTCTCCGAGCGCGTCTCCGGGATGCCGGCGTGGGCCGCCGTCCCTCTCTCGATGCTCGGAGGCACGCTTCTGATCGCGGTCTTCGGGATGTACTGGGACATCTCGATCCACATCGACAAGGGTCGCGACCCGGGCCCGCTCGCCAACGCGGCGCACTACTTCATCCTGGTCGGGCTCTTCGGCGTGATGTTCTCGGGCGTGATGGCGATGGCCCTCCCGCTCCAGAAGCCGAGTCGCTCCGCCATCCGCCTGCCCAACGGCTGGCAGGCGCCGCTCGGCGGCCTGATCATCACGATCTGCGGCTCGATCTCGCTGCTCGCCTTCCCGCTCGACGACATCTGGCACCGGATCTTCGGCCAGGACGTGACGCTCTGGGGCCCGACGCACCTGCTGCTCTTCGGCGGCGCGGCGTTCTCCGTCGTGGGCGCTTGGATCCTCCACCGCGAGGGCAAGAGCGCGGCCCTCACCGAGCCGCCGAAGGTCAAGAAGCCGATCTTCATCGCGCGCTACCGCGAGCCGATGCTCGCGGGCGCCTTCCTGATCGGGCTCTCGACGTTCCAGGGCGAGTTCGACTTCGCCGTCCCGCAGTTCCGGCTCGTCTTTCACCCGATGCTGCTGATGATCGCGGCCGGGGTCGGCCTGGTGGCCGCGCGGCTGCGACTCGGCCGCGGCGGCGCGATCAAGGCGGCGCTCTTCTTCATCGTGGTCCGTGGGCTGCTCTTCGTGGTCGTCGGCCTGGTGCTGCCCCACACCGATCCGAAGTTCCCGCTGTACCTCGCCGAGGCGCTGGCCGTCGAGGGGGTGGCGCTCGTCTTCCCGCGCGGCCGGCCGATCGCATTCGGCGCCGCTGCCGGTGTGGCCATCGGGACGTTCGGGCTGGCCGGAGAGTGGCTCTGGTCGCACGTCTTCTGGACCATCCCGTGGCCGTCCGCGCTGCTCCCCGAGGGCGCGATCCTCGGCTTCCTCGGCGCGATCGCCGGCGGCATCCTCGGCGGGTTCGTGGGCCGCTCGCTCAGCGGCGGCGCGCCGGAGGAGCGCGCGCCGCGCTGGATCGTGCCGGCGGCGGCGGCCGCGGTGGCCGTGATGGTCGGCTACGGGCTGCAGATGCCCGAGCCGGGCAAGCCGGCGCCGACCGTGACCGCGACGCTCACCGACGTCAAGCCCAAGCCGAAGCGCGAGGTCAAGCTGCGCGTGAAGGTCAACCCGCCGGACACGGCCAAGGACAACAACTGGTTCAACGCCACCGCGTGGCAGGGCGGCGGCTCGGTCGTGGCCAAGCTCAACCCGACCGGCGAGCCGGGCGTCTACACGAGCCCGACGGCCGTGCCCGTGTACGGCAACTGGAAGGCGACGATCCGCCTCCAGAAGGACAACCACGTCTGGGGTACCGCGATCTACTTCCCGTCCGATCCGGCGATCCCCGCCCCTGCCGTGCCCGCCAAGCAGCAGTTCACGCGGCCGTTCCAGCAGGACAAGAAGCTGCTCCAGCGCGAGCAGAAGGCCGGAACCAGCGGCATCCTGACGACTATCGCCTACACCGTGGTACTGATTGTGGCGCTGATCATGTTCGGCCTGCTGGCGTGGGGCCTCGTGCGGCTGTCGAAGACGCTGCGCGAGGGCACTCCGCAGCCGCCGGCGCCGGACGCGCCGTCGCAGCGACCGCGTGAGAGGACGACCGCCACGGCATGATCATCCCGCTCGCGCACGCCGGCCATCTGCTCATCGACATCCCGCTGTTCGGGGGCCCGGTGTTCATCCTGGCCGGCGCGCTGATCTGGTCCACGCGGCGCGAGCGCCGGCGCGAGGAAGCGGGTCGCGGGAGCACCTAGACTCCGGCGGCGGGCGCCCGTAGCTCAGTGGATAGAGCGCTGCCCTCCGGAGGCAGAAGTCGCTGGTTCGAATCCAGCCGGGCGCGCTGTCTGAAAGCCCCGCGAGTGCGGGGGTTTCGCGTTCCTGGGGCGCCCCTGGACAGCGCCTCAGGGCTCGGTTAGGCTCGCCCGCGCCCCTCGACGGCTCGGAGAGCACATCACGGCTTCCTCCCTACGAACCCAGACGCTCGGAGTCTTCTGCGCGAGCGCGCTACTGATCCTGCTGGGTGCCCAGCCGTCATACGGCGCGGCTCGGACGACGTTGACCGGCGAGCACCTCACCGGGCCGGCAGACCTGCCCACGGCCTTCAACTGTCCGGGCCCGATCAGCTTCGGCGT
>JBJMLK010000136.1:0-23002 GCA_045805345.1 Thermoleophilaceae bacterium | reverse complement strand
GTCGTAGCTCCCGATCGGCTTGTCGGAGTCGCCGAAGCCGGGCGCGTCCATCGCGATCGTGCGGTAGTCGGGCGCCAGCGCCGCGACGGTCGGGAGGAACGAGATCTTCGTGCCGCCGAGGCCGTGGAGCATCAGCACCGGGCGCCCGGTGCCCGCCTCGAGTGTGGCGACCCTGCCCTCGCGCGTGCGCACGCGCGCGAAACGAAGGCGGCCCTCGCCCGGGTCGGCGGCGGTTGCGGCGAGGAAGCCGACGCCCACGTGAAGGTCGCGGCGAACGACGATCCGCCGCGCGCGGAAGAGGTCCATGCCGTTGGCCAGCCCCTGGCCCATCTCGCCCCAGGCGCGGCGGTCGGCGGTGATCTCCGCGGTCGGGCGGTCGCCGCGGGCCTCCTCGAGCCGCACCTGCTTGCCGCGCACGAGCGCGTCCCACGAGTCGCCGCCCTTGAGGGTCAGCCTGATCCGGGCACGTCCGGCGGGGGCGTCGAAGACGCTCGAGTCGAAGCGCTCGACCAGCGCCGCGAGGCTGTCTGGGGGGCCGGCAGTCGTACTCACGCGCGTCCTTCGCCTATTCGGGCAGCGCCCGCCCCACGCTCTCTGCGACGCAGACCGGCTTCTCGCCGCCCTCGAGCTCGACTGTGAACTTCGTGACCACCTGTACCCAGCCGCCGCCGACGTCGTCGACGGACGTGATCTCGGCGGTCGCCCGCAGTCGCGATCCGGAGGGCACCGGAGCGGGGAAGCGGACCTTGTTCCAGCCGTAGTTCACGCCCAGCTTGAATCCCGTGGATTCGATCAGGTCGCGACGGAAGCCGTCGATCACCGACAGCGTCAGGTTCCCATGCGCGACGGTCGTACCGAACGGGCTCTCGGTCTTGGCCCGCTCGACGTCCACGTGGATCCACTGGTCGTCGCCGCTCAGCCGCGCGAAGGAGTCGATGTCCTCCTGCGTGATCTCCCGCCAGTCGCTGGGACCCACGGGGTTTCCCAGAAGGCCCCGGAGCCCGTCGACCCCGTTAGCTGTCGCCTGGGCCATCGCCCTGAAGGGTAACCGCGAACGCGTCGCGGCGGCCCCGAAACGACAAGAGGCGGGCCCGAAGGCCCGCCTCTTGCAGGTACCGAAGATCTCTTCGGCTTACCAGTTGCCGCTGGTGGGGCAACCGCCCTTGCCGGTCGGCGTGCACGAGCGAGTCGTGCCCGTCGCCGTCTTGACGATGTCGAACTTGTGCGCACCGCCGGTGGCCGCCTTCGAGACGCCCTCCACGGTGTACGAGTTCGCCGACGACGCGGTAACCGACACCTGGCCACCCGTGGTCCCGTAATCGAGACCCGTGGTGCCCAGCTCGGTGGACGTGTCGCACGAGGTGTAGTCCTGCTCGGTCGCGAAGCACGACTCGACCTGGGACACCAGGTTACGGGCGTTGGACTTCGCGTCCGCGTCCTGGCCCTTCTCCTGCTGGCCCAGGAAGGCGGGCAGGGCGATCGCGGCAAGGATGCCGATGATCAGGATGACGACGAGGAGCTCGATAAGCGTGAAACCGCTCTCCTCCGTCTGAATACGCTCACGGAGCTTCCGCAGCATGTTCACGGTCCTCCTTGAATGGATGCGCCAGCTCCGCTGGCCTGACGGAGGGGGTATCGGCCTGGCGCATCGGACCTTTAGGCCCAATCACCCCGAGATGGACGGGTTTGTTCCGATACTTACATCCACGAGCACGCTGGGCACGCCCTGCGCGCCGCAACGCTGGACGATGTCGGCCGTGTCCTCCTCGGAGCTCAGGCGCGCGACGTCCACCGCCGAGCCGCCGCCGATCCCGCTGTACGGCAGGAGTCCCACCGGGCCCAGCCGCGGCTCCACGTAGGTGAAGTCGATCTCCCAGCGGTTGGCGATCGTGAACCGCCCCCAACCCTGGGTCGCGCTCAGCTCGCACGAGCTCGGGCCGCTGCCGTGCAGCTCGCCGACCGTCGGCGCGTCGACAAACCGGAAGACGTGGCCGTCCACCTCCACGCTGCCGGTGCAGGTGGACCAGCGGCTCGCGATGTCGACCTTGGTGTCGCGCAGCTGGCTCGACATCGGCGGGTCCATGTTCACGACCGCCTGCGCCTCGCAGTGGCCCGTGAAGGTCTCGATCCTGTCCGGAGGCGCGGCCCCGGCGCTCGCGGGCGCGAGCGCCCACAGCACCGCGAGCACCATCCCGGATCTGGCTCGCGCGCGCATCAGCCGGCGAGGTGGGCGGCCGCGATGACCGCGTCGACATGGATGGTGGCCACGCCCTCGGCGCCGCAGCGCTGGATCACGCTCGCCAGGTCCTCGCTCTGGTTGGGGTGCACCGACACGGCGCCGAGCCCTCCGGCGAAGCCGCGGTAGGCCAGGCTGCCGAGCGGCGCCAGGCGCGGCTCGAGGTAGTGGTAGCGGAGGGGCCAGCGGTTGGCGAGCAGGATCTCGCCGGTGCCGCTGGTTGCGCTCAGCTCGCACGAGGTGATGCCGTCGCCGTGCATGCTCACCGGTGTCGGGGCGTCGTGGATCCGCGTGCGGCGCCCGCCGTGCCGCACGACGCCGCTGCAGAGCTGGTCACCGGCGATGTCGATGTGGGTCGGGCGCGGCGTACTCGTCATCGGCGGCGTGTGCGTGACGGCGACGTTGGTCGCCGTGCACGTCCCGGTGAAGGTCGTGGTCGCCGCATACGCGTGCGCGGGTACCTGTGCGAGCCCCGCGGCCGCGATCGTGACCGCGGCGGTCAGCCCCCTCCTCATCGCTCCCCCCTAGTGCGCCAGTGCTTATTACTCGGAGTAAATTCCCCCGGAGCGGCGGGGCTCAAACACCTTTCTCGGGGGTCGGGGTAGAAGCTCTACTGGGTCCGGGGCGTGGGGATCGGGTGCATGGGTTGGTAGAGACGGAGCTCGCCGTCGTCGGGCATCTTGATCGCCGTTACGAGTCCCCAGCGTTCGTCGCTGATCGGGCGGCTGAACTCGGCTCCCTTGCCTTCGAGCTCGGCGACCGTCGCGTGGATGTCGTCGCACATGAGGTAGAGCTCGTGATGGCCGGCGTCGTCGGTGGGGTGCGCGGCCAGTTCGGCGGCCGGCAGGGCGACGACGGGCCAGCCGTCGCCGGCGTCGACCGACGGGAATTCGAGGACGTCTCTGGCGAATGCCCGAACGGCGTCTGCGTTCTTCGTGAAGATGATCGCGTGGGCGCCGGTGATCATCGTTGAGAAGCCCTCTGACGGACTCCAACCGTCGACCCCTTCCTTACCATGCGCCGCCACGCCGGTCCCGCCGGACACGCGTGGGCAGGGGCGGCATCTATTTCGCTGATTAGAGCGCGATGTTCGCGTCCTGCGAAGCAGGGCCCGCGTCGCCAGACGCCGCGTTTGAACCACCAGCTGTGTCCGCACGGCGGGCGTCGGCGCGCCGCCTCACTCCGGCTTCGCGTACGCGACCACGGCGCGACACTCCCGCTCTCCCGCCAAAGCGCAACTCGAAGCAGCGACCACGGCCAGCGGAGCGGCGAGACGCGCCACGCGCAGATCCGGCAAGTCTTGCCGCGCGATCGCTTGGGTCGCGCTAAGCACTCCCGCCGCCACGAGCAGGACCGTCGCCGTGACGGCAAGGGCGCGCGGGGTACGTCGCGTGTCGGGCAGTGCGAGTCCTCCTAACGAGTCTGGGAACTGCCCGATACGAGCATAAGCGTGGTCGCACTGCGGCGCAAACGGAGAGCTTGGACGCAGCGGTGCGCCCGGCCAGCGCTACTTCGGTAAGCCTCGAAGCTCTGGGTGCCGACGCAGGAGTCGCGGCCGGGCGACCCAGTCGCCTATTTCTTCGGTCTCAGCGTCACGGGCCTTGTCACCCTGCGCCCATGGCGAGACGGATCGAGCACGTGGGCACTCAGGATCACTCTGAGCTTGCCGTTGTCCTTGAGCAGAGCGCGCAGCTTCTTCGGCAACGTCAGCGTTACGGTCACCTGTCCGCGTGCTGCGAGGCGGAAGGCCTTCTCCTTCAGTCGAAGGTGCCGCTTCTTGTGCGCCGCTACGCGGACGGCTCTTGCCGACTTCCCCGAGAGACTGCCGCTCACCGGAAAGTTGTTTCCGTTCGATACGACGACGGGCAGCGACCCGGAGGCGCCTATCCGTGCGGCGCCGAGCTTCAGTGTGACGAGCGTCTTGGCGCCGAAGGACGGGGCGAGTTCCACGGCGCCGATGTCCGACCCGTCGCCGCCCCGGACGTTGGGGGTGGATTGGAAGTCGAAGGGCCGCGGGACGCCGCGCTGGTCGGTCGGCAGCCCGAACGCGAAACCGGCGTCGATCACCGGGCTGCCGGCCGCGGGGGCCATCGTCTGAGTCGGGCCACCGTTGTTGTGGAGGTTGCCGAGCTTTGGATCCAGGGTCAGCGGGGCGCCGGTGATCGTGCCCGAGCCGACCATCCGCTGCGAGGTCAAGAGGTCGAAATGGCCCGCGTCGACGTTTGCGGCGCCGAGGTTGGGCAGGCCGCCGGCAACCGTCCCCGGCTTGTCCGAGGCCACCTCGGCCGCCGTTCCGGTGTTGGCGGCTCCGTAGCCGAGGATCGTGGCGCGCAGCGTCGTCTGCGCGGCGCGCGCCGTCTGCGCGTCGTACACGAGGTTGTAGAGGTCGATGCCGTTGTCGCCTTCGGACGAGAAGTTGGAGGCGAGGGTCGAACCGACTGCCGTGAACGAGCCATTCAGATTGAAGACGGCGCCTCCGAATCCCTGCCCCGCCGCGGCCGCAGAGCTTCCAGCGCCGCCCAGGGCGAGGTTCTGGGTCAGCGTCGAGGCGCGGATCGTGACCGTGCCCTGCATGTTGAAGATCGCGCCGCCCATGCCGCCACCGCCGCCGCTGGCGCTGGCGCCGCCGGCGCCACTGCCGCCGCCGAAGCCACCGGGACCGTGGGGGAAGCCGCCGCCGCCGCCGAAGCCGCCGCCGCCGTCGTAGGAGCCGCCGCCTGCGCCGAAGCCGCCGCCGCCGCCGCCCGGTTTATTGACGCCGATACTGCTGGGACCGCCAGCCCCACCGCCGCCGCCCGGTCCACCCCCGCCGCCGCCGGTGAAGGCACCGCTGTTCTGGGCGTGGCCGCCTGCGCCGAAGCCGCCGCCGCCTCCGCCGAAGCCGCCGCTGCCCCCGTCGAAGCCGCCGCCGCCCCCTCCTCCGCCGTCGCCGCCGACCGAGCCGGTGTCACCGCCAAGGCCGCCCAGCCCCGTTTGGGGACCGCCGCCGGCGCCGCCGGCAGAGCTCGCGTTGCCGCTCTCGCCGCGGCGGAAGCCGGCGCCCCCGGCGCCGTTGGTGGCATCGCCACTTCCGCCCGCGGCCCCGCCGAACGCGCCGGCACCGAAACCGCCGCCGTCCGCATTCGCTGCGGTCGCATCGGTTCCGATTCCGCCGCCACCACCGCTCCCGCCGAAAGACGCGTTTCCAGCCGAGCCGCCCTGGGCGCGGTTGTCGATCAACAGACTGCGCTCGATCACGAGGGCGCCCTGGCTGAAGATCGCGCCGCCAAGGCCGGCGCCCGCGCCACCGAAGTTGGTGTCGCCGCCCTTCGCGCTACCGCCGTCGAGCGTCAGGTCGCGCAGCGTCAGGCGGCCGGGCCCGGGCGATACGTAGTTGAGTGTGCTCGCGCTCTTGGGATTGGCGCCGACGAAGAAGAAGCGGAAGTTGGGCGGAAGCGCCGAGCTATCGCGGAGGATCTTCGACCCATTGCCCTGGATCGTGACGTCGCTTGCGATCGCCGGCAGCGCGTTGGGCCCGTACCAGTGGTTGTTGGCGACGGTCAGCTTGTAGGTGCAGCCTCGGCCGAGCTGAACGACGTCCGGACCCGGATGGCCGTTCGCGCTTGCGATCGCACCCACAAGCGACTTGCTGCTGCCGGTCGTTCGTGAACATGCCGCTTTGAACGTCGACGCCCCGGCCGAGGCCCCTCCGAAGGCCAGGACGACAGCAGGGACGACCAAAGCGAACCGATACCGGGAGAACGAGCAGCGAGACGGGAGCGCGACGGGCCGGTTTCGCATCTGAGCTCCTCCCCGCGTCCACGACGGCACCGTTGAGGGTGGGCCGAGTCCGCAATGGCTTGACGGGCTCGGCAGCCTAGCTCCGATTGGGGTAGCGAGGCGGAACCTTTAGAAACGGCAAGGTCGACGCGCAGCTGGCGAGCACCGCCCGTGCGGCTCGCCACTGCTGCTTCGGTGGGGAAGCGGCAGTCGAGCTCGCGAGTGCCGCTTCGATCGAGAAGCAGCACCGAGCAGTTGCCACTGGCACCTCTGACCCAGCGGGTATAGGGTCGTCTAAGCGGTCGCTGACTCAGCCGACCAGCAGCGTCGTTTGGACTCGCCGACAGGCTTAGCTTCCGGCGGATTCCCAAACCAGAGGAGGGCAGTGATCCACAAGCTCCGCGACCGCATTTCCCGTATGCCGGTCGTGCGGGTGGTCGCGATCCCGATCGCGCTCGGTGCGGCCGCTTCGCCCGCGCCGGCCGCCAGCGCGAGTTCATTCGTGGACACGACACCAGGGGTCAAGGCGTTCACTGTCCCGGCTGGCGTCCACTCGCTGAACTTACGCGAGACGGCGGGCGCGGGCGGAGACGTCATCGACAGCAGCGGTACGACGCTCGTCGCAGGTGGTCGGGCAGCGCTCGTGACCGGCACGGTCGGCGTCTTCCCAGGCGAACAGCTCCAGCTCACCGTCGCCACCAGCGGCGGCAACGCGAATGTGAGCACCGGTACCACAGGCGGGGCCGGCGGGCCCGAAGGCGGCGCAGGCGGCTACTCGGCCGCCGGCGGCGGCGGGGCCACGCGCGTGCTCGGCTGCCAGAGCGTCGCATGTTCCATTGCGGTCATCGCAGGGGGCGGCGGCGGCGGTGGCGCGAATGGCTACTACTCGCCGAGTATCTCCAACCCGACATTGCCGGGCGGCCCTGGTGGTGCGGGGGGCGCAAGCGGCGGCAACGGCACGTCTTACATCGCCGCCGGTGGCATCGGCGGCGGGCCCGGCACGAGCGGCGCCGCCGGAACCGGTGGAGGATCCGGCTTCCAGGCAGGTGCCGACGGGAGCGGCCCGGACGGCGGCGCCGGAGGCAATCAGACCAGTTCGTTCGCCTCAGGCGAAGGCGGTGGCGGTGGCGGTGGCGGTCTCTTCGGCGGTGGCGGTGGCGGTTCGGGTGGCACCTACACGGACGGCACGAACTACGTGTACGCCGGTGGAGGCGGCGGAGGCGGCGGCTCGTCGCTCGCTCCCTCCGGCGGAGCCGTACAGGCGGCCGCAGCCCACGCCGCGCCGAGCGTCGTGCTGACGTGGATTGTCGTAGTGCCAGTGGTTAGCAAGCTCACGCGTTCGCCGAGCGCTTTCGTGGCAGCGCAAAGCGGACCCAGTGCCATTCCCGCCAACGGCGGCCCGGGCACGAGGGTCGACTACACGCTCAACGAGGCCGCAAGCGTGAGGTTCACAGTCCTCCGGTCCCTGCCGGGGCGGAAGGCGAAAGGCGGCCGTTGCGTCAAGCCCACAAAATCGAACCGTAACGCGCACAAGTGCACGCGCCTCGTCGCGGTGCCGGGCAGCTTTACGCGAGCGAGCAGTGGAGGCACCAACAGCTTCCGCTTCACCGGCCGGATTGCGGGACAAAAGCTGAAGGCGGGCAAGTATCGGCTACTGGCCACGCCCAGCACCGGGGGGAAGACCGGGCGAGCGGCGAGCGTTTCATTCCAGATCGTCAGTTAGAGCCGGGGCGCTGGGGCCGGCAGCGCATGGACCTCGGCCTGCGGGCGCTCGATCACCTATGACAACGTCGGGCGACCGGCGGACACGAGAAGTCAAAAAGGTAATTGACAAGGTCAAGCAACTAGCGCGAACATCCTCGTCGTCCCCCGGGTGATCCGCCCCGGCCCCGGAGTCATGAAGGACCCAGAGAGAGCGCGAAGGAAGAAGAGGATCTCGCGAGATGGCGAGGCGAGTGGGAAGAAGTCGGACGGCCCGATCTTGCGCCTCGCGGAGGCCTTCGCCTCGACTCGTCGGCCGCATCCCAGAGGCGGTTTTCGAGCTCGGCTAGATCCGGCTGCACAAGACAATTACGGGGGCCCATGACATGACCGCCGCAGCCTAATCGTGCGACCGCTGCTTGCAGCGACAGGCAGGCTCACGCGCCCACGTACTAGCCGCGGGAGCATGTGTCCGAAATGTGTCCTCAGCGGCAGGGAAATGACCCGGTTCGCGCACGACCCCTGAGGCATTGCTTCGCGTAAGCAGGGGTTTTGCGAAAAGCCCTCTGACGGACTCGAACCGTCGACCCCTTCCTTACCATGGAAGTGCTCTACCAGCTGAGCTAAGAGGGCGCGCGACGCAGGGTAGCCCGTCGGGCGGCCGGCCGCCCACGCGGACAGCCGCTTCCCAGCCGTCAATGCTCGGCCAGGACGATCACGCGGTCGTCCTCGTCGAACCTCACGCGCGTGGACTTGGCCGGGTTGATCGCGAACCCCCCGGGCGACGGGTCGTCCTCGCCCTGCCCCAGCCGGTAGCCGACGGCCACCTCGCGCCGGCGCCGCGCCGCCTCGACCACGGTGGCGTACGAGAGCTCGCGACCCAGCTGCACGTAGCCCGCCGCCGGACGGAGGTAGATCTCAGAGCCCTCCGCCGCGAACAGCTCGCTGAACACCGCCGCCAGGTTCTCGTTCTCCGACAGCTGGGTGAGCATCAGGCTCAGCACGCGGTCGCTGACGATCACGTCGTCGACCTTCGTGACCTGCGCCAGCTCGCGGTTGCGGTCGTCGAGCATCTCGCTGGTGATCGTGAGGCGCGCGTCCGCGCGCGCGGCGATGTCGCGCAGGTGCAGGAGCGTGACCAGCGTCCTCGCGTCGGCGCGCTGGTGGTCGAGCTGCTCCGAGTAGCACATGACCACCACGTGGCGGTAGGACTCGATGCCGAGCGAGTCGAGCGTGCGGCGGTCCGTGGTGTTGCCGACCTCGAACGCCAGCTCGGCGTTGCTCAGCTCGCCCGACTCGCGCGCGATCACGTCGCGCGCCGGCGCCCAGTCGGCCACCACCTTCACCTGCGAGCCGGGCGCGAGGTACTTGTCGAACTCGGCGATCACCGACGGCGTCCGGCTGTTCCAGCCGAGGATCAGCACGCGCGTGGGTGCGTCCGGGGTCGGCGGCTCGGCCACGATCGCGTCGCCCTCGATCTCGCCCGCGAACGGCGCGGCCGCGGCCAGGCGCGCGTCGTCCTCGGCGATCGCGATCAGCTCGGTGCCGGCGTCGACCGGGAGGTCGGGATGCGGGTTGAGCAGGACCGACCCGCCGAGCCGCAGACCGATGACCGAGCAGTCGTCGTAGGCGAAGAGCGCGTCGCCGAAGGTCAGGCCGGCCAGCCGCTCGTCGGAGCGGAAGTAGAGCTCGTCGCCCTCGAAGTCGAGCAGCTCGTTGTAGACGACGGAGGCGCCGGACTGGCGCGACGACTGCACGAGCAGCCGGCTGATCGTCTCGCGCTTGTCCACCAGCACGGCCTCGTCGCCGCCCACCAGCCGCGCCGCCTCCATGTTGGTCGGGTCGTGTATCTCGGCCACGATCCGGTACGCATGCTCGCGCCGCCCGGGGCTCCGGGTGAGCGCGAGGATCGTCTTGATCACCTGCGAGTCGGGGTCGGGATCGTTCTCCGGCGACAGGACGATCACCGACCGCGCCGTCTGCGGGCTGGCCACCTGGAGGTCGGCCAGGTCGACGGGGCTGCCGCTGCGGCACACCACGCGCGTGGACTGGATCCCGCCGCGGAGCTTCGCGCGTATTGCGTCCTCCATCTGCACCCGGTCGTGATCGGCCAGGATCACCACCGACGGGTTCTTCTCGCTCGCGTTGGCGACCTCGAGCTCGGCCAGGATCGTGAAGATCGTCTCCGACCAGCCGAGGATCAGCGTGTGGTCGCGCTCGAGGACCACCGAGCGGCCCTTGCGCAGCTCGTCGAGCTTGCGGTCGAGCCCGGTGGCCAGCACGCCGATCAGGGCGCTCACGATCAGCAGCCCGCCGATCGTGAGCAGGAGCATCACGAGGAGGAACGGCCACTTGCCGGCGTCGCCGGCCACGGTGCCGGGGTCCATCGCGTGGAGCAGGCTGCGGAACAGCTGGCCGATCACGCCGTGGTGGTCGCCCTTCGGGGCGAGGCCCGCGATCAGGACAATCGACGAGAAGAAGACGATCAGCACCGCGGTGGCCACGACCAGCCAGAACACGAGCGCGGAGGTGCCGCGCGCCATCGTGTTGTCGAACGCGTAGCGGAGGCGTTGTCGAAGCGAGGGGTTGGCCATGCGCGCCACCGAGGCGCGCGCAAGGCTACCTGTGGGGGTGGCCGCCGAGGCGGACCATGTACGCGATGCCGTTGTCGACGTACGCCCTGGTCTCCGCGAACGGCGGAACGCCGTCGTAGTGCATGACGTTGCCCGGCCCGGCGTTGTACCCGGCGAGGATCAGCGCGGCGTGGTCGCCGAACATCGTCTGCAGGTCGTGCACGAGGCGGGCGGCGCCGTAGATCGCGTCCTCAGGGTCGTAGACCGACCACTTGCCGTCGCCGTCCACGTCCACGGCGTAGGCCTGCCAGGTCTTGCCGCAGCTCGCGACCTTGCATATCTGCATCGGTCCGGCGCAGCAGTTCGCGAAGTTCAGGCCGGAGTGGACGCCGGGCGCCATCGAGCGGCCGTGGTCGGACTCGTTCTTGCCGATCGCGGCGAGGAGCCGCCAGCTCACGCCCTGCCACGCGCCGGCCGCCTTGTAGATGCGCAGGTAGTCGGCCGGGACGTCGGCGGTCGCCGGGTCGCTGGGCGTCGGCTGCGGCTGCGGCGGCTTCGTCGGCTTCTTCTTCTTGTGCTTCTTGTGCGGCTGGGCCGGCGGGGTGGGCGACACGCCGCCGGTGGGCGCGCCGGGCACCGCACCCGTCGGCTGCTGCAGCTCCGGCGGGATCGCGCCGCCGGTGGCCGGATCGGAATCGGCCTGGGCGGCGGCGGGAAGGGCGAGCAGCGCGGTCGCGAACGCGACGCATGCCAGGCGTCGAGGGGAGGGCATGCGGGCTGATTCGGCCCGCCCCCCGGCACGGCTTACGCGCCCGCGCCGGACCTAGGACAAACGGCCAGGGCCCGGACGGCGGCGCGCGGCGGCGCCGTGCCTAGTCCGTGGCGTTGTCGAGCTCCTTCTGGGCCGACTCCACCGCGCCGACGTCGGACACGATCTTGCCCTCGAGCTGGTGGATCTTCTGGATGTCGCCCTTCTTCCGGGCCGCGCGGATCCCATCGAAATCCTTGGCGAAGTCATTCAGGACCTTTATCAGCCTGGCGTGAGCCTTCTCCGCGCCGGACGGCGGCTTGAGCTTCTGGAGCCGCGCGGTGAGCGCGTGGATCGCGTCCTCGAACTGGGTGGCCGCCTTGAGGAACTGCGCCTCGCTGTGCGACGCGCGCATCTTGGCGGAGGCGGCCTGAGATGTCTGCTTGAAGTCCTTCGCGGCGTCGTTGACCTTGCCCCGGTAGTCGCTGTTGCCACCGCACCCGGCGGCCACGAGCGCTGCCGCGCAGAGCGCGGCGGCGAGCAGCCTGAGCTTGTGACGGGCGTTGCCTGACATCTCCGGGCCTCCTCTGGTTCAGCGGTCGATGCGCAAGAGTACGGGCCGGAGTGGACCCGATCGACCACCTCGACCTCGTCGTGACCTCGCTCGAGCGCAGCCTGGTCTTCTACCGCGGGCTCCTCGAACCTCTCGGCTACTCGAGGACCAGCGAGATCGAGGGCGAGCGCGGCGAGCGCGTGGTCTACGTGGGGCGAGAGGGCGGGATGGGGTCGGTGAGCCTGCGCGAGGCGCAGTCCGCCGCGCACGAGGTTCCCTACGACCGCTACGGCATCGGCCTCCACCACCTTGCATTCGCGGCGCCCTCCCGCGAGGTCGTGGACGAGCGCGCCGAGTGGCTGCGGGCGAGGGGCGCGACGATCGAGAGCGGACCCGAGGAGTACGGCTACACGCCCGGCTACTACGCCGTGTTCTTCTACGACCCCGACGGGATCAAGCTCGAGCTGGTCCACCGTCCGCCGCGCCGGGGCGGTTGAGCGCGTCGCCGTCGATGCGGTGGATGAGCCAGCCGTCCATGGTCCGCGCGCCCAGGCCGGCGTAGAAGCGCAGCGCCGGCTCGTTCCAGTCGAGCGCCACCCACTCCATCCGGCCGCAGCCGCGCGCCGCCGCCACGCGGGCCACGTGCTCGAACAGCGCGCGCCCGACGCCCGCGCGCCGGTGCTCGGGGCGCACGAACAGGTCCTCGAGCCAGATCCCCGGGCGCGCGAGGAAGGTCGAGAACGTGGTGAAGAAGAGCGCGAAGCCCACCGCCTCACCGCCGGCCTCGGCGAGCACGACCTCGGCGGCGGGGCGCTCGCCGAACAGGTGCCGCGCCAGCTCGTCCTCGGTCCCGACGACCTGGTCCGTCAGCCGCTCGTAGCCGGCTAGCTCGCGGATCAGGGCGTGGATCGTCCCGGTATCGGCGGGCTCGGCCGGCCGGATGCGCGGCTCAGCGATGGCCGGCGCGCTTGGGGTTCGGCTCGGTGCCGAGCGGGGCGACGCCGGCGGTGAGGAAGCTCGGGGCCCTCGCGCCGAAGTGCACCGTGTTGACCGCGCCGGCGCCGTTCACCGAGTCGGGGGCCGGCGCCATCATGTGCGGGACGTCGCCGGAGCTGATCGTCACCCGCAGTCGGTGGCCCTTCGCGAGCACGGCGTCGGTGTTGAAGATCTCGATCGCCATCCGGTCGGTGTGGCCCGAGATGACGGGCAGCAGGCTCGCCTTCGTGAACGGGTGGAACGGCGCCACCAGCTGGCCGCCCGGACCGAAGGTCGACCGTGCGCGGTCGAGCGCCCGGCGCGACTGCACGAGCCAGCCCGCGGTGATCTGGTTCGACTGCCCGCTCGGCGACACGTCGCTGACTGTCACCACCCAGGTCGTGTCCTTGGCGGTGGTCGAGCCGCTGAGCGTGAGCGACAGCGGGCCCGACAGGTGCAGCGGCCGCTTCAGCGCCGCGCCGGTGTAGGTGAGGGCGCCGGCCTCGTTCAGCTCGTTGTGCGAGGTGCACGGCTGGCCCGGCACGATCAGCTGGTCGATGCCGGCCGTCCACTGCGTGGTGGATCGCGAGCAGAGCCCGGCGAGCTGGTTGGCGGGCATCGTGTTCGCTCCGGCCTTCGGCTCGCGCGCGGTGAGCACGTGGTCGCCGAGGTTGAAGCGCCGGTAGCGCACGTCGCGGCGCGGATAGCTCTTGTAGACCTCCCAGCGCTTGGTGTTGAGCTGCTGGACGGTGACCGGCCCGTAGCGGCCGATACCGTTGCGCTTGCCGCGGACCCAGCGCTCGAACCAGGCGAGCGCGAGCACGTCGAGCGGCGGCGGCGCGCCGCGCTCGCCGAGGCCGGCCCCGCGCGCGCCGGTCACGTGGTACCAGGGCCCCATCAGCAGCTTCTTGCGCCCGCTCGAGAGCGGGAGCTCCCGGTACAGCCGCGGCTCACCGCGCTGGAACAGGTCGTACCAGCCGCCGGTGACGAAGGTGGGCACGTGGACGCGCTTCACGACGCGCCCGGGCGAGCGCAGGCGGTAGAACGGCCCGTCGTACGCGAGCGATCCGCCCGTCGTGCCGCCGGTGAGCGCCTGGACCGGGAACTGCGTCCCGCCGGCGAGGCGCTGCGCGTAGAGCTTGACCGCCTCGGCCGGGTCGCCGGTCAGGTAGTTCGGGGGGAGGATCTTGAGAGCGCTCACGAGCCCGAGCCAGAACGGGATGAAGCCCGTGTCCACCGCGCCGCCGTGCCAGGTCACGTCGCGATAGACGTCCTCGGCCGGGACGATTGGGAAGATCGCGCGCAGGCCCTTCGGATGCTGCGCCGCCGTGAAGATCTGGTTGATGGCCATGTACGACGGTCCGTACAGCACCAGGTCGCCGCTCGACCACCTCTGCCGCGTGGTCCAGCGCGCGATCTCGAGCGAGTCGCGCTGCTCCGCGGCGCCGAACGAGTCCCAGTTGCCCTCGGAGCTGCCGGTGCCGCGCACGTCCACGATCACCTGCACGTAGCCGCGCCGGATGAAGAGCGGGTCGGCACCGATGACCGTCGACTCGTTCTTCGCGTACGGGTCCTGGGTGAGGATCACCGGGAAGCGGCCGGGCTCCGGCGAGCCGTCTGCCCGCGCGGGCCGGTGCACGTCGGCGAACAGCTTCGTGCCGTCGCGCATGACGATCGGCACGTCCTTGGTGGTCGCCACGCCCGCGTACTTGGCGGGCGCCGGCCTGAGGCCGCGCGGCTGCAGGTTGGGAGAGGCCGCGGCGGGGACGGCGACCGCCAGCATCAGCGCTGCCAGCGCGGCCGGGAACGCAAGCAGGCGGAGCCCCCTCATCGGCTCAGGTATGCCACCGTTCGACGAGCTTCAAACTTGCGCGCGGCACTCGTCGCAGACGCCGACCACGAGGAGCTGCGCGGACTCCGGCGCGTGTCCCGCCGAGCGCGCCGCGGCGAGCACGGCCGTGGCACGCGCCGGCACGTCGAGGTCGAGCACGCGGCCGCAGCGGCGGCAGGCGAAGTGCTGGTGCTCCTCGGGCCGCGGGTCCCACAGGACAGGGCCCGTCCCGGCGGCCACGCGCCGCACCACGCCGAGATCCTCGAACAGCTCGAGCGTGGCGTAGACCGTGGGGAGCGAGAGGTTCGGCAGCCGGTCGTCTACCGCCCGGAGGAGCTCCTCGGCGGTGGCGTGCCGGTCGAGCTCGCGCAGCGTCCGGTGCAGGATCAGCCGCTGGGAGGTGACCCGCTGGCCGCGGGCGCGGAGCGCCGCCGAGAGCTCGGCGTCGTTGGTGGGTGTGTCCGCGCGGGCTGGCATGCTGCTCTGCCTTGATCTTAGGCGCACCTAATCTTAACACACTTGTTATAATGTCCATATGACCACAGCGGTTCGCGACCTGATCAGCGGCTGGCGGACCGGCACCGAGCGCGAGCGGGTGCTCCGCGTCGTGCAGCCGGGCCTGATCGGGCTGATCGATGGCACCCTCTCCACCCTCGCGCCGATCTTCGCGGCCGCCTACCTCGCCGGCTCGCGCACGGCGCTGCTCGTGGGCCTCGCCACCGCGTTCGGCGCGGCGATCAGCATGGGCGTGTCGGAGGGCCTGTCCGACGACGGCTCGCTCACCGGGCGCGGCAACGCCGCGGCGCGCGGGTCGATCACCGGCCTCGCGACGTTCGTCGGCGGCGCCGCTCACACCATGCCGTTCCTCATCCCGGACGTCCACAGGGCGCTGGCGGTCGCCTACCCCGTCGTCGCCGCCGAGCTGGTGATCATCGCCTGGGTGCGGCGCCGCTACCTCGGCGTGCCGCTCGCGCGCTCGCTCGTGCAGGTCACGATGAGCGGCATCCTGATCGCGACGGTAGGCGCGCTCGTCGGGCACGCCTAGCGCCGCACCCTCTTGACTCTGAGTAAGTAGACCCCTACACTGCGCGGCCCCGCGACGCGGGGCAGTGACATCTTCCAAGGGGGGAGAAGATGAGGAAGCTCCTGGCCGCGGCCCTGCTGACGGGCGCGCTCATGGCCGCGTACGCCTCGCCGGCAGGCGCATCGACGCTGGCGGGGACCTGCACGGTTCCCGGGACGGCCACGTTCAGCGTGCCGCTGAAGCTCACGCCGCAGCCGCTCGACTTTACGTTCACGTCGGACCCCGGCTCTACCTGCACGGGCTTCGTGAACGGGAAGCTCGCGCAGGACACGCCGGTGACCGTGAGCGTGAACGGGCACGTGAACTTCTCGTGCGGCATCGTGGGCTACGCGCTCGACGCGGACACCCGCCTGTCGTTCGACGCGCTCGCGGCGGACCCGATCGACGCCCACCTGAACCTGGCGTCGGTGGCGGCCCAGAACGTCCTGTACATCAGGGGAGCCGAGGGTGGGCAGGCCACCGGCCGCGCCTCGTTCTTCGGGCAGAACGACCAGGTGGCGGTGCTCCAGGGCTGCGTCGACGGGAACAAGATCACGAGCCTGAAGGTGACGGTGACCGTGGTCACGGCGCCTTCCATCTCGGGCTGACCGGCGACGCGGCGACCGGCGCTCGGCACCTCGCCCGCCGGTTACGATCGATCGCGATGCACGGGGGCAGCATCAGGCTCGCGCTGGCCGTCGTACTCGCGACGGCGCTCGTCGCGGTGCCCGCCGCCGATGCGAAGCGCGCGCGCTCACGCGCGCACTCGAAGACGCGCCCGGTGCTGGTCGTCTCGAACAACTGGGCGGGCACGGCGGACTTCGTCGACCCGAAGCGGTTCAAGCGGCTGTTCCGGCTGAACATCGTGCCCGACCGCCAGCAGCGGCTGTCGGAGATCATGCTCGCCCCCGACAGGCAGGCGTACTTCCTCGCCATCCGCCAGCAGATCGGCGAGGGTCACGACCAGCTCGTGGACGACTCGTTCACGTCGCCGAACGGGCGCTACCTGTACGTGTCGCGTCCGAGCTTCGCGGACGTGGTGGCGTTCGACTTGAAGACGCGGAAGATCGTGTGGCGCGTGCCGGTCATGGGCTACCGCGCCGACCACATGGCGATCTCGCGCAACGGCCGCAAGCTGCTCGTGTCGGCGTCGACGGCGAACATCGTGCACGTGATCGACACGCGGAAGGGCAAGATCGTCGCGAACTTCCCGTCGGGCGACAGCCCGCACGAGAGCAACTTCTCGCGCGACGACTCGCGGATCTTCCACGCGAGCATCGGCCGCGTGTACACGCCGGCCGACGACCCGTCGATGGAGGCCTCGAAGGGCGACGCGCGGTTCGAGATCGTCGACGCACGGACGTACAAGATCCGCCGCCTGATCGACATGAACAAGAAGCTCGAGGAGTTCGGGCGGCCGGACATGAGCGGCGCGGTCAGGCCGATGGCGCTGTCGCCCGACGAGCACTTCGTCTACTTCCAGGTGTCGTTCTTCCACGGCTTCGTCGAGTACGACCTGCGCAAGGACAGGGTCACGCGGCTGGCCAACCTCCCGCTGAGCGAGGAGGCGGCGCACCTCAGGCGCGACCAGTACCTGCTCGACTCCGCGCACCACGGGCTGGCAATCAACCCGCAGGGCACGAAGCTCTGCTCGGCGGGGACGATGTCCAACTACGCGGCGATCACCTCGCGCCGGACGTTCAGCGCGAAGATCATCCCGGTGGGCATCCGGCCGTACTGGGCCACCAACTCGGCGGACGGACGCTACTGCTTCGTCTCGGTGGCCGGGAACGACCGCGTGGCCGTGATCTCCTACAAGACGGAGGAGAAGGTCGCCACGATCAGGGTGGGCGACCACCCGCAGCGCATGCGGATGGGCCGCGTGCGCAAGGCCTTCGTGCACTAGGCGCTCCCCTGGCGGCGCGTCCCGGAGGGGGATCGCGCAGCGCGCCGGTCGAGCGCGACTCGACAGGCGACAACGCGCCTCCTTCTGGCTAATGTGATCGCCTTCGTGGAGCAGCCCACGACCCTCACCCGCTTGGCGGTCAACGGCGCCACGGCGACGCTTGTCGCCGTGCTCGCGCTGGCCGTGGCGGTCGAACCGCGAACGGCCGTCGTGGTCGCGCCGGTGGCCGTTCTCGCGGCGGCCGGGTGGACCCTGCTCGAGCGTGCGCAACTCGACACCCGCTCGCTCGCGCTCCCGGCCGCCGGGCTGGCCGCGATCCCGCTCATCGCCGTCCGCCCGGTCCTCTCGCTCCTCGTGACGCTGGTCGCAGGGGGCACCGCGCTCGCCATGCGCGGGCTGGGGGTCTCGGTCCCGGTCCCGGTCTGGCTGCGCGACCACGTGAGGGAGCACCCGTGGAGCACGCTGCTCGCGGCGATTGCCACCGTAGCCGTGTTCGCCCAGTGGCCGGCCACGTCGACCGTTCTCGCGCTGGTCGCCACCACCATCGTGCTCGCGCGATACGCGCCGGCCGCGGGGCTCGCGATCGCCGCGCTCATGATGGCGTTCGAGGGCTCGATCAAGCTCCTCCTGACCCTGGAGCCCACGCCCGTTCCGGTAAGCGCCCGCGCGTTCGGGGCGGCGGCGATCGACGTCGCGCTGTTCGCGAGCATCGCCGGCGTGGTGATCGCCGACGGCCTGCGGACGCCGCGCCTGTTCTGGAAGCGCGCGACGGGCATCGAGCGGATCGTGATCGCGCTGCTCGGGCTGTGGCTCGCGGCGTCGGTGATCCAGATCGCCCAGGGCGGCGACCTGAGCCGGGGGTTCGCAGGGTTTCGGCTGTTCCAGGCGTACACGCTGCTCGCGCTGGCCACGGCGGTGGCGTTCACCCCGCGTGGAACCAAGCCGCCCCCGTCGGCGCGCGCCGTGCTGCTGCTCGCGGTCCCGGTAACCGCGTACGCCGCGTTCCGTGTCGTGACCGGCCCATCGCACGCCGAGCTCGAGATGGCGCGAAGCTTCCAGACTGTGACGGCGTACGGGGGCGTCGTGCGTGCGGTCGGCTCATTCACGAGCGCCGTCGGCATGGCGAGCTTCCTGACACCGCTCGTCCCGTTCGGGCTTGTCTACGGGTGGCTCGTGCCGCGGGCCCGGCGGCTGGCCTGGACGGTCGCGGTCATGGCGATCGTCGGAATTGTCGGCTCGTACAGCCGGGCCGCACTGCTCGGGATGGCCCTGGGCCTGCTCTGCATGCTCGTCGTCCTCGTCACGACGGCGGACGTTCCGCTCAGGCGGAAGCTCGCCACCGCCGGTCTCGTCGCGGCGATCCTCGGCGCGACGTACGGCGGCGTTCAGGCCGCCACGCAAGCCTCGCCGCGGCTGGCCGAACGGGCCCGCGGGATCATCCACCCGCTGCGCGACAAGTCGGTCCAGCTGCGCTTCGACAACTGGGGCGGCCGGTTCGACGCCATTGCTCACCAGCCGCTCGGCCATGGCGTCGGCTCGGCCGGAGCCGCGAGCCTCGAGTCGACTACCGACCCGCGCAAGCGCGTGATCACGGACAACACCTTCATCAAGGTCGTGTACGAGCAGGGCATTCCGATCGGCGCGTTGTTCCTCGCGGCGGTGCTCGCGAGCATCGTGCTCCTCGGCCGGCGGCTCAGCGGGCGCAGCGGAGACGCGCGCGCGCTCGGGCTCGCCGCCCTGACCGGCTTCGTCGCCTTCCTTGGACTTGCGGCGACCGGCGAGTACGTCGAGCAGCCGGGCAAGGTCGTCGCCTGGGCGTTTCTCGGGATCGCGATGGCAGAGTCGTTCGCGCCGCGCCGCCGGCGGAGAGAGAGCGCGTGAGCACACGTACCTCGAAGACGCGCTCGGCGGCGCTCGAGCTGGTGCTGAGGATCGGCACGCTGATCGACGTCGGCGCGCGCGGCGAGTCGGCCCGGCGCCGGCGGCTCTGGGCGCTGGTGGCGCTCGCCGTGGTGATCGCGCCCCTGGCGTTCACCCTCGCGCGGGACACGGACTACAAGGCGTCGGTCGCGATCTATCCGCGGGCGGTCGGCCCGTTCCGGGCGATCGAGGATCCGGGCTACTACCGGGCATTCCTGCACGACGCGGAGCTCGGTCGCAACATGGCGGCCGTCGGCGCGGACGCGTCGGACCTGCAGCGGGTGACGATCGCGCCTCCGGCGCCGGGCGGCGGCCCGCTGATGGTCACGGCGACGGCGGACACGGCCACGAAGGCCACGACGATCGCGGACGCAGTGGCCCCCCAGCTCGCCGGGGCGAGCGCGCGGCAGCTCCACAACGAGGCACTGCGGGCCGCGGACCGGATCAACCAGGCGCTCGCGGGGCCCGGGATCGGCCGCAAGCGCGCCGGGACGCTGCGCGCGCAGCTCGCCTTCATCCACACGCTGGGACCGTTCGCGACCCACCGCGCGGTGGTCGGCGCGCCCGCCAAGCGTCCGCCGCTGAGCTGGGCCGATCGGGTCGCGGACGCGCTGCCGGGTGGAGGGCCGGACCGCCCGAGCCCGGCCTCCGTCGCGATCGCCGGGCTCGTCGTGGTCGCGACGCTGTGGGCACTCGCGCTCGTCTTCGTGCCGCCGAGCGGGGCGACGTACGGCCCCGCGCCTCCGCGCTGGGTTCGGCGGGCCGCGGAGGTCCTCGGCGCCGAGCCACAGCGCCGGCCGGTCGTAATACGCCCACCCGAGGTGGCGATGCCGGGCTGGGCGGCAATCGGCGCACTCAGCGCCATCGCGCTCTCGGTCGCATTCATCCTCTGGAGCGGCCGCGGGGAGATCTTCCTCGGCGACGAGTGGGACTTCGTGATCAACCGGCGCGGGGGCGACGTCGACGCATGGTTCAAGCCGATCAACGAGCACCTCATGCTCTTCCCGGTCGCGATCTTCAAGCTCCTCTTCGTGACGGCCGGAGCGAGCACGTTCTGGCCCTACCGCGTCTGCATCGCACTCGCGCACGCGGGGATCGTGACCCTGATCTTCGTCATCGCGCGACGGCGCGTCGGCTGGTTGGTCGCCGCGCTGCTGACCGCGCCGCTGGTGGCGTTCGGGCCGGGCTTCGACGTCCTGCTGTTCCCGATCAACCTCGGTTTCGCGGGCTCGCTCCTCGGCGGGCTCGGGATGCTCCTCGCGCTCGACCGCGGCACGCGGCGCGGGGACGTCGCCGCCGGCGGCCTGCTCCTGCTGTCGCTGGTTAGCTCGAGCCTCGGTGTCTGCTTCGCGGTGGGCCTGGCCGTCGAGCTGCTGCTGCGGCGCGACCGCAGGCGGGCGTGGATCCTGCTCGTGCCGGTGGCCCTGTACGGCATCTGGTACCTCAACTACGACCTGCACCCGATCAGGACCGGCCCGCTCGAGCCGGGACAGGCACCGGAGTTCGCGTTCCATCTGGCGGCGGCGTCACTCAGCGCGCTGTTCGGGGTCCCGCTCGGCGTCGAGACCACCGGTCGCGGCTTCCACCGCGCGATCGAGTTGCTCGCGTACGCCGGCCTGCTCGCGGCCGTCTACGCGTTCTGCCGGCGCGTGCTGCGCCCCGGCGTGTTCACGACCCGCGTCGCGCTTCTCGCGACGACGCTGGTCGGCTACCTCCTGCTCACCGGCGCCGCGCGCGCGTACTCGCACGAGTGGTACGCGAGCCGCTACGTATACCCGACGGCGATCCTGATCGTGCTGCTGTGTGCGGAGCTGGCTCGCGGCGTCAGGCTGTCGCGGGTCGCGCTGACGGTGGCGATCCCGGTGGTACTCGTCGCCACCTTGCTCAACGTGGCCTGGCTGCACAAGGACGGCAAGGGGCGCCGCGGCGACACACAGGTCCTGGCCGCGGAGCTCGGCGCCGTGGATCTCGCGCGACAGCACGTGCCTCGAAACGTGCTGATTGACAGACAGCGCGTTCCGTGGATGACTGCGGCGGCGTACTTCGAGGCGACCGACGACATCGGATCGCCCTCGCTGTCGGTCCCAGAGCTGAGGCGCGCGTTGGCCGGCGCCCGCTCAGCCGCCGACGCGATCCTCGCGCGCTACGCCGTCGACGTGAGCACGTTCGACGCGACGCCCAACCGCCCGCCCCTGCGCGCCCGGGTGCGCGGCAGCGCCGCGCGCTACGCGCGGGTCCAGGGACGCTGCACGGTCGTGACGCCGCCTGCAGCGCGGCCGGTGACCGCGATAGTTCGCCTTCCGGGTCAGGGGGTCGGGATCGTGGCCGCGCACAAGCCCAACCTGACCGTGAGCGTGCGACGGTTCGGACCGCACTTCACGACGCCCGTGCTCAGCCTGTCGGGCCAGTCGGTCCGGCACCTCGTGAGCGCCTATCCGGATCGCGCGCGCCAACCGTGGTACGTCGCGGTGACGAGCGCCGGACGCGTCCGCCTCTGCTGAGGTGCGTCGCGCCGTGAGCTGAGTCACCGGCGTGGACGGGGGAGCTCACCGCCGCCGGCGACCACGAGCGAGCGCGCACGGGCCACGGCGATCGAGACTCGGTAGTCGTCGGTCTCGCGGGCGAGTGGGCCGTACGAGCGATCCAGCAGCTCGCTCAGCAATGCGCCTGCGGTCGCGCTGCTCAGCCGCTCCATCGCGCTCGGGGAGAAGGCACCGTCGTCGACCTGCCCCAGCGGCCCGATCAATCCGATGTGCTTGATCGTCCCGCCGGCCTCCGGGACGTAGAGGGCGATGCAGTGGCGCCCTCCCAGCGGGTACTCGAACTCGGCGAAGAACGTGTACTCGCCCCACTGGTCGCCACGCGCGCGCCACGCGCCCGTAGGAGCTGCCTCGCCGACGTCCCCGAAGTGTGGGGGCAGATCGACGCCCCGCTCGGCGAGGCGCGCGACCGCGTTCGCGCTCCGCGTCGCGGTATCCCCAACCGCGAGCTGTGCGAACGCGCGCAGGATCGCGTGGGACAGGGGATCGCCCTCGCGCTCGAGCTCTTGGACCACGCCGGCACCCACGGCCTCGGCCACCGGCACGCCGGCGGTCGTGACGACGTCCCTGATCCGCAACCAGTACTGCGCGGCGACCATCTCGAGCTGGAGCGAGTCGCGCAGCGTCCGGCAGTCCTCGCGGAAGAAGATGGCCACGTCGGCGTTCGATGCGATGCGGTCCCCGGGACCGCTCGAGCTCGTTCGGCTCGGGCCGGTCCTTCGGGTGGGCGCGAGTGGATTGGCGTTTCGTGTGGAGGATCCTTGGCTCATGTGAACCAAAGGGCCGGGCCGTGGAAAGTTCGCCCCCCGCCGCGCGCCCGGGCGACGCGGAGCGCGCGCAGCGGTGCCCTGGCCGTGGATCACATCGCGCGCGACTCTGACGAGGCGACCTCGAAGATCGTCCACTCCGGCGCCCCCGCGAGTGCGCCGCCCTGCATCAGCTCGATCACCTTGGCAACCTCGGGCAGCGCCTCCTCGCGCGCCATCGCCTCTCGGTCCTCGAACACCTCGGTGGCGATCAGCGACCTCTCATCGGTGAGGTCGCGCGCGATGTCGAAGTGGATCACGCCAGGGAGCTCGCGCGCCGCGCCCACGAGCGTGGCCATCGCAGCCGCCATGTCGGCCGTCCTGCCGCGCGACCCTAACGCCGCCCGCTCTCGGGTGCCAGTGGGGGGAGCAGGATTCGAACCTGCGTAGG
>JBJMLK010000135.1:0-16023 GCA_045805345.1 Thermoleophilaceae bacterium | reverse complement strand
TGAAGCGCGGGGCGCCCGGCGAGACGTCGCCGTAGGTCCGGACGAAGCCCTCGGGGATCGCGCGGATGGCGGCGAGCACCCGCTGCTCGGCTTCGCTCGGCGCCGGCGCCATCCGCGTAGCCTTACCGACATGCCCGAGCCAGGCCGTCCCGAACGAGCCGACGGACGGGATCCGAAGCCCCGCGAGGGGGACGCACGGCCGTCGCTCCTTCCGCGCGGGCGTCGCTGGCTGTGGTTCCTCGCCGGGCTGCTGGCGCTCAACCTCCTCCTCTCGTTCGCCACCGGCGGCCCGCGATCGCGCGAGCGCGTGCCGTACCAGCCGTTCTTCGTCGGCCAGGTGGAGACCGGCAACGTGAAGGAGATCTCCTCGCGCGGCGACTCGCTCGAGGGGGAGCTCGTGCACAAGGCCCGCTACGACCCGCTGGGCGACGCGAAGCCGAGAGACGTCAAGCGCTTCGAGACCGAGGTCCCCAAGTTCATCAACCGCGCCGGCCTCACGCAGCTGCTCGGCGAGAAGAACGTGGTGATCAACGCCGAGCCCGTCGACACCGGCAGGTCGTTCTGGGCCAACCTGCTGCTCGGGTTCGCGCCGACGCTGCTGCTCGTCGGCTTCTTCGTCTGGATCGCGCGGCGTCAGATGGGCGGCGGCGGCGGAGGCGTGCTCGGCGGCTTTGGCCGCTCGACCGCCCGGCGCGTGGGGAAGGACGACCACGAGCGCGTGTCGTTCGACGACGTCGCGGGCATCGACGAGGCCGAGAACGAGCTGGTGGAGATCGTCGATTTCCTGAAGAACCCCGACCGCTACAGCAAGCTCGGTGCGCGGATCCCGCGCGGCGTCCTGCTGTACGGCCCGCCGGGCACCGGCAAGACGCTGCTCGCGCGCGCAGTGGCCGGCGAGGCGGACGCCGCGTTCTTCTCGATGTCCGCGTCGGAGTTCGTCGAGGCGATCGTCGGCGTCGGCGCCTCGCGCGTGCGCGACCTGTTCAAGCAGGCGAAGGAGGCGGCGCCCGCGATCGTGTTCATCGACGAGCTCGACGCGATCGGCCGCTCGCGGTCCGGCAACGTGGGCGGGATCAGCGGCGGGCACGACGAGCGCGAGCAGACGCTCAACCAGATCCTCACCGAGATGGACGGCTTCGACGTCGGCACGAACGTGATCGTGCTCGCCGCGACCAACCGTCCGGAGGTGCTCGACTCGGCGCTGCTCAGGCCCGGTCGCTTCGACCGCCGGATCGCGGTGCAGCCGCCCGACAAGGACGGCCGCGTGGAGATCCTGCGCATCCACACGCGGTCGGTCCCGCTCGCGAGCGCCGTGGACCTCGAGCGCGTGGCGGCCTCGACGCCGGGCGCGACCGGCGCCGACCTGGCGCTGATCGTGAACGAGGCCGCGCTGTTCGCGGCACGACGCGATCACCCCGCGGTCGAGCAGGAGGACTTCGCCGACGCGATCGAGAAGACGATCCTCGGCGCCGAGCGGCAGATCCTCATGACCGAGGCCGACCGCAAGCGCACCGCCTACCACGAGTCCGGGCACGCGCTCGTGGGCATGCTCACGGCGGGCGCCGACCCCGTGCGCAAGGTGTCGATCATCCCGCGCGGGCAGGCCCTGGGCGTGACGCTCTCGACGCCCGAGACCGACCGCTACGGATTCCGCCGCGACGAGCTGATCGCGAAGATCAAGGTCGCGCTCGGCGGCCGCGCCGCCGAGAAGGTGGTCTACGACGAGCTGTCGACGGGCGCCGAGTCGGACATCCAGAACCTCACCAAGATCGCGCGCGGCATGGTCGAGCGCTGGGGGATGAGCGAGGCGATCGGGGCGATGGCGGTGGGCGAGGGGCGCCAGGACGGCCCGCTGCTGCCCGGGGTCGACGGCGCTTCGCCGCGCACGCTCGAGCTGGTGGACCAGGAGACCCGCCGGATCATCGACGCCGCGGAGGACGAGGTCGTCGCGCTGCTCGGCCGCGAGCGCGATCGCCTCGACGCGCTGGCGCAGGCGCTGCTCGAGCGCGAGACGCTCGACCAGCCCGACGTGTACCGGGTCGCGGGCGTCGACGTCCCGGCGTTCGACGCCGAGCAGGAGGCGCGGGCCACCGCCGGACCGTAGGGCCGCCCGGTCAGTCGCGCAGCTCGACCCGTACGAGAACCGGGTCGATGCCCAGAGTCGCCGGCCCGCTGCGCGCGTAGCGGTTGAACCGCCGCACCGTCGCGTCCTCGTACTCGTGGATGGTCGCGTGCCCGCGGTGCCAGCGGCCCGAGAGCTTGACCCGCACGTCGGGCGCGGCCTCGATGTTTCTCACCCAGGTCGCGTGCCGGCCGTGGACCGAGTTGATCCAGACCGCGCCGTCGTCGCGTGGACCGCGCGCCAGCGGCGTGGCCCGGAGCTTGCCCGTCCGCCGGCCGCGTGTCTCGAGCAGCACCCACCAGGGCGCGTAGCCCGCGAGCCGGCGCGCCAGCGGGTTGACGACTCTCCAGAAGGCGCGGTGGCGCGAGCGGCGGCGGCGGTCGGCGGCGTTCAATTCGGCGCCCACCCTAAGCTCTGCGCTCCCGCCACGCCCGCCCGAAGTCGCGCAGCAGCGGCGGATAGACGAGCAGGTGGCGAAACGGCCCGATCGCGGCCATGTAGGCGCTGCCGAGCAGGCCGTTGCGCTTCACGAGCACGGCCAGCTGGCCGCGGTAGCCGTCGCCGTCCTCCACCCAGCTCACGTGCAGCACGCCGTGAACCGTGCGGTTGGCGATCTCGGCCGCCCACTCGTCGCGCGTCAGGTAGATCGGGAGAAACGGGACCGACTCGGGCTCAGGGCCGGCGGGTCCGCCGCGAAGGTCCGCGGGCAGGCGGTCGCGCAGGGTCGGCACGCGTTCGCCGAGACCGGCCGCGGGCGCCTCGAGGCCCAGCAGCTCGCCGATCTTCCAGCGGAGCGCGAACAGCGCCCGCACGACGGACGACGTGCTGCGCGCCGGGTCGAACGTCCCCACGATCTCCACCAGTCGCGGGAAGTCGTCGGGGCCCCCCGGCGTCGGCAGCGCCCACACGTCCTCGAGGTCGAAGTCGGGCGCAAGCTCGTGGATCCGCCAGGGGCGGGACGTGTGCGCGGAGTCGGGCAGCCGGCGTGTTGTCATCTTGCCGCGCGCGTAGCGTAGGCTCCCCACCCGTGGCCGCACAGGTCGATCCGTCACACATCATGCAGGTGGGGATGGGGTTCTGGGCCTCCAAGACCCTCCTGTCCGCGGTCGAGCTCGACCTGTTCACGGAGCTGGCGAACGACTCGATGACCGGCGCCGAGATCGGCGAGCGACTCGGGCTCCATGCCCGCGCGGTGCCGGACTTCCCCGACGCGCTGGTCGCGCTGGGCGTGCTCGACCGCGACGGCGACGGGCCCGACGGCCGCTACCGCAACACGCCCGAGTCGCGGGCGTTCCTCGACACGTCGAGCCCGACGTACGTCGGCGGCATCCTCGAGATGGCCAACGCGCGGCTGTACGGGTTCTGGGGCGACCTGACCGAGGCGCTTCGCACCGGCGAGCCGCAGAACGAGATCAAGCGCACCGGCACGCCGATGTTCGAGGAGCTGTACAGCGACCCGGCCCGGCTCGAGCAGTTCATGCGCGCGATGAGCGGCGTCTCGGCGGGCGGCTTCCACGCGCTGGCGCAGAGCTTCGACTTCTCGAGGTACAGCACGCTGCTCGACGTGGGCGGAGCCACGGGCCAGCTGTCGATCATCGTGGCCGCGCACCACCCGCACATGCGCTGCACGAGCTTCGACCTGCCGGTCGTGGAGCCGATCGCCAGGCGAACCATCGAATCGGCCGGAGCCGGCGACCGCGTGGACACCGCCGCGGGCGACTTCTTCGCCGACGCGCTTCCCCCGGCCGACGTGATCACGATGGGCCTGATCCTGCACGACTGGGACCTCGACGGGAAGATGCACCTGATCCGGTCCGCCTACAACGCGCTGCCCGAGGGCGGCGCGCTGATCGCCATCGAGAACCTCATCGACGACGCGCGGCGCGAGAACGCCTTCGGGCTGCTGATGTCGCTCAACATGCTGATCGAATTCGGCACCGCGTTCGACTACACGGGCGCCGACTTCGACGGCTGGTGCCGCGAGGCGGGCTTCAGCCGGACCGAGGTGATCCCGCTGGCCGGCCCGGCCAGCGCCGCGGTCGCTTACAAGTAACCGCCTCCCGCGCTGCTACGGTCACTGCGAGCGGGCGGACTCGCCGCCCGCGGAGTTCTCCGTCTCCTTTTCGCAAAGCGCTCTGGGGCCATTGGACTTCCCCAGATCTAGCCGGGCGCCGATCGCGCCCGGATGCAGAGGAGTTGCACATGCAGGTTCAGTCCTTCGCCGGGCTCGGCGTATCCAAGGAGGTAGTCCGCGCGCTTCGCGCGGGCGGTGTGGAGGAGACGTTCCCGATCCAGTCACTCGTCGTGCCCGACGTCCTGGCCGGCCGCGACGTGCTCGTCCAGTCGCCCACCGGGTCCGGCAAGACGCTCGCGTTCGCCGTTCCGCTGGCCGATCTGATCCGTCGCGAGGACCCGAAGGCCGCCGCCCTGGTGCTCGCCCCGACGCGCGAGCTGGCCAAGCAGATCGTCGACGAGACCGAGCCGCTCGCCCGCGCCCGCGGGCTGCGCGTGGCCGCGGTGTACGGCGGTACCGGCTTCGGTGCGCAGGTGGCCGCGGTGCGCAAGGCGCAGATCGTGGTCGCGACCCCGGGACGCCTCGAGGACCTCATCGAGCGCGGCGACGTCCGGCTCGACCGCGTGCGCGTGGCGGTGCTCGACGAGGCCGACCGGATGCTCGACATGGGCTTCCGCCCCGCCGTGGCCCGGATCGTGGATCAGACGCCGGCGAGCCGGCAAACCCTTCTGTTCTCCGCCACGCTCGGCGGCGAGGTCGGCAAGCTCGCGCGCAGGTACACGCGCGACCCGGTCCGCCACGAGTACGCCACCCCGCGGCGCGACCGCGGTCTGGTGGAGCACCGCTTCGTGGCCGTGAGGCACGACGAGCGGCTCGACACGCTCGTCGAGCACCTGGAGGACGACCGCGGCCGCACGCTCGTGTTCGTGCGCACCAAGCGCGGCGCCGACCGGCTCGTGAAGCGCCTCAAGGGCCGCGGTCTCGTGGCCGTGGCGATGCACGGCGACAAGACCCAGGGCCAGCGCGAGCGCGCGCTCCGAAGCTTCCACTCCGGCAGCTCGAGCACGCTGATCGCCACGGACGTGGCGGCGCGCGGCATCGACGTCGACGATGTGACCCACGTGATCAACTTCGACGCGCCGGCCGACCGCGACACCTACGTGCACCGCATCGGCCGCACCGCGCGCGCCGGCCGCAGCGGGGTGGGAATCACCTTCGTGCTCGACGATCAGGTGGCGGACGTCCGGCGGATCGCCACCGACCTCCGGCTCGGGCGCGAGTTCGACCGGCGGGCAGCCGCCTGATCGGCGCATAATCCAGCCCGTGCTGGGCACGGGCGAGATCGAGACGGTGGCTCGCGACATCTCCGCGCTGGCGCGCGAGCGGGCCGAGGAGACCGAGCAGCGGCGCGCGCTCGCGGACGAGGTCGTGACGAGCCTGCTCGACTCGGGCCTCATGCGGGCGGGCGCGCCGCTCGAGGTGGAGGGGATGGAGCTGGCGCCCGGCTCGGCTCTCCGCTGCGCCGAGGAGATCGCGCGCGGGGACGCCTCGGCCGGCTGGTGCGTGGCGATCGCGATCACAAGCAGCCTGCTGGCCGCCTACCTCCCCACCGAGGGCCGCGACGAGCTGTTCGGGCACGGCCGCGGGGTGGCCTCCGGCGTGTGGGCGCCGCGCGGCCGCGCGCGGCCGGACGCCGGCGGGCTGGTGGTCTCCGGCCGCTGGGCGTTCTGCAGCGGGATCGCGCACGCCGACCTGCTGTTCGCGGGCTGCCTCATAGAGGACGCCGCGCGCTCCGCGGACGAGCGCCCCGTGCCGCACGTGCTCGCGCTCCCCAAGGACGACCTCGAGGTGCTCGACACGTGGCACACGCTCGGGCTGCGCGGCACCGGCAGCACCGACTGCGCGGCCCGCGAGGCGCTCGTGCCGGCCGGTCGGGTCTTCTCGCTGTTCGACGGCCCCGTGATCGACCGGCCGCTCTACCGCTTCCCGATCTTCGGCTTCTTCGCGCTGTCGGTCGCGGCCGCCGCGCTGGGCAACGCGCAGGCGTCGATCGAGGAGCTCGTCGAGCTGGCGGGCGGGAAGGTGGGGATGGGCTCCACCCGCACGCTGGCCGAGCGCTCGCCCACGCAGGCCTCCGTCGCCGCCGCGGAGGCGTCGCTGCGAGGGGCGCGGGCGCTGTACTACGAATCGGTGGAGGCGGCGTGGCGCGCGGCGCAGGACGAGGCGCCGGTGCCGGTCGAGCTGCGCAGGGGGCTCCGGCTGGCCGCGACCCACGCCGTGCGGACCTCAGCCGAGGTCGTGCGCTCGATGTACGACCTCGCGGGCGGCAGCGCGATCTACGACCAGTCCCCGCTGCAGCGCCGCTTCCGCGACGCGCACACCGCCACGGCCCACTTCCAGGTGAACGAGGCGTCGTTCGAGCTGCCTGGCCGGATCCGCCTCGGACTGCGCGCCGACACGACGATGCTGTGAGCGCGGACCCCCGCTGAGCTCGCTGCTACTGAGGCAGCGGAAGGCCGAGGCGCTCGAACTCCTCGGCCATGCGCGCGCCCACCGCCTGCAGCGCCGACAGCGGCCGGATCATCACCTTGAGCTCGACGATCAGGCCGTCCTCGTCGAACGTGAGCTTGTCGACGCCCTCCACCTGCTTGCCGTCTACCTCGGTCGCGAACTCGAGGATCGCCACGCGCTCGTCCGGATCCTCGAGCTGATGCACGTAGCGGAACCGCCCGCCGCTCACGAGCGTGCGGTCGGCGGCGCGGAGGACGGTCAGTACGTTGTCGCGGCCCTGGTAGGGCTTGAACAGCACAGGGCTCCGGAAGAGAGCGTCCTCGTGGAAGAGCTCGGAGACGCCATCCACGTTCCCTCCCTCGACGGCCGCGCGAAATCTGTCGGCGAGCATGACCTCCAGCCTAGTGCCCTAGACTTGTGACAGCAGTCGCCCCCCTGGTTCTCATGTTCCTCCTCCATCGGTGCGGCCTCGGACGGGAGAGGGACGAGTGAAGGGTGGGTGCTCATGCCTAACGGCGTGACCGAGCAGGCACAGGATCGGCAGCCCCTGCTGCTCGGCATCTCGAACGCCATGGTCAAGCTCTACAAGGAGATGTTTGGCCGTGGCCCCACCAGGGCGCGCACCAACTTCGCCGGCCCCGACGTCGTGGTCTGCACTCTGAGGGACACGCTCACCCCCGCGGAGCGGAACCTGGTGAAGCTCGGCGAGCACCAGCGGCTGAGGGACATCCGGATGTTCTTCCAGTACTCCAGCGAGGCGCAGCTTCGCGGTGCGGTCGAGGAGCTCACCGGGCGCAAGGTGGTGGCGTTCGTGAGCGGGCTCGACACGGGCGAGGACGTGGCGACCGAGGTCTTCTACCTGGAGCCGAAGAACGGGGGCCACCGCAATGACAACCACTAAGCCGGACGAGGAGCAGCGCATGGACGACGAACAGGGTGGACCGCGCGGAGCGGCCGCATGGCAGGAGCAGCGCGCCGCGATCGCGAAGCGCAACTCCGAGACTCAGAAGCGCGGCCAGGCCGAGCGCCGCTCACGCGATCGTGCAGTCGACGCGCGCGAGCGCGTGAACGCGGTGCGCGAGGCCAAGGAGCTGGACGAGCTGAACGCGCAGATCGCGAGAGGGAAGAAGCTGGACTGACCGCTGGGGAGGCCGGGCCCGGCGTCAGCTCCCCTGCAGCACCAGCGTCTTGACCGGGCCGCCGCCGGCGGTGAGGTGGTCGCCGACCGCCCATACGTTGAGCGTGCCCCGGATCCGCGCCGCGCCCTTCAGCAGGTTGTCCGCCGTCCCGGCGTTCGCGGTCGCGAGGGTGGTCCAGCTCGTGCCGTTCCAGTGCTCGCCGAGCGTTCGGTCCTCGCCACCGCCGGCCGCGTCCTGGAAGGTGCCGACGGCGGTCACGTTCCCCGACCCGACGGCCGCGATGCCCGTCAGGCTGTCCTGGTCGCCGCGGTTGGGCGTGGCCACCGCGTTCCAGCCCTCGCCGTTCCAGTGCAGCGCGAGGGTGCGCGTTCCGGGCGGGATGCCCGTGTCCGCCTTGTTCCGGCCCATGCGGCCGACCGCCCAGAGGTCGTCCGGCCCGACGCCCCCGACGGCGTTCAGCACGTTCACGTCCGGGTCCGGGTTGGGCGAGAAGACGACGCTCCAGCCCGAACCGTTCCAGTGCTCGATCAGGGTCGAGTTGCCGCTGTCGCCCACCGCCCACACGTCGCCTGCCGCGAACGACCTGACCCCGCGGAGGTGTGCGACCGCCGCCGGCTGCGGGACCGCCACGCGAGTGCACGCCGTTGGGGTGCAGCGCAGCGCGAGCGCATGGCCGTGCCCGTCGTCGCCGACGGCCCAGGCGCCGCCGACCCGGTCGCGGGTCACCGCGCGCAGCTCTCCGGCGACCCCGCTCGGGGGCGCGATCGTCTGCCAGCTCGACCCGTCCCAGTGGAGGATCATCGGAGTCTCGCCCGTGTAGCCGGACTGCTTGACGCGGCCGACCGCCCACGCGCGCGTCGGAGAGACGTCGTCGACGCCCTCCAGGGTCTCGTCGAGGAAGCGCGCGTCGGGACCGCGGAAGGCCGTCCACGCCTGGCCGTCCCAGTGCTCGAGCAGGGCCCCGGTGCCCGAGTTCCGGATCGAGCAGCAGAGCGAGCCGACCGCCCACGCGTCGCTCGCCGAGCTCGCGCCCACGCCGTTCAGCAGGTTGTCGCCGCTGAAGACGTTCGGGCTCGGTACGACCGAGAGCGCCGCACCCGCGCTTGCCGGGACGCCGAGCGCCGCGGTCATGGTCACGGCGATGACGGCCGCGTAGGTGAGCAGCCGTGATGACATCGCTTCCTCCTGCCCGTCGAAAGGTCTGCCGGCTACCCCGGTGATACGCAGCGGTGGCCGCGCTGGTTCAGGGAGCCAGGTCCGCGAATCCGGCGGCCTCGCCGTACAGCCGGTAGAGCTTGAACGCTCGGGCGAACGGCTGGCTGCAGCGGGTGTCGAAGAGCCCGGCGGCGCGGGTGGCGGACAGCACCGAGCCGTAGCCCAGCAGCCTGTCGCCCTCGACGGGGCCGCCGGTCCAGCGGCTCAGTCGTGCGAGCAGCCGCGTGCGAGCCGCGCCACCGGCTCGGCGCCAGTCGCTGCAGGTGTAGAGGCCGAGCGGCCGGCGCGCCGGTCCGCCGCCTGAGCTGACCGCCGCCGTCCGCGCCGCCCGCGGTTGTGCGCCGGCGTCGCCCGTCCCGGGATCGGTGAACGGCGCGCACGTCCGGTTCTGCGGAAGCGCGGCGCACAGGGCGATGAACTCGCGCCGGCGGGCCACGGCGAGCGCCGAGCCGCTCGCGCTCGACTGCGAGCCCGACGGCTTGCGCGGGCGCTTGGTCCAGTCGCACAGAGCCGGGTTGCCGTCCGGGTAGGGGCCGGTGGTCAGGCCGACGAGGCAGCTCCCCAGCTCGGCCTCGTTGGTCGGGTCCCCGGTGCCGATGCTCGAGCTCGGGTCCTTGCCGTCGTCGCAGTCGGGCAGCGAGGCCGGCGAGCTCGTGATCTGGCGGCCCGGCGCCGGGACGTTGCGATACCAGCAGTTGCCCGTGTTCCCCGCGTATGCGTCCCACCAGAAGTCCACGCCGTTCGGCGCGAGGGCGCCGCTCGGAGCGACGCCCATGCGGTTGGCCGTGAACACGTTGTTGTAGGACGTGGACGTCTTGGCCGGGTCGCACCCCGGCACGGGGGTGGAGGAGCCGACGACGGGGCCGCAGACGGTCGCGTCGGGCACGGCGAACAGCATCGTGCCGCGCCGATAGTTGTTCCAGAAGCGGTTGCGGCGCAGCACGTTGTCGTTGCCGCCGGCGATCCATAGGCCCGTTCCCACCGGCGCGGGAATCGAAGGGTCGACGTCGGAGCCCGCGACGTACGGGTTGAAGTTGTTGGAGTAGAAGTCGTTGTCCTCGATCAGGTCGCCCTGCTGCGGGAAGCCGGGGTGGCCCGGCGCGGTGAACACGTCGGTCGTGAAGCCGAGCGCGTTGTCGTAGAAGTTGTTGTGGTCCACGTGCGTGGCGTTGCCGTCCGTGCCGGAGTAGCCGCCGGTGTTGTGGTGCATGTCGCAGTCGCGGATCTCCTGGCTGTAGCGGAACCGCGGGTAGTACTTGGTGTTCCGGCCCGCGGCCGTCTTCGCGCCCCCGCCCGGGTAGAGGCCCGAGTCGCCGTTGCCGGCCGCCTCGCAGTTGCGCATCAGGCCGTGGTCCTCGACGAAGGTCAGCGCGCCGTAGCCACCGGCGTAGAACGCCTTGAAGCGGTCGAAGAGGTAGCCGTCCGACTCGAGGATGTAGATGTCGTGCTCGGCGGCGTGCCGGACCGTCACGTTGCGCAGGACGAAGCCGTCGGCGCGGTCGGCGAACACTCCCACGTCCTTCTTGTGACCGGCCGCCGACGGGCCGCCGTCGCCCCGGGCCGCGTTGCCCGCCTCGATCACCACGTCGTCGGCGCTCACGCCGGAGCCCTCGAGCTGGAAGTTGCAGCGGATGCAGGGCCCCGGGCTCGGTATCCCGTGGCGATCTTCCCGGGGCGGGTCGGGCACCTTGCCCTTGCCGATGCCGCGCCCGATGACGGCCACGAGGTTGGCGTCGTTGGGACAGTGCACCTGGTACGCGTGGGAGAGCGCGCCCGGGTCCCCTGAGTCGGAGTGCGTCTTGTACTTGTTGCAGGCCGGGTCGTAGGTCGGCTTCGAACGCGACGTCGGCTCCCTGTAGAGGCCGGGCATCACCACCACGCGGTCGTTGTTGTGCGACGCCGTCACGGCCCGTTGGATCTGGCGGTACCGGCAGTGCCCCAACAGCCTCCGGTTGACCCTCACGAGGCGCCGCGCCTGCTTCGCGCCGAGCCGGCGGTGGTCGGTCGGGCGGATGTCGTAGCCGTGCTTGCGGGCCCGCGCGATCGACTTCCTCAACAGCTTCATCGACCGCCGCTTGCACACCACGCGCGTGTCGCCGCGGCGCCCGCGATCGAGCGCCGAGGCCAGCGACCGCGGCTTCGGCACGGCGCCGCCGGTGCACGGCTTGACCGAGCAGTCAGGCGCCGGATCGGGCCAGTACGACGGCCGCTCGACGTGCGCCCGCGCGGCCGCCGGCGCCAGCGCGAGCGCGACCGCGACCGCGAGAGCGACCGGAATAGCTGCCAATGCATACCGCCGCCTCCGCGACGGGCTCACTGCTGATGACGTGATGCTGCCCCCCTGAGCGCGTCACCCTACAGCGCGGGTCGTGCTCGTGTGCCAGGCCTCGGCATGGCGGTGGCCGGGCGGGGCGGTTGCGCGGCCGGGGGGCGAAGAATCGCCCCACTCGGCATTACACGGGTATGGATGCTCATTCTGCAGTGGACCAGGTCGCGCGCTGGTGCTCGCGCGAGACGGCGGCGGGCGACCCTGAGGCTGTCGAGGTCGACTGCCACGGATTCGTCTGCATCACCATCGGTGAGTCCGCCCCGCCTTGGAACGTGCGGCGCGAACGCGGAAGCTCGGCAGGTGCAGACTCGCCGGTGGCCCAGCTCCGTTACGACCTCGAGAGGGACGTCTGGACCCTCCACCACGGTGACACGGGTGGCTGGTGCTCGTATGACGACGCCGTCGAGTCCAGCGAGCTGGCCCCTCTGCTCGACGTGGTCGGCAGCGATCGTGGCGGTCGCTTCCGGGGCCTGGGAGAGGGCTACGGGTGGCCGTGGGAGGGTTAGTTCGTAGCACAAATCGTGCTACGGTCTTCGAGGTGGCGAGATCTCTGCACGTCCGGCTCGACGCCTCGTCCGCGGCCGCGCTTGACGTGGTCCGTGCTACCGGAATGACGGACTCCGAAGCCGTCAGAACCGCCCTGCGCGAAGCTGCAGCGCGAAGGCGGGTGCGTTCGGCGATTCGCGCCGAGGTGCGGGCCCTGGCGGGCGACAAAGCAGATCGCGAGGAGATGCGGCTCGTTCGCGAGCAGCTGGCCGAGCTCGCACCACGCGACGTCGGCTAGATGGTCCGCGGCGAGGTCTTCCGGCTCCCGGCCCGTCGGGCGGCACGCGGGCGGGAACAGCGTGGAGCGCGATACGCGGTGATAGTTCAAGCGGACGAGTTCCTCGGCCTCAGCACCACCCTTGTGGCTCCTACGTCCACGAGCGCTCGCCCGGCAAGCTTCCGGCCTTCGATCACGGTCGGCGGGAGGTCGACGCGCGTGCTCGTCGAGCAGACGACAGTCGTTGATCCCGAGAGGCTCGGGACCTCGGCGGGGCGCCTCGATGCGGTCGAGCTTCAGGCCATCGACGATTCGCTCGCGCTGATTCTCGGCCTCTAGCGGCGACGACGCTCGCGGGTTCGACCCAGGTCCCTACCAGGCGGCAGCAGCGTCCGCGACCAGATGACGAGCAGGGCCTCCACGAGACGGGCCCAGTCCGCATCGGAGCTATCGTCGGGCTCCGACAGCAGCACGCTCAGGTCCATCCCTATCAGGGCCCTGATCGTCGGCTCGGGGTCGACGGGCAGCATCGTTCCCTCCGCGATCGCCTGCGTGACCCGTTCGCTGAACGCGCCCACGGTGGTGTCGCTGATGCCCTCCCAGATGGCTCTCGCGTCGGCGTCGTAGGCGCTGGCCTCACGCACGGCCCGGAGTATCGGTCCCTCCTCGCGGCAGATCTCGGCCACCTGCCGAAGCGCGGACCGCCCGTCCTCCACCAGATCGCCGCCGCCCTCGCGAAACAGGGCGTTGGCCCGATCGAGCCGGTCGAGGACCGGCTTCATCACGCGGGCCAGGAGCTCGTAGCGGTCGGCGAAGTAGACGTAGAAGGCGTTGCGGGAGAGGGTGGTCTCGCGCATGATCGCGCTGACGGTCAGCGCGTGAAGGGGCACGCGACGGAGCAGACCTTCGGCCGCGGCCGCGATCTCCGCCTCGGCGTCCTCCGGCCGGCGCCTGGTCCGTCGCTTGTGGGTCTCGCGCCCTGGCATGGGCGTATCAGCCTGCCGAACCCTTAGTGTCATCGTGACAATAAGCGGGTATGTGGACCGCAGGGCGTTTCGTCAATGGAGGTCTTGCGGTGAGGAACCTGCTTCGTGGATGTGTTGCCGGGTGCGTCGTGTCGGTGGCCATCGTCGCGGCGCTTCCTGGTGTTGCGCTGGGTGCCGGGTCGCAGCGGCACTACCCCGTCACCTACAACTACCCACTCGGCGTGGCGCAGGGCTACACGGTGAGCAAGACGCCTCCGGGCGCGAACGACTGGTCGTGCCGGCCCACCGCCGCTCACCCGCGCCCGGTGGTGCTGGTGCCCGCAGAGGGAAGCATGGGGTCCGACTGGCACACCGGGTCGGCGCTGCTCGCCAACCACGGCTACTGCGTCTTCGCGCTCGACTACGGCGACGGCGGGACCGCTCCGATGGAGAGATCCGCCGTCGAGCTTGGCCGCTTCGTCGACAGGGTCCGCGCCGCCACCCACGCGCGCACCGTCGATCTCGTGGGTCATTCGGAGGGCGGCGTCATGCCGCGCTACTACATCAAGTTCCTGGGCGGCCGGCACACGGTCCGGCACTTCGTGGCCCTGGCGCCACTCAGCCACGGCACCACGCTCAACGGCCTCGCGACGCTCGCTGCGCACGTGCCGGGAGCCGTCGGGGTCGTCGGCCACCTGTCCGCCGCGGACGCCGAGATGGTCAAGGGCTCGGAGTTCATGCGCAAGCTCAATGCGCGCCCCGAGGCCCCGGCGCCCGTTCGGTACACGGTCATCGCAACCCAGCGCGACGAGGTGGCGACGCCCTACCGCACGGCGTTCCTCTCGGGCCGGACGGTCACCAACATCACGCTGCAGCGGCAGTGCACGACCGACCAGATCGACCACGTGGCCATGACCTACGACTCGATCGCGCTCCACGACGTGCTCGACGCGCTCGACCCGCGGCACGCGACGCGGCCTGCGTGCAGGGTGGTGCTGCCGCTGATCGGCGGCTAGCCCCGCGGGGTGATACTGCCTGTATGGCCAGCGCCTGGCCGCGGATTGGACTAGGCACCGTGGGTGTGGTCGGCGCGGTGCTGGTCGCCGCGGGCTGCAACGACGAGAGTGCGATGTGCGGCGATCGCGCGGTCCGCATAGGCGATCGGTGCCTGGCCCTGAGGCAGGGACGGCCAAAGGATTCCCGCGTGACCACGCTGCTCGCGGTTCAGGAGATCATCGACGCGGACCCGGGTCCCGGTCAGCTCGTGACCCATTGCGGATTCCAGGGCGTCGCCGGGAACCGCTACGACGTGTACCGCTGCAGCTCCGTGTACTCACATCGGCGCATCGTGCTGCGGTTGATTCACGACCGCCGGCGGCAGGCGTATCGATACGAGCTGCTCAGCCGGCCGATCCCCGGCATCTTCACGAGCAGGCGCGGCGCCTGCAATCCGCACATCGCGCGGTACTGCACATGAGGCTCATTCCTTCGGCACCAGGATCTGGGCGAGGGCGCCGCTCCTGAAGCGTGCCTCGTCGAGCACGTCGAGCTTCAGGTGCTCCTCCAGCTCGGCGAATGGGCTTCGGCCCGCGCCGATCGCGATCGGGACCGTGGTCAGCTGATACTCGTCGACAAGGCCCAGGCGGGTCAGCGACCTGGCGAAGTCGGGGCCGCCGTGGGCCAACACCGTCCCCTCGTCGTCGCGAGCCTTCAGCTCTGCGATCACCGCAGCCAGTTCCCCGCCGAAGATCTCGGCCGGTCCCCACTCCGCCTTCTCCAGGGTGCGCGAGAAGACGGCCTTCGGCTTCTCGTTCATCGCCGTTGCGATCGGCCCCTCGGACGCGGCCCAGTGCGGCCCCATGATCTCGTAGCTGCGCCGCCCCATCGCGTGAACGCCGGCCGCGTCGAGGGCGCGGCGGTTCCACTCGCCCGAGTCGTCGCCGAACCATTCGAACATCCATTCGTGGGTCCCGTCGGGGCTCGTGACGAAACCGTCGAGGGACATCACCATCTTGAGAACTACTTTTCGATCGCTCATATCCGTAGAGACCCCGCGGCTCGCGAAGACTCATCGGAGCGGCTAGGGCTTACGGACGACCTTCTCGCAGCTCGGCTTGACGACATCGGCCGGGTCGGCGGTCACGGAGTCCTTGGTGCCGTCGCCGCAGTCGACCTGATCCCTCTTGTGGTTCGCGGCGGCGATCACGTCGTTGCCGGGGCCGCCCTGGTAGGCGTTGTTCCCGGGGCCGCCGTCGAGGTGGTCCTTGCCCTTGCCGCCGTTCAGCTGGTCGTTTCCGCCCAGGCCGAAGAGGCGGTCGTTGCCGGCGAGCCCGCGCAGCGTGTCCTTGCGCGGCGTGCCGTAGATCGTGTCGTTGCCCGCCGTCGGCCTGCGAACGAGCGCCTGGACCATCGCGGTCGCCGTGGCGGTCAATCCGATCGAGTCGGTGACCTTCAGGACCCCCCTGTGGGCGCCCGGGAAGACGAAGACGTGACTCGCCGTCGCGCCGAACGCCTTGGCCCCGTCGTCGAAGGTCCACGCGTACGTGAGGGTGTCGCCGGTGGCGGCGTCGGCATCGGTCGACCCCGAGCCGTCGAACGCGACCTTCGTGCCCGCGGCCGTGGACGACGGCTTGGCCGTGGCCACCGCCTGGGGCGGGTGCGGTTGCACCTCGTAGGCGCCGATGTCGCGCCGGGCGACTCCGTCGCCGTCGCCGTCGCGCAGCCGGTTGTTGCCGTCGAAGTCCGTGGTGGACTCGTCGACCGCCAGCGCCGCCGGGTCGCCCAGATCGCGCAGCGGGGAGTCGAACCGGAGCGAGAAGTCGTTGCCGCCTACGAACCCGGGGTCGAAGAGGCTCTTAATGCCCGGGGCCTGCGTGAAGGTCCCGGCTCCCTCGTGGTCGTCGGTCGGCGCGGTGTAGTTCGAGTACGAGACGGTCAGGTTCTCGGTGCCGTTGAAGCAGCAGCG
>JBJMLK010000134.1:0-13204 GCA_045805345.1 Thermoleophilaceae bacterium | reverse complement strand
TCCTCGCGGCGGCCGGCGCGCTGCTCGTGATGCTCGCCTGGCGGCCGTTCCGCTACGCCGCGGTGGCGGCGCTCGCGGTGGTGGTGGTGCTCCAGGTCGGCTCGGGGAGCTTCTCGGGCGAGGTCCAGCAGACGTCTGTGGTCGAGGGCCGGATCCAATCGGTGAGCTACGCGGCCGCCGGCGGCGACCCGCGCTTCGCGATCTGGCGGGCCACGCCGGAGATCATCTACGAGCACCCGTTCTTCGGGATCGGCGCGAACCAGTACCCGGTCGTCTCGCCCCGCTACGGGCTGTACGCCGAGGACCTGGGCGGGAGCTACCAGCACGCCCACGACATTCCGCTGACGGTGGCCGCCGAGCTGGGCCTCCTCGGACTGGCGGCGATGCTGTGGGCGACCGTCGCCCTGGTGCGAGTGCTCGTCGCCGCGTACCGGCGCCAGAGCGGGTTCTACCGCGGGCTCGCGCTGGCGGTGAGCGCGGCGTTCACGGGGCTCGCCCTGCAGGGGATCGTCGACTACACGCTCTCCTCCAACACCGTGGCCGCGATGATGTTCGTGCTGGCGGGATGCGCGGTGGTCCTGTCGGTGCGGACGGGCAGCGAGCCGGTCGCCGGCAGCGACGACCCGACGATCTAAGGGAGGGTGCGGGCCGCGGCGCGATAGCGCTCGCGCATCCCCTCGACGGTCGCGTCCAGACTGAACCGTTCGGCCACGTACTCCCGCCCGCGTGCGGCCAGCTCGGCGCGGCGCGCCGGGTCCTCCAGCAGCGCGACGATGGCGGAGGCCAGCGCGCGCCGGTCGCCCTCCGGGACGAGCAGCGCGCGGTCGCCCAGCACCTCGGGCAGCGCGCCGCCCGCGTAGCCGACCACCGGCGTGCCCACGGACATCGCCTCGATCCCCACGAGCCCGAAGCCCTCGCGGCCCATCCCGCGCTCGTCGGGCACGCTCGGCATGACCACCACCTCCGCGCCCGCCATCACGCCGGGGGCGTCCGGATGGTGGTCGCGCACGAGCACCGAGGCCCCCAGGCCGAGCTCCTCCACGCGAGCGCGCACCGCGCGCGCGTAGTCGAGCTGGTACGGGTCCTCGCCGCCGAGGAGCAGGAAGCGGGTGCTGGGCCGGCGCTCCAGCACGTGCGGCGCGGCCTCCACCAGCTCGATCTGCCCCTTCGCGGGGTGGAAGCGGCCGACCAGCAGCACCACCTCGCCGTCGCCGCCCACCAGGGCGTGCACCAGCTCGTGCCCGGCCGCGCGGTCGCGCACGAGCTCCGGCGTGCCGTTGTGAACCACGTGAACGCGCTCGCGCGCGCGCCCGCGAAAGGTCGCGGTCACCGCCGCGCTGACGCCCACCACCTGATCAGAGCGGCGGGCGATCGCCCGCGCGAGCGCGCCGTCCCACGAGAAGTCGTGCTTGACCCAGATCACCGGGATGCCCGTGCGCGGGGTCGCGAGCACGGTCACGAGCGCCGCCTTCACCCCGTTGGCGTGGATCACGGCCGGCGGGGCGGCCCGCAGCAGTCGCCGCAGGCGCCACGCCGAGCGCAGCATCGACAGCCGCGCGCCGGTCGGCACGACCTCCACGCGGTAGCCGCCCGCTCGCAGTCGCGCGACGAACGGCCCGTCCTGGAGCGAGACGATCGCCCGCACCCACGCCGGCTCGAGATGGTCGAGCAGCAGCTCGAGATAGCGCTCGGAGCCGCCGCTCAGCGCGTGCGAGATCACGAACGTGACCGGGACCGGCTCGTCTACGCCCGCTGCCGCCACGCCTCCACCGATCCCTCCGCCAGCCCGCGCACGCCGGCCCACTCCCCGTTCACGGCGCGGTGCACCGCCAGCACCACCACCAGCAGCGCGAACTCGAGCCGCGCGAGCGGCGTGCGCCTGAAGTTCTTGCGGAACAGGTACGCGCGGTTCACGACCACGGTCCGGTTGAACTCGCGCATGCGCGCGGGGGAGACCTTGCGCGCGGCGTCGACGTTGCGGTGCACCACCACGGCGTCCGGCACGAAGCGCAGCCGCCCGACCCGCGACAGCCGGTACGAGAAGTCCTCGTCCTCGAGCAGCCCGTAGCCGCTCAGGCACTCGTCGAAGCGCACCTGCGCGGCCAGCTCCCGGCGCGCGCTCATGAGCCCGCCCAGCATGTACTCCACGTCGTGCTCGCGCGTCTCGTCCTGCACGCGGCGCGGGTAGCCGAAGCGCGTGAGCGATCCCTCGCGGCCGCCGCCCGGCAGCAGGCGCCGCCAGCGCGAGCGCATGTTCCCGAAGCGCCTCAGGTCGCAGTCCACGACGCGCCCGGTGGCGCCCGCCACGGCGTTGTCGCGATACGCGCGAGCCAGCGCCGCCAGCAGCCCCGGCTCGACCTCGGTGTCGTCGTCCACGAAGACCACCACGTCGCCGTCCGCCAGGTCGAGGCCGGCGTTGCGCTGCGCGGTCAGCCCCGTGCGGGCGCGCGCGTACCGAGCCCCCGCCGCGGCCGCCACCTCCCCGGCCGAGCCGGCGGCGTCGCCGTCGACCACGATCACCTCGTGGGGCGCGGGGTCGCAGCGCGCGATCGTCGCCAGCGTCTCGCGCAGCACGCCGGGCCGGCCGAGCGTGGCTATGACGACCGAGAAGCGCGGCGCGGCGCTGACGGGATCGGACACTCCGCGCCTACGTTAGGCGCAGCCGCCCGTTTCCCTGCGCGAGGTCGATCGCCGGCGAGTCCGCGGCGCCGAGCAGCTCGCGGTACAGCGCGGCTGTCTCGTCGATCATGCGGTCGAGCCGGAAGCGCGCCTCGTAGCGCGCCAGTCCCGCCTCGCCCATCGCGTGGCGCAGCGTGGTGTTTGCGAGCACGTCGCGCATCGCCCCAGCGAGCGCCTCCTCGTCGCCGTGCTGGACCACGCGCCCGGTGAGCCCGTCCTCGACCGCCTCGGGGGTGCCGCCCACGGCCGTGGCCACGATCGGCAGCCCGCAGCTCATCGCCTCGAGCAGCGACAGCGGCAGCGCCTCCCACGCCGACGGCAGCACGAACAGGTCGAGCGCCGCGAGGTACGGGTCGACCGCGCCGCGGTAAGGGAACCACGCCACCTCCGGCCCTACGCCCAGCCGGTCGATCTCGTCGCGAACCTCCTGCTCGATCGGACCGTTGCCGACGATGGCGACGCGACCCGGCAGCTCGCCGCGCTCGAGCAGCCGCGCCGCCGCGCGCACCAGGAGCAGCGGGTCCTTCTGCGGCCGCAGCACCGAGACCATGCCCGCCAGCGGGCGGTCGCCCTTGAACATCACCAGCTCGGGGTCCGGTGCCGCGCCCAGGCACGGCGTGACGCCGTACTCGATCTGGCGCACGCGGCGGGCGGCGCCGGCCAGGCGCTCGGCCTCCGCCCGCTCCCAGCCGCAGACCGTGACAAGCGCGCCGGTGCGCGGCACCGTCGCCTGCTCGATCGCCCGGTAGACGAGCCGCTGCGCGGCGCCGAACTGGGCGGCGAAGGAGAAACAGTGGGGGGTGTAGAGGAGCCGCCCGCGTCGCGGGAGGGCTGCGCGGGCCAGCGCCCCGGCCTTCGAGCTGTGCGCGTGGATCAGCCCGTAGCCGCGCTGGCGGTCGAGCGCGCGCAGCTGGCGCGCCGCGGCCAGGTCGCCGCGCCCGGGCTCGCGTACGAGCGGCAGGTCGTGCACCGGCACGCCCGCGTCCACCAGCGCCCCGACGATCGCGCTGCCGGCGGGCGTGGCGACCTCGATCTCCCAGCCGCGGGCGCGCAGGCCGACCGCGAGCTGCAGCACGTGGGCGGCCACGCCGCCGTCCTGCGGCTGGAGCACCTCGAGCACCGGCGCTCCCGGCGCCGTGAGCGCAACCGCCTCTCGGCGGCGGACCGGTGCGCTCACGACGCCCACGGGAGCCCCCGGTCTGGACGTCTGTTCGGTGCAGCCGCGCGGTGTTCAACGCCCATCGCGAGCGGCCGAAAGAAATCTTGCAAAACGACCCGGAGGAGATCCGATGAGCCGCCTCTCCGGGCGCTGTTCAGTTCGCCGCGCCCTAACACGCCTGACCCTGCTTTCTGCCGTGCTTGCCCTCGCAGTTGCCGCGCCCGCGAGCGCGGATACCCCTCGCCACATGGCCGGGGTGATGAGCCACGTGCTGTGGGGCAACGTCGACACCGCCGAGATGGACAGCCAGCTCGACGACATGAAGCGCGCGCACGTCGCGATCACGCGCGTGGACGTCGGCTGGGCCAGCGTCGAGCAGGAGGGCAAGGGCAAGATCAACTGGGACTACGTCCACAAGATGGACCACCTCGTGGACGGCGCGAACCAGCGCGGGATCAAGCTGCTGATGATGTACGCGGAGACGCCGTGCTGGGCGTCCGGCGCGCCGTCCGACCTGAAGGACGGGTGCAGCGGCGCGTGGTGGGACCGCGACGTGCAGAACTACGCGCCCAAGCGCGCCGAGGACTTCGCCGACTCGTTCGGCTGGGTCGTGAAGCGCTACGGCGACCGCGTGTACTCGTGGGAGGTCTGGAACGAGCCCAACCAGGACTACTTCGTCCGCACCGACAACCCGGTCGGCGACTACGCGAAGATGGTCCGGGCGGCGTGGAACGCGGTCCAGGACATGGACCACCGGCCGATCATCGTCGCCGGCTCGCTCTCCGACTCGGACTTCGAGTTCACCGACGCGCTCTACGACCACGGCGTCAAGGGCCACTTCGACGCCTGGTCGGTCCATCCGTACAGCGACGACCGCGACCCGCTCAACACCGACGTCGACTCGCCGCGCTACAGCTTCAAGGCCGGCATCCCGGCGGTCCGGAAGGTCATGCACAGCCACGGCGATCACAAGCCGATCTGGCTGACCGAGTTCGGCTACAGCACCTGCAACGTGCGTGGCGCCGAGAGCTGGCAGAACTGCGTCTCGAAGGACACGCAGGCGCGCTACCTCAAGCGCGCGTTCCTGCAGATGCGGAAGTGGGACGACGTGCCGGTCGGCATCTGGTTCAACCTGAAGAACTGGAGCGACGACGCGGGCGACCGCGTGGCCAACTACGGGCTGATGACGGCCGACGGCAACGAGAAGCCGTCGTTCGGCGCGTTCGCCGACGTCGCGAAGACGCTCGCCGGCGACGGTGGCGGGGATGGGGGCGACCCGAGCCCGCAGCCCACGCCGGACCCGGGTCCCGACCGGGGACCGCGTCCGCCGCTGCGCAAGCCGCGTGCCGTAGTCCACGTCAAGCGGAGCGGCCGCTACGTGATCGTGCGCGGCCGCGCGCCCAGCCGGCAGACCGCGAAGCTGCTCGTGTACCGCCGGAACGGGGACGGGGTGTTCGCCCGGCGCCCCACCTACCGCTGGTGGTTCCCGGTGAACAGGCACGGGCGCTTCTCGCTGCGCCTGCGCGGACGCTCGCTGCGCACGGGCACGTGGCGCATCGTCGTCCGCCCGACGGGCGGAGCGCACTGGGTCACGGCCGCAGCCGTGCTTACCGGCTGACGCCACGCGTCGTCCCCCCTTGAGCTAGCGCCGGCTCTCGGTCAGGTTGTGTCGGAACGGCTGAGCCGCCGCACGCCGAAGCCCGCAGCCAGCAAAGCGCCGCCTGCCGCCACGACGAGCGCGACGTCGAGCCCCGTGAACGGGATCGACTTCGAATGCAGCGAGCTGCACCCGTCGCAGTAAGCGTCCTGCGTCGCGTTCTGCGCGAAGGCAGCCGGTGCGGCAACCAACAGCGCGACGCAGACCGCAAGCGCGGCGACGATTCCCCTCGGTCGCATATCGGGTCTCCCTACCATCGATTGTCGGCCTCCTTGCCGTGAGCCTCTTCTCCCGGATCCATCCCTGGCGGCCGGAAGTCACCGCGCGTGTGCGCGGCTACCCCTCTAGGTAGCTTGATACTACCCGGGTGCAGGGGGTGACGCAACATGCTCAACGTTCTCCAACCCACGGGTGACGGCCGCGCGTGACCCCATACGGCCGCGCCCTGCGCGCGAGCCCGATTGCAGCGATGGTGGCGCTGGCGCTCGGGGCGCTGGTGGTTGTTGCCGCCTCGGGGGGCGGGTACTTCGCGGGCGACTGGTACCCCGCGGCGCTCTACACGCTGGTGCTCGCCGCGATGGCCTTCGTCTGGGTGCCGGCCGGGCGGCGCGCGGCCCGGCCGGTCGCGATCGCCTGCGCCGCGCTCGCCGCCTACGCCGGGTGGAGCTACCTGTCGATCGCGTGGGCCGAGCAGAAGGGCGACGCCTGGGACGGCGCCAACCGCGCGTCGCTGTACGCGCTCCTGTTCGCGGTCTGCGCGCTCTGGCCGCTGCGCGGGCGCGCCGCGCTGGTGCTGGTGGCCGGGTTCGCGGCCGCCGTCGGCGGGCTCGCGATCGTCGAGCTGGTGCGGGTGGCCTGGGCGGCGCATCCGACCGGGTTCTTCATCGACGGCCGGCTCGCCACGCCGGTGGCGTACCCGAGCGGCGACGCCGCGCTCTGGTCGATGGCGTTCTTCCCGTCGGTGGTGCTGGCGTCGCGGCGCGAGCTGGCGCCCGAGCTGCGCGGGATCTTCGCCGCGCTCGGCGTGGTGCTGGGATCGATGGCGCTGATGGGGCAGAGCCGCGGCTGGCTGTTCGCGCTCCCGTTCGTGGTCGTGGCGTTCCTGGTCCTCACGCCGCGCCGCGTGCGGACGGCGGTCGGACTGCTGGTGGTGCTCGCCGGCATCGGACTCACCGTGCCGGCGGTGCTCGACGTCTACGACAAGCGCGGCCAGGCGCTCTCGAACGCGATCGACGGCACCGCCAACTGGATCTTCGGCGCGGCCGCGGCGGCCGGGGTGGTCACCGCGCTCGTCGGGATCGCCGACTGGCGCTGGCGGCCGTCGCGCTTCACGGTCCGGCGCGCGGGCGCCGCGATGGTGGCCGCGGCGCTCGTGGCGCTGGTCGCCGGCGCGGCCGTGTACGTGGCCGAGCGCAGCCCGGCCCACGACGTCTCGCACGCCTGGAAGGACTTCAAGACGAAGGGAAACCCGCGCGGCGGCCCGGGCGCGGCGTCGCGGCTCGGACGGCTCGGCTCGAACCGGTACGACTTCTGGCGCGTGTCGCTGGACCGGTTCGCCGGCGCGCCGGTCGGCGGCATCGGCACCGACAACTTCCGCGACGCCTACCTGCGCGACGCGCGCTCGAGCGAGCAGCCGCGCTACCCGCACAGCCTTGAGCTGCGCGCGCTGTCGCAGACCGGGATCGTGGGTGCGGCGCTGCTCGCCGTGGCGATCGTGGCGGCGCTCATGGCCGCCCTCCGCGCGGTTCGCCGGCGCGTGGGGGCAGGCTCGGCGGCGGCGGCCGCGGGGCTCGGCGCGTTCGTCTACTGGCTCGTGCACGGCTCGGTCGACTGGTTCTGGGAGCTGCCGGCGCTGGGCGGCGCCGCGTGGGCGCTGATCGGGATCGCGGCGGGGCTGGGGCCGCGGGGTGGGGGGTACCGGCGCGGGCCCCTCGCGCCTGCTCGGCGCCGTCCCGCGCTGATCGTCGCCACGGTGCTCCTGGCCGCCTCGTTCGGCGCGCCCGCCCTGGCCGAGCGGTTCGTGAACCGCGCGACGGCCGTCTATCCCCACCACCCGCGCCAGGCGTTCGACCGGCTCGACACGGCCGCCGGGCTCAACCCGCTGAGCGCGCGGCCGAAGGTGATCGCGGGGCGGGTGGCGCTCGCCCTCGGCCGCCCGGCGGCGGCGGCGCGCTACTTCCGCGAGGCGATCGACCGCGAGCCGCGCGATCCTTACTCGCACCTCCAGCTCGGCGCCATCCTGTTCGACGGCGGCCGGCGCGCCGCCGGGCTGCGTACGCTTCAGCGCGCCGTGCGGCTCGAACCGCGCGTGCGGGTGGCGCGCGAGGCGCTCGCGCGGGCGCGCCAGGGCAGGAGAGTCGACGTGGACAAGATCAACCGCGCCCTGCTCGCGCAGGGGAAGGAGCTCGTCAGGTGAGGCGCTGGCAGCGCATAGCACTCAGGGTCGTGTACTGGCTCGCCGTGGTGGTGCTGTCGGTGGCGCTGCTCGTGGTGCTGGTGCTGCTCATCGAGTCGCGGGACAAGTCGTCGGTCAAGGACCAGGGCGGGATGGCGGTCCCGCTACGGAGCCTCTGACGTCAGCCGGGCGAACGCGACGATGCGGTGCGACGCGCTGTAGAGCGGGTGGCACGCGCTCAGCACCAGCCGCGGCGTGCCGGGCACGCGGTGGGTGATCCAGGTCGCGTCGGGCGTCACGACCTGCGTCTTCTCGACGGTGTAGGTGAACGTGCCGTACGGCATCTCCAGGATGATGTGGTTGCCCCTGTGGAGCTTGTCGATGTTGCGGAAGGGCGCCAGGTAGGTGGTGCGGTGGCCGGCGATCGCCACCGTGCCGGACTCGCCGGGGAAGCTGGTCGCGGGGTAGTGGCCGGGCCCCTTGCGCAGCGTGTCGACGTCGGTTCCCTGCACGACCACGTAGTTGGCGCCGACCTTCGGGATCTTGATGCGCCCGATCGGCTTGCCGGTCTGCGCTCGCTTCCGCTCCAGCTCCCCGAGCCGCGCCAGCCGGCGCCGCAGGTTGCGGATCGAGGCCACCAGCAGCTTCTCGCGGGCCACGATGCTCTCGGCGCTCACGTCGAGCTGCTTGCCCAGCTTGTCCTGCTCGCGCTGGGCCAGGTAGGCGGATACCGGCTCCTGCCAGGCGAGGGTCAGCCCCGCGTCGGCCAACATCAGGATTCCGCTCGTGATCAGGACCGACGCGACGAAGCGGAGGACTGCACGGATCGATCCGATACGACCAGGCAACTCGGGGTAGAAGTGTACGTAGGGCCGCCGCCGGGCCGGTACCCTTCGGCGCTTCAGTACACGACCGAGGAGTTGAGCCCAACCAGATGGCGAAGCAGATGACCCCGCTGCCAGACGCGAAGTCGGTACGCGTGAACCCCACGGCGGCGGAGCTCAAGGAACTGGCCGCGAAGATGCCGAACGCGCGTGAGACGCGCTACGGGAACCTCAACGTGCAGACCCAGGTGCTGGCCCGCTCGAAGGCGTCCACCTTCCTGGTCCTCGACGACCCCGAGTCGAGCTCCCAGCAGGCGATCTCCCGCGAGGAGGGCGAGCGCATCGCCCAGCTTCAGGACGAGTACATCGCCGGCCGCGACATGATCGTGGTCGACGGGTTCATCGGCAACGATCCCGACTTCCGCACGCCCGCGCGCCTCTACATCGAGGAGGCCAACGCCAACATCGCCGGCATGCAGGAGCAGCTCTACTTCGACGTGGACGACCGCGACGGCTTCGAGCCCGAGCTGACCGTCATCTATACGCCCAACCTCGCGGTCGAGGGCTACCCGAACGACCGGGTGATCACCGTGGACCTCGAGCGCGGCGTCACGCGCGTCTGCAACTCCGACTACTTCGGCGAGTCGAAGAAGGGCGGGCTGCGGATGTGGAACAAGCTCGTCTACGACCGCGGCGGCCTCCCGCTGCACGCCGGCTGCAAGGTCATCCCGACCGACTCGGGCGACAAGGTCGGCCTGATCGTCGGATTGTCGGGCACCGGCAAGACCACCACCACCTTCACGCGCCAGAACGGCTCCCTGCCCGTGCAGGACGACTTCGTGGCGATGATGCCGGGCGGCAAGGTCTACGCCACCGAGGCGGGCTGCTTCGCCAAGACGTTCGCGCTCTCGGCGGAGGACGAGCCGACGATCCACGGCGCCGTGATCCGGCCCGAGGCCTACCTCGAGAACGTGTCGCAGGACGACGACGGCGAGCTCGACTTCTTCGACACGAGCTACACCCAGAACGGGCGCGCCACGTTCTCGTTCACGACGATCGAGGCCGCCGACGCCACCGAGCTCGAGTCGGCCGACTTCCTGCTGATCCTCAACCGCAACGAGAACATCATCCCGGCGGTGGCCAAGCTCAACGCCGAGCAGGCGGCGGCGTACTTCATGCTCGGCGAGACGCAGGGCACGAGCGCCGGCGGCGCCGAGGAGGCGGGCAAGTTCCTGCGCGTCCCCGGCACCAACCCGTTCTTCCCGGACGATCACGACCACCAGGGCAACCGCTTCCTCGAGCTGATGGCGGAGCACCACCTGGACGTGTACGTGATGAACACCGGGCGCGTGGGCGGGCCGGACGGCGACGACCGCTCGGCCAAGGTCCGCATCCCGCACTCATCGGCGATCGTCAAGGGCGTGGCCGAGGGCACGATCGAGTGGGAGGACGACCCGGACTTCGGCTACCAGGTGGCGCGCGCGGTGCCGGGCATCGACGACTCGGACTCCGCGGTGCTGCGCCCGCGCGAGCTCTACGAGTCGCAGGGCCGCTCGGACGAGTACCGCAAGATCGTGGAGCGGCTGAAGACCGAGCGCGTGGAGTTCCTCCAGAAGTTCCCGGCGCTCTCCGACGAGATCATCGACGCCGTCCGCTGAGGCGCTCCGCGCCACCGGGCGCGGCGCTTCGCGGCGCGGTTCGAGGGGCTGGTTAGGGGTGCACGAGCGGAAGCGTGGCAACTAGAGGTCGCATAGCGACCTCTATCGACCACACTGGGCCGGCTCGGCCGGGACCCGCCCCGTAATCGCCGGTCGAGCGCCGCCCGGGCGACGAGCCGGGTGGCGCGGAGCGCAGCCGAAAGCTAGTGCGGGTCCTCCGGCGACGCCGTCGACGCCGGCGGCCGTGACTCCTCGGCGAGCGAGGTGATCGACAGCGGGCCGCGGGCGGCGTCCTCGAGCACCTCGCCGGCCTCCTCGGCGGAGCGGGCGTAGAGCTCGACGAGCATGTGGATCACGATCTGGTCCCCGTCGTGCTTGTGGAAGCGGACGTGGGTGAAGAACTCGCGCGTGCCGTGATCGCCGAACGCGCCGAAGGCGAGCGAGTCGGCCGCCTCGGGGCCGGAGCAGCTCTCGACCTGCTCGGCGTCGACCGTGACGGTGCACGAGGCGACCCACGGCGTGCCGGCGATCATCCGCTCCCAGCGGTCCTCGACGGCCTCGATCCTGCTGATCCGCCGGCCGTTCTCCTCGTAGAAGGCGAGGTTGAGGTGCGGCTGGTCGTGCAGGCAGTCGAGGCATTGGACGACCGCCTCCTGGACCTCCTCGACCGGCTCGACGGCCTCCCCGGTGTCGGGGTCGACCTTCAGCACGCCCTCGTAGTGGACCTGAACCTCGAGATTCTGCGACCAGCAGCGGTAGCACCGCAGCCAGCTCGCCGACGTCCCCAAGGACTCAGGGACCGATCCCTCCATGTGCCGATTATGGCGCAGGCAGAGCCGTTCGCCCAGGGGGTCACCCAGGCTGGGTATAAGTCAGCCCGTGCTAGCCCGTCTGCGCGCCGCCGTAGCCCGCCGTCCCGGCGTGTCCGCCGTGGTCGCCGTCGTCGCGATCGCGGTGGTCGTGGGCGTGTTCACGAGCGGCGGCGACGAGCCGCCGCGGCCGGTGACCGGCACGCCGGCAGCGGCCGTCGCGGCCGTGCAGTCGTTCACGCGGGCGATCGCCACGCGCGACTATGCGACCGTGTGCGACCGGCTGTTCACGCGCCGGGCGAGGGCCGCGGCCGGCGGCGACAACTGCCAGTCGGTGCTCGCGCAGGCCGCCGCGAGGCTGCGCTCGCCCACCGTTCGCATCACCACGGTGGTGCTGGAACGGGGCGGCAAGGCCACGGTCGGCGTCAACGCCGGTCTCGCCGGCGACACGCCCGTGGCCGACCTGATCCACCTCGAGGGCGACAAGGGACGCTTCCGGATCGACTCCGTGGGCGACGAGGCGCGGCGCGGGGATTGATCGAGCCGGCCGCGCGTCAGCCGGCCAGATGCGAGAGCGTCTCGAGCGTCGCGTCGAAATCGGTGCCGGGGACTCCCCCCAGGCACGGGGAGGTCGCGCCGGCGTCGAGGTAGCGGCGCACCGTCGCCTCCGCCTCGTCGGCGGTCCCGATCGCCGCGAGCGTCTTGAGGAAGCGGTCCGATATGGCTCCGGTCGCGGCCTCCGGGTCGCCCTTCGCCATCCCCTCGTCGAAGCCCGCGATGTCCTCGCCGAAGCCCGAGCGCTCGAGCATCGCCCGGTAGAAGGGCAGCGAGAAGTACGGGATCAGGTCGCCGCGCAGGCGGGCGCGCGCGGCCTCGGGCTCGTCGGTCACCGCGGTCGGCACCGCCGCGACGACGTCGAAGCCGTCGAGATCCTTGCCCGCTCGCTCGCGGCCCTTCGCGACTTCGGGGATCACGACCTCGCGCACGTAGTCGGGGTTGCAGAGCCACAGCGTCACGCCGTCGCCCAGCTCGCCGGCCAGCCTCAGCATGCGCGGCGAGAGCGCGCCGACATAGATCGGCAGGTCGGGCCGCGCCGCGTAGCCCATGAAGTGGAACGACGAGTGGAACCGCTCGCCCTGGGGCGGATCCTCGCCGCGCAGGATCGCCCGCACGATCCCGACGTACTCGCGCATGTCGCTGACCGGCTTCTCGAGCGGCTGGCCGAACCAGCCCTCGACCACCGGCTTGTGCGACGCCCCGAGCCCGAGCACCGCGCGCCCGCCCGACAGCTCGTCCACCGTCGCGATCCCCTGCGCCGTCGCGACCGGCGTGCGCGAGTAGATCGGCGTCACCCCGGTGCCGATCCGGATCCGCTCCGTGGCCGCGGCGTAGGCGGCGAGGACCGTGATCGAGTCGCGCGCCGCCAGGTGGGTCACGTAGGCGGCCTCGTAGCCCTGCGCCTCGGCACGCCGCAGTCGCTCGATCGTGCGGCCGAACGACTTCCCGACTGAGATGAAGGCGCCGACGCCCACGGGCGTGGCAGCATAACCCCCGGTGGTCGGCGCGATACTCGCGGGCGGTGCCGGGCGGCGGATCGGCGGCCACAAGGCCGCGCGGCTCCTGGGAGACCGGCCGCTGGCGGCGTACCCGGCCACCGCCCTGGCCGAGGTCTGCGAGCGCGTGGCGCTCGTCTGCAAGCCCGGCACCGCGGTGCCCGGCGGCTGGCGCTGGGAGCTGTGGGACGGCGAGCCCGAGGAGCCGCGTCACCCGGCGGCGGGCATCGCCTACGCGCTGGAGCGCGCCGGGGAGCCCGTGCTCGTGTGCGCCGCGGACATGCCGTTCGTGACCGCGGACGAGTGCCGGCGCCTGACGGCGGCCTTTGACCAGGGGTCAGTCGCGGCCGTGGCCACCGCTGACTCGCGGCTCCAGCCGGTGCTGGGCGTCTACTCCCAAGACGCGGTTCGCCCGCTGCGCGAGGCGGCGAAGGCGAACGCTCCGCTCAGCGCCGCCGTTGCGGCCCTGG
>JBJMLK010000133.1:0-11655 GCA_045805345.1 Thermoleophilaceae bacterium | reverse complement strand
GCTGTTCCCGCTCGGCCTGGTGATGCTCCCCACGGAGCTCGTGCCGCTCCACATCTTCGAGGAGCGCTACAAGCTGATGATCGGCGAGTGCCTCGAGGCCGAGACCGAGTTCGGCATCGTCTGGCTGGCTGACGACGGGCTGCGCGAGGTGGGCTGCACCGCAAGCGTCGAGCAGCTGCTCGAGACGATGGACGACGGCCGGATGAACATCCTGGTCCGCGGGGGCCGTCCCTTCCGGCTGCTGCGGCGGATCGAGGACCTGCCGTACCCGGCCGGCGACGTCGAGCTGCTGGACGACGACGCGGACGACGCGGACGAGGAGCTGGCCGCCGAGACCCGGGCGAGCTACGCGGCGCTGGTGGAGCACGTGACGGACGAGCGGCCCGACGACGACCAGCTCGCCGAGCTGTCCGCATACGGCATGGCGGCGACAATCGAGCTGTCGCCCGAGCCGAAGCAGGCGCTGCTCGAGGAGCGCTCCGAGAAGGCGCGTCTGCGGGTCGTGGGAGAGCTGTTCGGCCTGGCCCTGGCCCGGCTCGAAAAGGCCGAGGAGGCCCAGGAGGCGGCCCGCTCGAACGGAAAGGTTCGCTTCTAGCGAGCTTTCGGTTTCCGGGTGTACCGCCCGGGTACGCCGACGCAATGGGTTGGCAGGGAGGAGTCCTGATCGCCCTCGCATCGTCGGCCGTGGCGAACCTCGGATCGCTGTGGCGACAGCGCGGTGCCGAGGTCGCACCGGAGGTCGACATACGCCGGCCGCTGCGGACCGTGGCCGGGCTCTTCCGCTCGAAGTGGTGGTCGATCGGCTACGCCTGCGCGGCCGTGGCGTGGCTGCTCCACATCGGCGCCCTGGCGATCGCCCCGCTGTCGATCGTGCAGGCGTCGCTCGCGGCCGGCTTCATCTTCCTGGCGATCCTCGCCGACCGCTTCTTCGGCTTCAACCTCGGGCGGCGCGAGTGGGCGGGCGTCGTGCTGGCGGCCGCCGGGCTCGCGTTCCTGGCGCTGTCGGCGGGCGACGTGAAGGGCACCCAGTCGACCTACCAGGTCGCGGCGATGATCGGCTTCGAGGCCGCGATGGTGGGGATTGGCGCGTTCCTGCTACTCACCGCGCGCGCCGGGCAGGCGATGCGCGACCGCAGCGGCGTGCTGCTCGCGGCCGGCGCCGGGGTGCTGTTCACCTCCACGCACGTGGCGCTCAAGGCGCTCACGCACCACTTCGACGGCCCGCTCAGCCTGGTGAGCCCGTGGACCCCGATCGTCGTCGGCGGCGGCGTGATCGCGTTCTTCGCCTCGGCGCGCTCGCTGCAGATCGGGCCGGCCGTGCCGGTCATCGCGGTCACCTCGATCGTCGGGAACGCGACGTCGATCGCCGCCGGGGTGATCGTCTTCGGCGACCCGCTGGGCGACGGCGCGATGGTCGTGGCGCGGATCGCCGCCTTCGTGGTCGTGGTGGTGGTAGCGGCGCTGCTACCCGGGCCGATTCACGAGCAGGGCGAGCGGCGGGCGCGCGAGCGGGAGCGCGCGGCTACTCGCGGCAGAGCCCCCGCTCCAGCCTGAGCTCGAGCAGCGTGGCGCGGCCGAGCTTGGGCGGGCCGTAGCCCTCGGTCCAGCGGACGGTCCCGTCGAAGCTGCGGAACACGAAGCTTCGGCGTTGCGAGCCCGGGCGGGTGAAGCTGGCCCCGTGTCGCGCCAGCGGCCTGAGGTCGCGCTTCACCTCGCGCGCGTCGAGCAGCGTCTGGCTCGTGAGCTGCTGGAGGGCGCCGCTGCCACAGCTGCCGCGGCCGTCGTTGGTCACCCGGATGCGCACGTGCACGCCGGTGACCGGGTAGTCGCGCTCGAAAGCGAGCAGGTCCTCGGTCTGCGTCCCGCAGCCGGCCAGGCCGGCCGCCACGGCCGCCGCCGCCAGGGCGGGCAGCGCCCATCCGCGGGTCATACGAACAGGAGCCGGGCGCCGGCGGTCTCGCGCAGGAAGCGTGGCGTGGACATCACGCCGTCCAGCACGGCCTCGACGTCGGCACTGTCCAGCGGCATCGTGTCGACGGACGCGGAGCAGCCGAAGACCGCCAGCGAGTCGAGCGACAGGGCGGTGTCGCGCAACTCCGCCAGCGAGCGGGCGAACCTCTCGCGCCCCTGCCAGGCGAGGCCGGGCGTGGCCTCGGGGTCGGCGGCCAGGCGCCCGAGCCCGGGGTCGACCATCAGCTCGAGCGAGCGGAACGTGGCGAGCGCGGCGCACGCCTCGCCGTCGACCGCCGCCGAGACGAGCAGCGACAGCCCCGAGTAGAGGCGTTGCATGTCCGCGGTCGCGAGCACGGCCGCGAGGGTGTACGACGAGTCCGGCGCCACAATCCGATTGTGACGACCGTGGACGCACGCGGCCTCGCCTGCCCCCTGCCGCTGACCCTCGCGCGGCGCCGGCTCGCCGATCTCGAGCCCGGCCAGACGCTGCTGGTGCTGGCCACCGACCCCGAGGCGCCGATCGACCTGGCCGCCTGGGCGGCGCGGGAGGGGCACGGGTACCGCGAACGCGTGCACGAGGGGTGGACGGAGTTCCGGATCACGCGGGCGTCCGTCTAACGGGAGCGAGCGCTACCTGAACTCGCACTCCTCCGCCACGGCCACGTCGGCGTCCATGTTCTGCTCCATCATCTCGATCGCGGCGTCCGCGAGGTGCTCGTGGATGTGCGCCACCGCGTTGCGCGGCACGGCGATCGGGATGTGGCGGACGTAGGCGTCGAGGGCGCTGTAGAGGATGCACTGCTCGGTCACCTGGCCCGTGAGGATCAGACGGTCGATCTCCTTCTGCTGGACGAGGTAGCCGAGCGGGGTCTCGAAGAAGATCGTGTGGCGCGCCTTGATCACGAACGATGCGTCGTCTGGCGGCAGGATCGGCTCGACGAGGTCGGGGCGCTCGCCCTTGCAGGCGCGCTCGGCCAGCTCGCCGGGCGACGAGTTCCAGCTCCCGTAGTTGTCGTTCACGTAGATGACCTCCACGCCGCCCTCGCGCGCGCGGTCGAGCAGCTCGCGGATCCGCGGCACTACCGGCTCGACGTTCCGGGTCAGCAGCTCGGCGTCCTCGTGGTCGTACGGGTTGAGCATGTCGACGACCACCAGGGCCGGGTTCGATGCCTTCTCGCTCACCCCACCACTATGGCGACCCCGCCGCGGCGCGGGTCGCCGCCGCCGGACAGCTCGCCCGTCGACGCGTCGCGGGCGGCCGCCTGGACGCCCCCGAAGTAGAGGTTGGGCTCGCGAAATCGCTGCACCTTCCAGCCCTCGCGCTCGAGCGCGGCCAGCCCAGCGTCGTCGACCCCGGGCTCGGCCTCCACCACGCGGCCCTCGTAGTGCACCCGCGGCGCCTCGACGGCCCGCTGGGCGGGCAGCCCGTCGTCGACCACCCGGAGGATCGTCTGGAGCACGGCCGACCTGATCCGGTTGGAGCCCGCCGAGCCGATCACGGCCTCCACCCCGCCCTCCCGGAGCACGACCGTCGGCGCCATCATGCTCGGGATCCGGCGGCCCGGCTCGTGGCGGTGGAAGCCGCCCGGGTTGAGGTCCTCCTCGCCGAGCATGTTGTTGAGGTGCAGCCCCGTGCCCGGGACGACGACGCCCGAGCACGAGCCGTTCGAGCAGGTGACCGAGGCGCAGGTGCCGTCGGCGTCGAGCACCGAGACGTGCGTGGTCGAGCCGAGCCGCGAGCCGATCTCCGACGCCGCGGACTCGAGCGCCTCCTTGTGCAGGAAGCGCTCCAGGTAGCCCTCCGAGTTGAGTCCCTGGACGAACTCGTCGGTGCGCTCGCGGTTGGTGCGGTCCATGACCTCGACGAGCGTGCGCACGTCCTGGGCGCGGCCCAGGCGCTCGAGCAGGTCGAGCGAGTAGGCGATCAGGATCCCGCCCGACGACGGTGGCGGGTTGGTCAGGATCTCGCGGCCCTGGTACTCGGCGCGCGCCGGCTCGCGGTCGATCGGCCGGTACGTGGCCAGGTCCTCCCGGCTGAGCAGGCCGCCGCGCTCGAGCACCCAGTCGCTGACCCGCTTCGCCACCTCGCCCTCGTAGAGGAAGCGCGGCCCCTCGGCGCCCAGCCGCTCGAGCAGGTCGCCGACCTCGGGCATGCACACGGTCTCGCCGGCGCGCAGCGGGCGGCCCTCCGGCGCGTAGATCGCGGCGACCTCCGGCGTCGCGGTGAGGATCGGCGCCAGGATCGCCACGATCGAGGCCGCCATCGGCGTCAGCTCGACGCCCTGGCGGGCCGCGCGCGCCGGCCGCTCGACCAGCGAGGACAGCGGCATCGTCCCGAACCGGTCGAGCGCCTCGGCCACGCCGACCGGGGTGCCGTAGACCCCGCACGACGACGGGCCGATGTTGAACACCTGCACGGCCTCAGCGCTGAAGTGCACGTCGATCGGCTCGAGCGCCGCGGGCTGCGGGTCGTCGAGCCCCTTGCCGGGGGCGGCCACGAAGAAGTCGAGCAGCAGGTTCTCGCCGCCCGGGGTGTGGACGAGCATGTAGCCGCCGGCGCCCGGTCCGGTGAGCGGCGCCTCGACCACCCACGACGTCAGGACGCAGGCGACCGCCGCGTCGACCGCATTGCCGCCCTCCCGCAGGACGTCGGCACCGGCCTCCGCCGTGAGCGGGTGGCCGGCCGCCACCACTCCTCTCATGCCGGCGATGCTATGCGCGTCAGCCGGACAGCGTTGCGTGCCGGTGCACGCCCGAGTGCATCCACCTGACCACGTGGCCGTCCAGCGAGAGCGACGACTTGGGGATCTGGCTCGGGCCGCCCGTGTCGAGCACCCTGCTCTCGCCGGTCGAGGCGAAGCCGAGCACCTGGAGCGCGCTCTCGCCGTCGGTGCGGAGCAGAACGGCCGCCTGCCCCTGGGCGTTCACGAACGCGCGCCTGGCGTAGGTCTGGGCGCAGGCCGCGCCGTGCTCGTCGAAGCAGCTCTCCGCCGCGGTGTACGAACTGCCGCGCTTCAAGTCGAAGACGTAGGTGCTGACGCCCGCGCCGTACGGGTTGATCAGCTTGCCGCGGACGAGCACCTCGTGGCCGGCCACCTGGAGGAGCTCGTAGCTCCTCGTCTGGCCCGAGATCTTCGACCGCGACGCCACCACGCTCACCTTTCCGGCCGGAAGCACGCAGCCGACGAGGTCGGTTCCGCCGTCGGAGTTCTTGCGCTCCACGAGCTTCACCTTCTTGGCGCCGGCGAGATCCTCGCCCTTCGCCTTCAGCCGCTGGCAGTCGGTGACCGACGGCAGCCGCGCGCTCATGCGCGCGCCGTCGTTCCTCCAACTGGCCACGTGGCCGTCGAGCTTCAGCGACGAGGCCGGGATCTCGCTGAGCGTGCCGGTGTCGAGCACCTCCCGCGTGCCGCGGGACGAGAAGCCTTCGACGCTCACGAGGTCGGAGCCCTGTGCGTGCACGATGGCCGCGGCTTGCCCACTCGAATTGATCAGGGCGCGCCGCGCCGACTCACCGTCGTCGCCGCACGTGGACGGAGTCGTGCACATCCAGGCGACCTTGTAGCGCCTGCCGCTTCGCAGGTCGACGACCTCGGTTTGCTCGTTGCTCGCGGACGGACTCGAGCCGGTCTCGCGAAGGAGGACGTGATGACCGGCCACCTGGCGCAGGTCGTAGGAGTCGCCCCCGGAGCCCGCGTCCCCGCTCTGTGCGGCGAGTACGAGCTTTCCGGCGGGGAGAACGCAGCCGACCAGGTCGGTGCCGTGGTACTCGTTCTTCCGCTCCACGAGCTTCACCTTGCCCGCGGGCGCCAGGTCGTGCCCGTCCAGCTTCTGGCACTTCGACTGCGCCGCCTGGGCGCTCGCGGGAGCGAGCGCGAGCAGCAGCACGCCAAGCGCCAGTATCGATCCCCTGCGACGCATCGCTGAGTGTCCTATACCCACGGAGGCGTCGCTGCCTGCGAAAACCGAGCCGCGCAAGGACGCAGGGAGCGACGCGTGCAACGCACGCGAGCGACCGAGGACGCCACGAGGCGACGGTTTGCAGCCTCAGCGCTTCGGTACGAACTCGGGCACGTCGAGATCGCCGAGGATCGACGACTCCTTCGCCGGTGCCTTCGTCACGCGCGGCTCGTGGTCGGCCTCGCGCGCGGCCACGCGGGCCGGCTCGCGGCTGCCCGAGGACCGCATCAGCGGCCGGTCGCCGTAGCCGGTGGCCACGACGGTCACCCACACCTGGTCCACCACCGACTCGTCGATCATCGCGCCGAAGATGATGTTGGCGTCCGGGTGGGCTGCCTCGGCGACCGCCTTCGCGGCCTCGTTGACCTCCCAGAGCGACATGTCGCGCCCGCCGGTGATCGACAGCAGGATCGACCGCGCGCCCTCGACGGACGTCTCGAGCAGCGGCGAGGCGACCGCATGCGTGGCGGCCTCCATCGCGCGGTGCTCGCCCACGCCCATGCCGATGCCGAGCAGCGCCTGGCCGGCGTCGGCCATGATCGTCCGCACGTCGGCGAAGTCGAGGTTGATCAGCCCCGGCAGCGTGATGAGGTCCGAGATGCCCTGCACGCCCTGGCGCAGCACGTCGTCGGCCATCCGGAACGCGTCCACCATCGACACGCGCTTGTCGAGCACCGACAGGAGGCGCGAGTTCGGGATCACGATCAGCGTGTCGACCTCCTGCGCCAGGTCGTCGATCCCGCGCTCGGCCTGATCGGCCCGGCGCGAGCCCTCGAAGCCGAACGGCTTGGTGACGATGCCGACCGTGAGCGCGCCGATCTCGCGCGCCACGCGGGCCACCACGGGCGCCGCCCCGGTGCCGGTGCCGCCGCCCGAGCCGGCCGCGATGAAGACCATGTCGGAGCCCTTGAGGAGCGCCTTGATCTGGTCGTACGAGTCGAGCGCCGCCTGACGCCCGAGGTTCGGGTCGGAGCCCGACCCCAGCCCGCGCGTGACCTCGCCGCCGATGTGCTGGGTCACGTCCGCGCTCGACTGCTGGAGCGACTGCAGGTCGGTGTTGACAGCCACGAACTCGACGCCGGCCACGCCGGCCTCGATCATCCGGTTGACGGCGTTGACGCCGGCGCCGCCGACGCCGACCACGCGCAGCACGGGCTCGTGGACCTCCTGCGGAGCCGGGATGCTCGCGCTCGGCTCCTCGCGCCCGTAGCGCGGGCGCACGTCCTCGCCGCCCGAGCGGACGGAGCCGCGCTCGAGGATGTTCTCCGGGATATCCGACGAGAAGACCTCGCGCAGCCGGTCGACCGGCTTGCGCGGCCCCCGCTCGGTCGCCTCGGGCTGCGGGCGCTCGCGGCGCGGCGGCAGCTCCTGGATGCGGGGCGGGTCCGGATCCGGCTCACGACGCTGGCGCGGCTCGTCCCCTGACCGCGGCTCGCCCTGGCCGGTCTCGGCGGGTGCCTCGGCGCCCTGCGGCCGGCCCTCCAGGCCCTCCTCCTCGGTCTTGCGGAAGAGCGCGGCCAGTGGACCCTCGCGCATGCTCGCGCGCTTACCGCTTGCCATGTTCGAGGACCTCCCTCGCGAGTTGCCGGTAGGCATATGCCGCCTTCCCATCAGGGTCGTACTTGAGCACGGACATCCCCTTGACCGGCGCCTCGGCGAACCGCACGGTCTTGGTGATCCGGGAGGCGAAGACCCGATCCCCGAAGTTCTCCTCAAGGAGCTCGATGGCCTCCTTGGCGTGGACCGTCCGAGTGTCGACCAGCGTGGGCAGGATGCCCTCGATCTGGACGTCGGGGTTGAGGTTCTCGCGGATCATCGACAGGGTGTTCTGGAGCTGGATCAGCCCCCGCATCGACAGATACTCGCACTGGACGGGGACGATCACCTTGTCGGCCGCCGTGAGAGCGTTGATCGTGAGCAGTCCGAGGCTCGGCGGCGTGTCGATGCAGATGAAGTCGTAGTCCTCCTTGATCGGGGCCAGCGCCTTCTCCAGCGAGCGCTCGCGGCCGATCTGGGTGGACATCGCGATCTCCGCGCCGGCGAGGTCGATCGACGCGCAGGCGATGTCCACCTCGCGCTTGCGGATGACCTCGCGGATCGACGTGTGGGTGACCAGCACGTCGTACATCGACATCTCGAGCGAGTCGGGGTCGATGCCCTGGCTCATCGTCAGGTTCGCCTGCGGGTCCAGGTCGATGCACAGGACGCGGTGGCCCTTTTCGCTGAACGCTACGGCCAGGTTCAGCGTCGTCGTGGTCTTCGCGACGCCGCCCTTCTGGTTGGTGAAGGCGATGACCTTGGCCTTGCCCGGCGAGACCTCGGGCTGATCGTGGCGCTGCGTCGGATCTGGCGGCGGCGGGTTGTCCGCGGGGTCGTTTGGTCTGCGATCGAAGAGTCCCATGTGCCGTGCGTATTCGTATGAGACGAGAAGATTCCTTCAGATGCCCGCGCTGATCGACAAGCGGCTGGTCTTCGTGGCCGGCAAGGGAGGCGTCGGCCGCACCACCGTGGCGGCCGCCCTCGGACTCGCCGCAGCGCGCTCCGGAAAGCGCACGATCGTCTGCGAGGTGGCGGGCCAGGAGCGCGTGTCGGCCACGCTCGGCCACGAGGGGTCCGGCTTTCACGAGACCGAGCTGGCGCCCAACCTGTACGCGATCTCGATCGACCCGCAGGCGTCGCTCGAGGAGTTCCTGGCCGACCAGGTCGGCTCCCGCCGCCTCGCGGGGCTGCTCTTCCACAACCGGATGTTCGAGTACCTCGCCGCCGCGACGCCGGGCCTGCGCGAGCTCGCGACGATCGGCAAGGTCTGGGAGCTGGCGCAGCTCGACCGGCCGCGCAGGCGCGGCACGCCGTACGACCTCGTGATCGTCGACCTCCCGGCCACCGGTCACGGCCTCGGCGCGCTGCGCACGGCGCGCACGTTCGGCGAGATCGCGCGGGTGGGGCCGGTGCGCCGGCGCGCGGACATGATCGACACGTTCATCCGCGACGCCGGCCAGACCGGGGTGCTCGCGGTGGCGCTCGCCGAGGAGATGCCGGTGGCCGAGACCACCGAGTTCGCGGGGGCGCTGGCGCGCGACATGGGGATGGAGATCGATCTGGCCGTGGTGAACGCCGTGCTGCCCGAGCGCTTCAGCGCAAGCGACGCCGAGGCGATCGAGGCCGTCGACGGCGGTCACGGGGCGCCGCCGGTGGCGGCGGCGCTGCGGGCGGCGCTGTCCGAGCACCGGCGAGCCCGCGGGCAGCGGTCGCAGCTGCGCCGGCTGCGCGGCGCGCTCGACTCGCCGGTCACGACGCTGCCCTACCTGTTCGAGCCCGACCTCGGCCTCGACGACTGGGAGCGGCTGTCGCGCGAGCTGGAGCGGCGGCTGTGAGCGTCGCGGAGCTGCTCGAGGGGCGGCACGTGTGCGTGTGCGCGGGGTCCGGCGGCGTCGGCAAGACGACCACCGCAGCCGCCGTGGCCACCGGAATGGCGGCGCGCGGGCTGAAGGTGGCGGTGCTGACGATCGACCCGGCCAAGCGGCTCGCGTCGTCGCTCGGACTGGAGGGGCTCGACAACGTGGAGCGGCGGATCGATCCGGCCGTGTTCGAGGAGCACGGGATCGACATGCGCGGCGAGCTGTGGGCCATGCAGCTCGACGCCAAGCGCACGTGGGACGACATGATCGAGCGGCGCGCGCCGGACGCCGCCACGCGCGACGCGATCCTCGGCAACCGGATCTACCAGCAGCTCTCCACGGCCGTGGCCGGCACGACCGAGTACATGGCGATGGAGCGCCTGTACGAGCTGCACGAGGAGAGCCGCTACGACCTGCTCGTGCTCGACACGCCGCCCACGCGCAACGCGCTCGACTTCCTCGACGCCCCCGACCGCCTGTCGCGCTTCATCGACTCGCGATCGCTGCAGCTGTTCCTGCGGCCGGGGATGTTCGGCGTGCGAGCGTTCGGCCGCGGCACCGGGCTGATGCTCGGGATGCTCAAGCGGGTCACCGGCAGCGACCTGCTGAGCGACCTGTCCGAGTTCTTCGCCGCCTTCGGCGACATGGCGATCGGAATCCGCGAGCGCGCCGGGCGCGTGAACGAGCTGATGGCCGACCCGCGCACGGCGTTCCTGCTCGTCACCTCTCCGCGCCGCGACGCGATCGACGAGGCGATCTTCTTCCGCCGCCGGCTGCGCGAGTCGGACATGCCGTTCGGCGCCGCAATCGTCAACCGCGTGCACGAGGGGATCGCCGCAGGCGCCGAGAGTGGCGGCGCCGAAGACGTGGCCGACGACCTCGTGGCGCTGCTCGGGCCCAAGCTCGGCCGCCGCGTGGCGTCGAACTTCGCGGACTACCGCCGGATCGGCGAGCGCGACCGCGCAAACGTGGAGCGCCTGGCCGCCGAGCTGCGCGGCGACCCGCTGATCCAGGTGCCGCTCTTCGACGACGACGTGCACGACCTCACGGGCCTGGCCGCGGTGGCCGAGCACCTGTTCGCCGAGGAGGCGGTGGCGGCGGGCTAGATCGGCGCCGAGTAGCTCGCCGGGTCGTCGTCGTAGTCCCAGTCGGCCGAGTGGATGACCCCCGCCTCGACGTCGTCCGGCTCCGGCTCTGGTTCCGGCTCTGGCGCGGGCTCCGGCTCGGCCAGGGCGAGCGGCTCCTCCGCCGGCATGGGCTCGTCCGCAATGGTCGCCTCCTCGTACGCCCGCTCCTCGTACGCCGGCTCCGCGTAGACGCCCACCTCGACGCGCTCCTCGAACAGCGGTGGTGGCGCCTCGCGGAACGTGCGCGGGCCGGGCAGCGCCGCGACCGCCCACGCCGCCGAGCGCGGGTCCGCCGCCGTGCCCGGGCCGTCGGGGAGGCGCGTCTGCGCGTTCACCGCCGGGTGGTCGGGCTCCCACGCCGGCTCGGGCTCCGGCTCGGGCTCGGTCTCCCAGACGGATTCCGGCTCGGGTTCCTCGGGCCCGGGCTCCGGTTCCGGCTCGGTGCGGGTGAAGAGCCCGGGCCCGGGCGGCTCCTCCCTGAGGTCGTGGGCGTGGATCTCGATCGGCTCCTGGCCGGCGATCAGGATGTCGTCGGCCAGCGCTCGCAGGTCAGCGTCGAGATAGCCGCAGATCACGTCGCGCAGGAGCGCGCGGACGTGCTGCTCAATCTCGGCGCACACCGAGTGCGGCGTCTCGCCGTCGTCCTCCTCGTCGAGGTCCGGGTCGATCGCGCCGCCCGCCATCGCCCGCCGCTCGAGGGCGAACGCCTCCTCCAGGCGCCGCCGCGCCGCCCCGCGGTCGGCGCTCTCCGCGCAGAGCGCGGCGAGCCGCTGCGACAGGCTGGCCCGGCCCGCGTCGCCGTCGGTCTCGAGCAGCGCCTGCAGCGCGAGCAGGTGGTCGGAGAGCGCCTCGACGTCGGTCGAGCGCTCGCAGCCCATCTCGAAGCGACTCAGCGCCCAGGCCACGCGGCCCGGCTGGCGCGTCCGCGCGATCAGCTCGGTCAGCTCGCGCAGCTCGAGCTCCTCGGCCGCGGTCAGCACCCACGGCTCGCCGCGCCCGGCCCCTCCGAGCGCGAGCGGAACCGGCTGCCAGACCCCGCCGTCGGCCCGTCCCCAGCCGAGCCCCAGCAGCGCCACGCGCCCGGGCTTGAAGAGCCGCATCGCCGTGAGGAGGCGGCGGAAGCGGATGCGCGCCTCGCTCGTCGGCAGCGGGCTGTGGGTGTCCACGTCGCGCTCGAGCGCGCACACCGAGTTGGGCCCGACCGCGCGCTCCCGCTC
>JBJMLK010000132.1:0-3596 GCA_045805345.1 Thermoleophilaceae bacterium | reverse complement strand
CGTGCCCGCGATCGCGATCTCGGTCGACCCGCCGAACGACACGCCCGCGAGCGCACGCGCGTTCCTGAGGAAGACGGGGATTGGCGGTCGCATGCGCTTCCTGCTGGGCTCCCGCGACCAGCTCCGGCGCGTCTGGAAGGGATTCGCGGTCCGCCCGCAGCACCAGCACGAGGAGCACCAGGCCCGGCTCGTGATCCTCGACTCGCGCGGGATGCAGCGGGTGGGCTTCCCGATCGCCGAGGCGACGCCGGAGCGGATCGCCCACGACCTGCGCGCCCTGGGAGCCTCTTGAGCCGACTCAGACTCAGACGCCGGCGTGCCGATGGCAGGTTCGTGAACGTCAACGAGCTCGTGCTCGTGCAGGGGATGTCGGACACGAAGGCGACCCTGGCCGAGTGGAACCGCAAACCGTGGCCGGTCTTTCGCACGTGGCTCTTCTGGAGCGTGATGACCGCGCTCGGCCTGCTGTCCGCGACCTGGGTGGTGGCCAAGCTGTCGACCCCGGACCCGACGCCGGTGGTCCTGCCGGGAATCAGCCGCGACCCGACGATGGGCGACGTGGGCCACGTCCTGTTCCGCAACTCGCTCGTGCTGGCGCTCCATTCGATGGCGTGCGTGGCGGGGTTCATGGCGGGCAGCACGGTGCCGCGCCAGGCGGCGCTGCGCAGCGGCTTCGACAAGTGGATCCACGAGAAGGCCGGCAGGTTCGCGATCGCCTTCGTGATCTGCGCCACCACGTTCTCCCTGTGCACGCAGGCGTACGCGCTCGGCCACTCCGCCGCAGACGTGTCGTTCCACATGGGCACGAGCCCCGGGCGGTTGCTCGTGGCGCTCATGCCGCACGCGGTACCGGAGCTCACGGCGCTGTTCCTGCCGCTTGCCGCATGGGTCGTGGCGAGCCGGCGGGGCGACTGGCACCAGCTGCTGGCCGCGACCGTGGTGACCACGGCCATCGCCGCACCGGTGCTCGTGATCGCGTCGCTGGTCGAGATCTACGTATCGCCGCACGTGATCCAGGCCGTCGCCGGCTAGCCGATCATCTAGCTTCCGCGGGGTGCGTCCGCCCGAAGGGCTCGAGCTCCCGGCACCCGAGTTTCCGCCCGAGACCACCTGGTTGGGGGCTCCGTTCGTGCGCATGGATCGGTTGATGGGACGGCACGCGGTGCTGGTCGAGTTCTGGGACTTCGCCCGCGTGAACTCGTTGCGGACGCTGCCGTACCTGCGGGCCTGGCACGACCGCTACGAGGCCGCCGGCCTGAGCGTGCTGGGCGTCCACACGCCGGGCTACTCCTTCGGCCGCGACGCGGACCTCGTGGCGCGCGCGGTCGAGCGACTGGGCGTGCCGTTCCCCGTCGCGCTCGACCCGGACTTCCAGATCTGGCGCAGCTACGACAACCGCGGCTGGCCGGGCCGCTACCTCTTCGACCGGCGCGGGATCCTCACCTACTTCCACCTCGGCGAGGGCGACTACGACGGCGCGGAGCGCGCCATCGGCGATGCGCTGCGAGAGATCGAGCCCGACCTCGACCTGCCCGAGCCGCTCGCGCCGCTGCGGCCCGAGGACGCGCCCGGCGTCACGCTCACGCCGCAGACGGCCGACGTGCCGCTGCCCGCCGAGCGCGAACGGCTCGAGCTCGTCCGCGACTGGATCGACGGCGAGGACTGGATCGAGGCCGCCGACGCCGGCGCCTCCGCGACCGTCGCGTTCCGCGCCGGTGGCGCGTGGGCTGTCCTGTCGGGCGGCGGCCTCGAGCCGGGCCTGTACGAGACCGACGGGACCGTCGTGGCCGAGGAGGCGGGCCTGCGCCTCCACGGCTTCCAGTTCGAGCCGCTGCCGCCCGGCCAGCCGGGCTAGGACGCGGCGCCGGCGAGCGCCTTGCGGATCTCCTTGGGGAGCATGAAGCGGACGTCCTCCTGGACGACCTCGAACTCCGAGACGTCGGTGGTGCCGCGCGCGCGGAAGAACTCGACCAGCCGCTGCACGAGCTCCTCGGGAGCGCTCGCGCCGGAGGAGATCCCGACGGTGCGCTTGCCCTCGAGCCACTCCTCGCGCACCTGCGCCTCGTTGTCGATCAGGTGCGACTCGGCGCCGTGGTCGCGGGCGACCTCGACCAGGCGGTTGGAGTTCGACGAGTTCCGCGAGCCGATCACCAGCACCAGGTCGCACTTGCGGGCCATCTGGCGAACCGCCGCCTGGCGGTTGGTGGTGGCGTAGCAGATGTCGTCGGTGCGCGGCCCGACTATCGCCGGGAAGCGCTCGCGCAGCCGGGCGATGATCGCGGTCGTCTCGTCGACCGACAGGGTGGTCTGCGAGATGTAGGCCACGCGCTGCGGATCGGCCACCTCGAGGCGGTCGACGTCGTCCTCGGTCTCGATCAGCACGACCTGGTCGGGCGCCTCGCCCATCGTGCCCTCGACCTCCTCGTGCCCGGCGTGCCCGATCAGGACGATCGTGTAGCCCTGCGCGGCGAACTTCTTCGCCTCGACGTGCACCTTGGTGACCAGCGGACAGGTGGCGTCGATCGTCCGCAGCGAGCGCGCGTCGGCGTTGCGGTGCACGCTGGGCGCCACGCCGTGGGCCGAGAAGACGACGGTCTTGCCCTCCGGCACCTCCGTCTCCTGATCGACGAACACGGCTCCGCGCGATCGCAGCTGCTCCACGACGTGCTTGTTGTGGACGATCTCCTTGCGCACGTAGACGGGCGGTCCGTACAGCTCGAGCGCGCGCTCGACAGTCTGGACGGCGCGGTCGACGCCGGCGCAGTACCCGCGCGGCGCGGCCAGCAGGAGCCTCTCGGGAGCGGCCGCCATGGGGCAAGTCTAGGAGAGGCGGGTTAGGCTCCACGCATGCCGCCACAGCACAAGGACCGGCTCACCGCGGTCGACGCGTCGTTCCTCGCGCAGGAGGGCCGCTCGGCGCACATGCACGTCGGCTCGGTGCTGATCTTCGAGGGGCCGGCGCCCGACTACGACGACGTGCTCGAGGGCATCGAGTCGCGCCTGCACATGATCCCGCGCTACCGGCAGAAGCTCGCGTTCCCGCCGCTGCAGACGGGCCGGCCGGTGTGGGTCGACGACCCGACGTTCAACCTCGAGTACCACGTGCGCCACACCGCGCTGCCGAGCCCGGGTGAGATTGACCAGCTGCGCAACCTCGCCGGCCGGATCTACTCGCAGCGGCTCGACCGCTCGAAGCCGCTGTGGGAGACCTGGCTCGTGCAGGGCCTCTCGGACGGGCGCTTCGCCCTGATCACGAAGACCCACCACTCGATGATCGACGGGATCTCCGGCGTGGACCTGGCCAGCGTGCTGTTCGACGTCACGCCGGTCCCGCGCGAGGTCGAGCCGGAGCCGTGGACGCCGAGCCCGGAGCCGTCGACCGCCGAGCTGGTGGCCGATGGCGTGAAGGACTTCGTGAAGGCTCCGCTCGGCGCGTTCGGGCGCGCGCTCGGTGCCGTGCAGAGGCCGGGCCGTGCCGTGCGCGAGGTGCGCGAGGCGGCCGAGGGGATCGGCGAGGTGGCGTGGGCCAACCTCAACCCCGCGCCGCAGATCCCGCTGAACGTGCCGATCGGCCCGCACCGGCGGATCCGCTGGGT
>JBJMLK010000131.1:0-11277 GCA_045805345.1 Thermoleophilaceae bacterium | reverse complement strand
TTCTTCTACTCGCAGGGCCGTCCCGACGAGTCGCGCGACCTGTTCGAGGACGTCGCGCTGTCCGACCGCTTCGTCGACTTCCTCACGCTGCTCGCGTACGAGCGGCTGGAGGACTAGAGATGGCCGAGCTCGTCTACTCCGCGATCGCGTCGCTCGACGGCTACGTGGCCGACGAGCGCGGCGACTTCGGCTGGGCCCGTCCCGACGAGGAGGTGCACGCGTTCGTGAACGACCTCGAACGCGAGGTCGGTACGTATCTGTACGGGCGCCGGCTGTACGAGGTCATGGCCGTGTGGGAGACGATGGGCGGCCCCGACGCGCCGCCCGTGATCAGCGACTACGCGGAGATCTGGCGGTCCGCCGAGAAGGTCGTGTACTCGCGGACGCTCGACGCGCCCGCCAGCGCGCGGACTCGCGTGGAGCGGGAGCTCGACCCCGACGCGGTCCGGCGGATGAAGGACGAGGCCGACCGCCCGCTGAGCGTCGGCGGCGCCGAGCTGGCCGGGCAGGCGCTGCGAGCCGGGCTGGTGGACGAGCTGCACCTGTTCCTCGCGCCCGCGATCGTGGGAGGCGGGACCCGCGCGCTGCCCGACGGCCTGCGGCTGGACCTCGAGCTGGTGGACGAGCGCCGCTTCGGGAACGGGTTCGTGCACCTGCATCACCGCGTGCGGGCCTAGAGCTTGGCGAGCCGGCGCCCCGCGGCCGCGAGCGCGCGGGTGGTGCCCGCCTCGCTGACCGTCGATAGGTCGATCAGCCGCTCGCGGAAGCCGTCGAGCGCCTCGGCGCCGACCACGGCGTGGCAGGCGACGCCGGCCTGGCGGCAGCGCGTGGCCACCTCCCCCACCGCCTTGCCCTGAAGCGTCTGCGCGTCGAGCCGCCCCTCGCCGGTCACCACGAAGCGCGCGGCGCGCATGGCCGAGTCGAAGCCGATCGCGTCGAGCACGTACGGCGCGCCGCGCACGAGCTGCGCGCCGAGGTGAGCCCACAGCCCGCCGGCCAGGCCGCCGGCGGCGCCGGTCATCGGCACGCCGCGCGGGTCGCGCGGGGCGGCACGCGCCAGCCGCGCCAGGCGCCGCTCGAGTCGCTTGACGGTGGCGGCGTCGGCGCCCTTCTGGGGTCCGAACACCCGCGGCGCGTCATCCCACGGCGTGACCACATCGCAGGCCACCACGAGCTCCGTCCGCAGACCGGCATCGGCGAGGACGCCGACCGCCCCGGCGCCGCCGTCGCTCGTGGCGGAGCCGCCGACGCCGACCACCACGGTGCCCGCGCCCGCCTCCACCGCCGCGGCGATCAGCTCGCCGGTGCCGGCGGTCGACGCCGCGTACGCGTCGCGCTCGTGCTCGGCCACGAGGCCGAGCCCGCTCGCCCGCGCCATCTCCACGACCGCCGTCTGGCCGTCGGCGAGCAGCGCGTACTCGGCCTGCACCGGCCGGCCCAGCGGGTCGGCGACGGTGGCGGTTCGCGCCTCGCCGCCGATCGCGGTGAGCAGGACGTCGAGCGTGCCCTCGCCGCCGTCGGCCACCGGCAGCTCGATCGCCTCAGCGCCGGCGGCGCGCACGCCGCGCGCGATCGCCGCTGCCACCCGCGCCGCCGTGATCGTGCCCTTGAAGGAGTCCGGGGCTATGAGGAGCGGGAGCGGGACGCTCACGGAGCTTCGGCGGCGGCGTCCGAGAACGCGCGCTCGGCGTCGTCGCCGCGCACCGCAAAGACGACACGCTCGACCGACCGCAGCGGGAACGAACGCACGGCCCCCACCATCAACCGCGCCGCCTCGGCGACCGGAAAGCCGCCGACGCCGGTGCCGAACGCGACCAGTGCCAGCGACCGCGCGCCGAGCCGCTCGGCCACGGCGAGCGTGGACTCGGTGGCCCGCTCGATGATCTCGGCCGACGTCGGGCCGCCCAGCTCCATCGTCGCGGCGTGGATCACCCAGCGCGCCGGCATGTCCCCGGCGGTGGTCTCCACCGCCTCGCCCAGGCCGATCGGCGCGCGCTCGCGCGACTCGCTGTCGAGCTCGGGGCAGGCCGCGCGCGCTATCGCAGCGGCCACTCCCCCGCCGTGGCGCAGCTCGGTGTTGGCCGCGTTGGCCACGGCGTCGACCTCGAGCTGGGTCACGTCGCCCTGGATCACCTCGATCGCCGGCATGCCCACATGCTGACGCAGGAGGGCTCGCTAGCGGAGCACGACCACCGGCCGCTTCTTCACCGCCTGGTTGCCGGCGGCGTCGCGCGCCACCACCCGCAGCATGGCGCTCACCTCGTGCCCGGCGCGAAGGGCCGACCGCACGGCCCGCGCGGCGGCCGGGGTGAGCAGGAGGCGCAGCGTGGCCCGGCGACCCTTTCCAAGCGACGGCAGCGAGCGCACGACCCTGAACGGCTTCGCGCGCCCCGGCACCGGCACGCGCGCCGTGGCGGTCACGGCGCAGCGCTCCGAGCAGCTCACCGTCACGTACAGCGAGCGGTGCGGAGCGAGGTGCTGGCGGAACCTGCGCGCGACGGTGAGGTGGGGAGGCGTCCGGTCCGGCGGCGGCCCCGTCGGCGGCTTCACGGGCGGCTTCGGCTCAGGGCACGGCGTGACCGCGCCGTCCACCAGCACGTCGACCTCGCCGGCCGAGCCGCGCGCCATGTAGAGGTGGCCGCACGAGTCCTCGCCGAACGAGAAGACTCCCGGCGCGGAGATCCCCGTTGAGGCGTCGTCGGTGACCCGCGGCAGCGCAAGCTTGAGCGAGCGCACATCGCCGCCGCACTCGTCCACGTACACGTAGCGCCCGAAGAGCGAGTCCAGGTCGTGGTTGCGGACCACGTAGCCGCCGGTGATCGCGCAGCGCCCGCCGCCGTGGTCGTAGTCGAGCACCGGGTCCACGAACGTCCCGGTGGGGCACGTGCGCGGCCCGGCGATCAGGCCCTCGCGGCAGCTCCAGCCGTAGTTCGCGCCCGCGGCCGTGCCCTTCGGCGCGAAGTCGACCTCCTCGCGCGTGCCCTGTCCCACGTCGCCGATGATCAGGTCGCCGGTGGCACGGTCGAACGAGAAACGCCACGGGTTGCGCAGGCCGAGCGCATACAGCTCCGGCACGGCCCCGGGCTGCCGGGGGTCCAGGCGCAGCATCTTGCCGAGCCGCGAGGCGGGGTTCTGCGCGTTGTTCGGCGGGTCGTTGCCGGAGCCGCCGTCGCCGGTGGCGAGGTAGAGCTTGCCGTCCGGGCCGAACTGCAGCTGCCCGCCGTTGTGATTCGAGTTCACGGGGTGGTCGATCGTCAGCACGATCCGCTCGCTGTCGGGGTCGGCGACGTCGGGGTCGGCGGCCGATCGCCGGTACTCGGCGATGGTCAGCACCGAGCCGGTGGAATCGCCCGCGCGCGGAGCCGTGTAGTAGACGTAGAAGCGACCGCTCGTGGCGTAGTCGCGCGGGAACGCCATCGACAGGAGGCCCTGCTCGCCGGAGGCGACGATCTTGGCGTGGATGTCGAGGAACTGCTTCCGGGTCGCACCGTGCAGAAGCTCGATCGTGCCGCCCTTCTCGACCACGAACAGCCGGTGCGGGTCGCCGGGCGGAGCGGTCACGAAGATCGGCGAGTCGAAGTCGCCGACCTTGACGGCGTTGACGGCCCCGGCCCCGGAGGGAATCAGCAGCGCCGCGAGGATCGCGATCGCGATCGGCCCCAGGGATCGCAGAGCGGCCATCGCTACGGGAACACCAACACCGGCCTGATCCTCACGCTCCGGTTGCCGGCGGCGTCGCGGGCCGTGACCCGGATGCTGGCGCGCAGGTGGCCTCCGCCGGCCAGCGCGCGCCGCACGGCGCGCCCGGCGCGGGCGCTCAGCAGCAGACGGATGCCGGCGCGTCGCCCGGCCGCGAGCGACGGCAGCGTGCGCACGGCCGCGAACGGCCGCGCGCGCCCGGGCACCACGATCCGGGCCGCCGCCGTGACCGCGCAGCGCTCGCCGCAGCGCACGCTGGCGTAGAGCGAGCGGTGCGGCTCGAGGCGCTGGCGGAAGCGCCGCGCGACCGTGAGCGGCGGCGGCGTGCGGTCCCTGGCCGGCGGCGGCTGGACCGGCGGCTTCGCGGGATCGGGGCACGGCGTGACCGCGCCGTCGGTGAGCACGTCGACCTCGCCGTTGCCCTCGGCGAGGACCCCGCTCGCCGTGTACAGGTGGCCGCACGAGTCCTCGCCGTAGGAGTACACGTGGTCGCGCACGACGCCGGTCGAGCGGTCGTCGCCGGCCGCCGGGCTGGCCAGGACGAGCGACCGCACGTCGCTGCCGCAGAAGTCGCTGTACACGTAGCGCCCGTAGAGCGAGTCGAGATCGTGGCTGCGCACCACGTAGCCGCCCGTAACCGCGCCGCTGCAGCCCGTGCCCGTGTGGCCGAACACCAGCACCGGGTCGGTGAGCGGGCCCGCCGCGCACGTGCCCGGCCCGGCCACGAGGCCCTCGCGGCACGGCCAGCCGAGGTTCGCGCCCGGCGCGGTCCCGCGCGGCAGCCAGTCCACCTCCTCCCAGGCGTCCTGACCCACGTCGCCGAGCACCAGGTCGCCGGTAGCGCGGTCGAACGAGAAGCGCCACGGGTTTCGCAGCCCGCTCGCGTAGATCTCAGGCGTGGCTCCCGGTACGCGCGGGTCGATCCGCAGCAGCTTGCCGAGCAGCGAGGCGGGGTTCTGGGCGTTGGCGTACGGGTCGTTGGGGCCGCCACCGTCGCCCGTGGCCAGGTACAGCAGGCCGTCGGGCCCGAACTGGAGCTGGCCGCCGTTGTGCGCGCCGTAGGTGGGCGCGTCGATGGCCAGCACCACCCGCTCGCTGTCCGGGTCGGCGCGGTCCGGGTCGGTGGCCGAGCGCCGGTACTCGGCAACGACGATCACGTCGCCGCCCGTGTCGCCCTCGCGCGGCGCCGTGTAATAGACGTAGAAGCGACCGCTCGTGGCGTAGTCGGGCGCGAACGCCATCGACAGCAGCCCGCGCTCGGCGGGCGGCTGCGCGAGCTTCGCGCCGACGTCGAGGAACTCCTTGCGCACCCCGTCGTGCAGCAGCTCGATCCGCCCGTCCTTCTCCACCACGAACAGGCGGTGCGGGTCCCCGGGCGGCGCCGTGACGTAGGTCGGCGAAGGGAAGTCGCCGACCTTCACGCTCGTCACCGCACCCGCGCCCGCGGGCACGAGCAGCACCGCGAGCCCGGCGATCAGGCCCGCAGCTGATCGATACGACACTCGCTGGGGTCCTTGTCGTCGCGCCAGCGCTTGAACTTGGCGCCGTGCCGGATCCGGTGCCCGGTGATGTGGTCGAACGCGATCTCGCAGACCAGCTCCGGGCGCAGGCCCTCCCAGACCAGCTCCTCGTCCGACTTCCAGCGGCTCGGCTCGCCCGTGCCGCGCTCGTGCGTGCGGTAGGGCTCGAGCAGGTCGACCAGCTCGCGCTTCTGGCGCGCGGTGAAGCCCGAGGTGTGGCCGACCACCTGCAGCTGGTCGTCGTCGTTGTAGAGCCCGAGGATCAGCGAGCCGACGGTGTTCGGCTCCTTGCCGAAGCGGAACGCCTGCACCACCACGTCGGCGGTGCGCACCCGCTTGATCTTGGCCATGCCGGTGCGCTCGCCGGGCCGGTACTGGGCGTCAGCCTGCTTCGCCACCACGCCCTCGGAGCGACCGGTGAGCCACTCGCGCGCCGCCTCGGCGTCGGGCGTCATCGGAGTGAGCTGCACGCGGTCGCCGTCGACCGCCGCCTCGAGCCGGCGGCGGCGCTCCTCGTACGGCAGCTCGCAGAGCACGTCGTCGCCCTCGGCCAGGAGGTCGAACGCGACGAAGGCCGCCGGCGTCATCTCCGCGAGCATCCTGACCCGCGACTCCGCCGGGTGGATGCGCTGGCCGAGCAGGTCGAACTCCTGGATCCCGTCGACCACCACGATCAGCTCGCCGTCGAGCACCAGGCGATCGCCGGACAGGGTGAGGATGTCCGGCGGGACCTCCGGGAAGTAGCGGTTCATCGGCTTCCCGTTCCTGCTCTGGAGGTACACGTCGTCGCCGTCGCGGAAGATGATCGTCCGGAAGCCGTCCCACTTGGGCTCGTAGCGCCAGTCGTCACCGGCCGGCAGGTCGGTGGCCGATCGAGCGAGCTGCGGCTTCACGGGCGGCTTCACGGGCAGGGACACGGGTGCGATGAAAGCAGAGCGGGCTACGATCAGCCGAGATGACCCAGGACCAAGCCACGCCCGCCGAGGACGAGTACCTCCAGACGATCTTCTGGCTCGAGGAGGCCGGCCTGCCGATCACCGGCGCGAACGTGGCGCGTGCGCTCCAGGTCGCGCCGCCGACCGTCTCCGAGATGGTCGGCCGGCTGGAGGCCGACGGCTACATCACCCGCGACACCGACCGCTCGCTGGTCTTCACCGAGGATGGCCGCGAGCACGCCGCGGGCGTCGTGCGGCGGCACCGGCTGATCGAGCGCTTCCTCACCGACGTCCTCGGCATCCCGTGGGACGAGGTGCACGAGGAGGCCGAGCGGCTCGAGCACGCCATGTCGCCAGTGCTCGAGGAGCGGATGCTCGCGGCGATCGGCGACGCGCGCACCTGCCCGCACGGCCACCCGATCGCCGCCGGCGCCCGGGTGCCCGGCGTGCCGCTGGCGGACGTCGAGAAGGGTGCGAGCGTGCGGATCCTGCGCTTCGAGAACGAGGCCGAGGACCTGCTGCACTACCTCAAGCACTCCGGGCTCGCCCCCGGCCTCGAGGGCACCGTGGTGAGCGCCGGCACCGAAGACGTGGCGATCGACTCAGGCGGCGAGCGGCGCTCGGTCACCCGCAGCGTGGCCGAGACGGTGTCGGTGATCGCCGACCCGTCGCCGCCGCCGCGCACGGCGCTCCCTGAGTCGCTGGTGCTGGCCAAGGAGCGCTACGGGCGCTAGCCGCCGGCGGAGGTGGCTTCCTTGAAGAGGACCCGGTCGCCGTGCGGATCGACCTTCACGCTGGCGCCGGTCCTCCGCAGGCGCACGTTGAGCCGCACGCCGGTCGTACCGGAGTAGGCGCCGCGGCGGAAGCTTCCTCTGTCGCGCAGCCGGAGGGTGACCGCCTTCTTTCGCAGCTGGCCTGGGGACACGCGAAGCCGCCCCAGGTCGGAGCCGCGCTGCGAGTCCGTCGGTCCCGGACAGCGTCCGCGCAGGATGCTCCCTTCGCTCTCAAACAGGATGAGCCTGAGCTTCCCGCTCTCGCCGAACAGCGCCAGCGACGGCTGCTCGCGGGGGCGGAACCTGTCGAGGCACGCCACGCCGCCGGGCGCCTCGAACGCATGCGAGCTGAGGCCGGCGCTGCGTGGCACCGGCAGGAAGCCGTCAACGAACCCGTGCCGGACGACCGTGCGCAGCGCGTGCCGCAGCGACGGCCGCCGGCGCGAGGTGACCGAGGCGGCCCCGGAGACGTCGAACCGCTTGCCCGCATCGTCGAGCGAGTAGACCTCGCTGCCGTGCGACCCGCAGGCGTCGCGTAGGCGGCAGATCGGCGCCGACACCGCGCGGAAGTCCCGCCGTGCCTCGCCCTGCGCGTGGACCAGCCTGTAGTGCAGCTTGACGACCAGTCGGTGGCGGCGACGATGCCGGTGCCGGTGGCGCGACCCGCCCCCGCCGGGGTTGTCGTCGATCAGGTGCTCGCGGCGCACGCCGCGCGAGGTGAGGTGCAGCGTGGAGGTCACATGCCCGGTCAGCGCGCCGGCCGCGAACGCAAAGCGCCCGCGCAGGCTCACTCGCTCGCCGCGCTTCTCGATGTCGCGGGTCCGGACCAGGGCCGAGGGAAGACTCGGCGCGATGTCCTCGAGCCGCGGCCCGGCGCACTCGCCGCTCGCCAGCGGCGCGGGGTAGATGCGGGTGTCGAGCGTCAGCCAGTCCCGGCCGCGCCACGCGCGGTCCGCGCTCAGGGTGAAGCTGGTGGAGCGCGCGTGCTGGGAGCAGACGGCGGTGCCACCGCCCGCCAGCGTTCGGACGGTGCGCGCCCGGGTCTGGCCGCGCGCGTCGAGGAATCCGAAGACGGGGAAGTACGAGTCGGGCTCCAGCTCGAGGAAGGCCTGGCCGCGGCGCAACGGGTAGACGATCGAGCCGCTGTAGCGGCACAGCCCGGCGGCGGCGCAGCCGCGTGCCTGATCGCCGTGCCAGAAGACCTTGATCGAGCCACCCGCGCTGAACTCGATCTCCTTCAGCTCGTCCGCGCCGGCGCTGGGCGGGCCGGCCGCCACCAAGGCCCCCGCCACGAGCATCCCGACGATCGCCCGCACCCGCATCGCGTGCATGGTCCCGTGAACGCTAAGTATTTGTCAAGCCGCGACGACGCTGAGGCCGCGGTACGCCTCGGCGAGACGGCCGATGCCCTCTGCGATCTCGTCGGGCGTGACGCCCGAGTACGCGAGCCGCAGGGTGTTGAGCCCGCCGCCGAAGTCGGTGCCCTTCACGAAGATCACGCCGCGGTCGCGCGCGGCGCCGGCCAGGGCGTCCACATCAGCACCCTCCGGCAACGTGACCCAGAGGAAGTAGCCGCCCTCGGGCGTGACGAACTCGGCGTCGGCGATGTCGCGCTCGAGCGCCTGACAGGTGGCGTCGCGGCGCTCGCGCAGCGCGACCTTCACCGTGTCGATCGAGCGGTCGAGCGCGCCCGAGCGGCAGAACTCGGCCACGATCGACTGCGCGACCATGTTCGGCGAGATGTAGGTGGCGGTGGCGCGGCCCTCGATCGCGGCGATCGTGGCCTTCGGCCCCACGAGGTAGCCGACCCGGATGCCCGGGCAGACCGTCTTCGAGAACGACGACGCGTAGACGACACGGTCGTCGGTGTCCAGCGACAGCAGCGTGGGCAGCGACTCGCCCTCGAAGCGCAGCTCGCCGTACGGATCGTCCTCGAAGATCGTGAACTCGTACTGGCCCGCCAGCTCGAGCAGCCGCCGGCGCTTGTCGAGCGACAGCGTCGCCCCCGCCGGGTTCTGGAAGTTGGGGATGATGTGCGCGAGCTTGGGCCGCGCGCCTCCCTCGAGGGCCGTGGCCAGGGCGTCGACGTCGATCCCGTCGGCCTCCATCGGGATCATCAGCACGTCGGCCCCGAGGTCGCGCAGCGCGAGCAGCGTGCGGTCGTAGGTGGGGCCCTCGACGATCACGGTGTCGCCCGGCTTGACCTTCAGCTGGAACAGGAACGCGTCAGCCTGCATCGAGCCGTTGGTGGCAAGCACCTGCTCGCGGTCGGCGCCGTGGCGCTCCGCGATCCAGTCGCGGAGCGGCCCGTAGCCGCCGGCGGTGCCGTACGAGAAGGTGCCCTTGGGATCGGCCTCGAAGGCGCGCTGGGCGGCCTCGCCCAGGTCGTCGACCGGGATGATGTCGAGCGACGGCGCGCCGCGCGCGAAGGTGATCGGGGAGGGCTCCATCGCGAGCCACGATAACGGACGGCCCGGCATCCGACCCCGGCCGTAGCATCGCGGCGTCGAATGGCCTACGCGGGCGTCCCATCCACCCCCGGACTCGGTCCCGCGCGCGCGGGGCTCGACGGCCTGGAGGCGGGCGTCCGGGCGCTCGACCCCGCCACGCGGGCGCTGCTCGACCTGTCGCTGCGCCGGCGCCTGCGCGACGACGACATGGCGCCGATCCTGCGCATCGACTCGTTCAACCTCGCCTGGCGCCGGGCCCGGGCGATCGAGCGGCTCGCGTCCGACCTCGGCCTCGACGAGCCGTCCGGGCTCGCCCAGGTCCGGGCCGCGCTGCCCTACCTGCCCGAGCGGGCGTGGCTCGTGCCGGCGGCGCTGCCGCCCGGCGACGACGTGGTCGAGGGCGAGGCCGTGACGATGGAGTTCGACGCGATCGCCGCGCCCCTGCTCGGGGCGATGCCCCTCGCGCGGCCGGTCGAGCGGCCGCTCCCGGCTCGCCCGCCGGAGCCGGCGGTGCCCGTCCCGCGGCTCAGCGACGCGGTCCGCGCTGCCGTGGCGCGGCCCGGCACCGGGCGCGGCGCGCTGATCGCGGCGGGCGGCGCACTGGTCGGCGCGCTCCTCTCGCGCCGGCGGCGCTGATGCAACAGGGGCCCAGGCCCCCTGTTGCGCGCTAGACCTTCGCGCCGGCTATCTCGGCCGCGATCTCCGCGACCTCGGTGGGCGTGCGACCCACGCGCACTCCCTTTGCCTCGAGCGCCTCGGCCTTCGCCTGCGCCGTGCCCTTCGAGCCGGAGATGATCGCGCCGGCGTGCCCCATCGTCTTGCCCGGCGGAGCCGTGAAGCCGGCGATGTAGGCCACCACGGGCTTGGAGACGTTCGCCTCGATGTACTCGGCGGTCCGCTCCTCCTCCTCGCCGCCGATCTCGCCGCACATCACGATCAGCTCGGTCTCGGCGTCCTGCTCGAACAGCTCGATCACCTCGATGAACGACGAGCCGACGATCGGGTCGCCGCCGATGCCCACGATCGACGAGTTCCCGAACCCGCGCTGGGCGAGGGTGTTGCCGATCTGGTAGGTCAGCGTGCCGGAGCGCGAGACCAGGCCGACGTTGCCCTGCGAGAAGAAGTGGGCCGGGATGATCCCGACGTTGGCCTTGCCCGGCGAGAGCACGCCTGGGCAGTTCGGGCCGATCAGCCGGGTCTTGCCGCGGCGCAGGTGCGTGTAGACGCGCAGCATGTCGTGGACGGGGATGCCCTCGGTGATGCAGATCACGAGATCGATCCCGGCGTCCTCCGCCTCGAGGATCGCGTCCGCCGCGAAGCGCGGCGGGACGAAGACCATGCTCGTGTTGGCGCCGGTCTGGGCCACGGCCTCGTGCACGGTGTCGAAGACCGGCACGCCCTCCACGTCCTGACCGCCCTTGCCGGGCGTGACGCCGCCCACGAGCTGCGTGCCGTACTTGCGGTTGTTGAGCCCGTGGAAGCTGCCCTCGCGCCCGGTCAGGCCCGACACCACGAGCCGCGTGTCCTCGCCCACGAGGATGCTCATGCCGCAGCCCCCGCGGCCGCGGCCAGCTCCACGACCTTCGCGGCCGCGCCGTCCATCGTCTGCTCCACGTGCACGTTCGGCAGCGCGGCCTCAGCGAGGATCCGCCGGCCCTCCTCGTCGTTGGTGCCGTCGAGGCGGACCACGAACGGGACGGTGGGCTTGACCTGGTCGAAGGCCTCGATCAGGCCGCGTGCCACCTCGTCGCAGCGGGTGATCCCGCCGAAGATGTTGAACAGCACCGCCCGCACGTTCTCGTTGGACAGGATCACCTCGATCGCGTCGACGATCGTCTCGGCCTTCGAGCCGCCGCCCGCGTCGAGGAAGTTGGCCGGCTTGCCGCCCGCCTGGGCGACC
>JBJMLK010000130.1:0-10327 GCA_045805345.1 Thermoleophilaceae bacterium | reverse complement strand
GTCGGCGTCCGCAACGGCGCGGCCAGGCCGGTCGGCGCGAACACGGTCTTCGCCCAGCCGCCCGACGCGGGCGCGTCCGCGGACGCTCCACCCCCGCCACCGGACGCCGGCGCGCGCGTTCAGATGCCGTCGCCGGCGCTCGCCGGCGGAGCCCAGCGCCCACCGCACGCCGCCCAGCTCGCCGGCGGAGCCCCGCCCCCGCCGGACCCCGGCGCCCGCGTCCCCGCGCCCGGCCCCCCCGGGCCCGGCCAACCGGCGCCGGCGAAGGTCCTGCCCGACGTCCCGCCGCCGCCGGACCCCACCACGCGCGTCCTCCCGCCCACCGGCGACCCGAGCGCCCCGATCGGCACCCCTCGTCCCTAGCGTGCAGCCGGGCGACTACCCCCCACCCACGCCGGGCACGGCGGTCGCAGCGCCCGCGCCGTCGATCGCCGACCAGCGCCTCCCCTGCCCTCGCTGTGGCGAGCTCTCGGCGCCCGGCCAGGAGGTGTGCCTGCGCTGCGGCGCGCTCGTGGGCCGCGCCTACCGGCGGCCGCCGAGCTGGCGGGTGCCCGCGGCCCTCGCCGCCCTGGGCGTGCTGCTGATCGGTGCCGGCGCGGGCTTCGGCATCGCGGAGCTGACGCACCACAAGGACAAGAAGAAGAAGCCGATCTCGCTCACGCCCAAGCCGGTCCCTCCGGCCGTGCCGCTCGCCACCACCCCGCCGACCACGACGGCCCCCACCACGACGACGGCGCCCACCACGACCAACACCGCGCCGACCACGACCGACACCACCCCCACCGGCGGCGCGTCGCCCGGGGCGCTCACGACGTGGCCGCCCGGAAAGGCAGGCTGGACCGTCCTCCTGATCACCACCACGAACAAGTCGGAGGCCGAGAAGACGGCGCGCAACGCGGCCAGGGAGTCGATCTCCGCGGGCATCCTCGACAGCAACGACTACTCCGGCTTCCAGAAGGACTCCTGGGTCGCCTTCATGGGCCAGTACGACTCGAAGGCCGCCGCCAAGCGCGCCGCGAAGTCCTACCAGCAGAAGGGCTTCAGCGGCACGCCCACCGAGATCAGGCCGAAGAAGACGACCGAGTAGCGACGCTCGGCCAGTGCTCGGCGACGCTCGCCGCGGCGCGGGCCGCGAGCGGGTGCGGGTCGACCGGCTCGGGAGCGGCGCCGTCGGTGGCGAAGCCGCGCAGCGACGCCGCGCACGAGCGGGCGAGCGCACGCAGGTCGTAGCCGCCCTCGAGCACGCCGCCGAGCGGCACGCCGAGCCGGTCGGCCAGAGCGCGCAGGCGGAGTGCCATCAGCTCGAACGACTCGACCTCGAGGGCGCAACTGGCCAGCGGGTCGTCGCGGTGCGCGTCGAACCCGGCCGACACGAGCACGAGCTGCGGGTCGTACTCGAGCGCCGCGGGCAGCACCACGTGGTCGAGGAGCGACAGCCAGAGATCCTCGCCCGAGCCCGGCGGCACCGGGAGGTTGATCGTGTAGCCCTCGCCTGCGCCCGATCCCGCGTCGCTCAGCGGCCCGGTGCCGGGATAGAGCGGCGACTGGTGGATGCTCGCGAACAGCACGCCGGGCTCCGAGTGGAAGACGTCGTTCGTGCCGTTGCCGTGGTGCACGTCCCAGTCGAGCACGAAGACTCGCTCAGCGCCGAGCGAGTCGAGAGCGTGGCGCGCGGCGACGGCGACGTTGTTGAACAGGCAGAAGCCCATCGCCACCTGGGGCTCGGCGTGGTGGCCCGGCGGGCGCAGCCCGCAGAAGCCGACGGCTGCCGATCCGCCGAGCAGCGCCTCGACCATCGCGCACGCGCCGCCGGCCGCGTGGAGCGCCGCTCGGTACGAGCCCGCGCTCGCGACGGTGTCGGGGTCGAACGCGCCGCCGCCCGCCTCCGACACCGACCGGACCGAGTCGACGTAGGCGCGCGGGTGGACACGGGTCAGGATCTCCATGTCGACCTCCGGGGCGTCGCGGCGCTCGTAGCCGAGCCAGCCACGGGCGTCCAGCTCGCGCTCGATCGCAGGGATGCGTCCCGGGCCCTCCGGGTGCGGACCGGTGTCGTGCTCCAGCGAGGACTCGTGACGGAAGTAGAGCGGCGCCGCGATGGGGGTACGGTAGTCGCCGCTTGGCGGGCGAGCTGACACCGACGCTGCGGGCCGACGTCGCGGTCGTCGGCGCCGGCGCCGCGGGCCTCTACGCCGCGCTCGTCGCGGCGCGCGAGGGCGCCCGCGTGGTGCTCGTCTCGCGCTCGCCGCTCGCCGAGAGCGCGAGCTACTGGGCCCAGGGCGGGATCGCCGCGGCTCTGGCCGTCTACGACTCGCCCGAGCATCATCTGGCCGACACGCTCGCAGCGGGCCGCGGGGCGTCGCGCCCGAGCGCGGCGCGCGTCCTCTGCGACGAGTCGCCGGAGAGCGTGCGCGACCTCGAGTCGCTCGGCGTGCGCTTCGACGCCGACCGCCGAGGCGACCTCGCTCTCGGGCTCGAGGGCGGCCACTCGATGCGGCGCGTGGTGCACGCCGGCGGCAGCGCCACAGGCCGCCGCATCACGCGCGAGCTGTCGGCGGTGGCGGCCGTGGACCACCGGATCGAGGTGCTCGAGAGCGCCACCGCGAGCGCGCTCTGGCGCTCGGAGGGCCGCTGCGTGGGCCTGCGCGCCGCGCGACCGAGCGGCCGCGCCGTCGACGTCCTCGCTCGCGCGACGATCCTCGCCACCGGCGGCGCGGCGGCCCTGTGGCAGCGGACCACCAACCCGCGCGGAGCGATCGGCGCCGGGCTGACGCTCGCGGGCGAGGCGGGCGCCGACCTCGCGGACCTCGAGTTCGTGCAGTTCCATCCCACCGCCCTCGCGTGCGAGGGGCCGAGCGACGGCTTCCTGATCACCGAGGCGATCCGCGGCGAGGGCGCGCTGCTGCTGGACGACTCGGGCGAGCGGTTCGTGGACGAGCTCGCGCCGCGCGACCAGGTCGCGCTCGCGATCCAGCACGTGCTCCGCTCGGAGCCGGGCGCGCGCGTGTTCCTCGACCTCCGCTCGATCGACATGACGAACTTCCCGAACATCGCTACCGCGCTCCACCGCGCGGGCCTCGATCCCGGCCGCGACCTCGTGCCCGTCGCGCCGGCGGCGCACTACACGATGGGCGGGATCGCCACCGACCTCGACGGGCGGGCGTCGCTGCCGGGCCTGCTCGCGGTCGGCGAGTGCGCGTGCAACGGGCTGCACGGCGCGAACCGGCTCGCCTCGAACTCGCTGGCCGAGTGCTTCGTGTTCGGCCGCCGCGCGGGCGTGGCGGCGGCCGCGTCGCCGCCCGCGCCCGACGACCCGTCGCCGCCCCCCCGGACGGGGCCCGATCCGGTTCCCCCGCCCGCCACTCGGGGTGCGCTCTGGCGGCTCGCCGGCATCGAGCGCACCGCGGACGACCTCCGGGAGCTCGCACGCGACCCGTTCGCGCTGGCGCGGACTATCGCAACGGCCGCTCTCACGCGCGAGGAGAGCCGCGGCGCGCATCAGCGCCGCGACCGGCCGGCCGCCGACCCGGCGTTCGACTCCCGCCATGTGGTGGTCCGGGACGGCGCCGCACGCATCGAGACCTGGGTCTGAGCGACTTTCGGGGGGTCTTCACCCGCCCAACGGGGTGTCGGATCACCGAAAGGGCGGTAGTGGGTCAGTTTGAATATTCCGGCCGCGCAGGCTCGGACTCGATGAGTTCCGCGATCTCGCGCACCGTCCAAACGTGCTCGGCCACCCCAGCGGCAACGGCAGGCGTCGTCTTGAGCGTCGTGTGGACGCGCGCGAAGTTGTAGTGGAGGAAGTGGAGGCCCACGGCCCACACGAGGTTTTCGAGCTTCTTGCTGAAGCCGTTGGTCAGGCGCGTGAAGCGGCGCATGCCCATACGCATCGTGAGGTTTTGCCGCTCAACGTAGCTCGTGCTGATCTTGTCCGGGTTCGGCATCCCCTGGATGACGCGCGACTCCGCGCCCAGGCAGACCGGCGGCGAGTAACGGCGCTCAGCGACTAGGTCCGGCCCGTAGATCTTCTGAAGCATCGCGTAGTCGACCCCGCCCTTGAACGCCCGGTCGACGGCCTTGAGATAGCTGTGGTGGCCGTCCGTCGTTAGCTGGACACGGTGCGCGAGCCGCTTTTCAAGGTCGGCCATGAAGGTCCACGCGTCGTCCACCGTCCGCTCGCCCACGAGCCACGACGGCACGAGCTTTGTGTCGGCGCAGATCGCGGTCCAAGTCCACACGTCGCCGTAGCCGAACGTCCCGCGATGTTCGTCCGGGACGTTCTTTTGCTTCGCGTAGCAGTACGCCCATATCTCGTCGCACTGAAGCGTCCGGCAGGGCAGGTCGCGGAGCACGCGGTCCTGGTAGCTGACTGCGGCGAGCCCAACGTCGCCTAAGAGCTTCGTGACCGTGTTCTTCGCCGCGCCAGTCATGCGAACCGTGGCGCGGATGCTGTTGCCCTCCACGAGCGCACCTAGGACCTGCGCGCGACGTTCGGTGGTCAGCCGGTTCATGCTGACCATTATGCTTGAGGGTCCGGACGGAAAGGTTAGTTTGGAGCGGGGTCGGATTCCCGCTTCGCACGGCGCGTCACGCCGCGAGTGTTCTCCCACCGTCCAGCCGTAGTCGCGCGCGTGCGATCGCGTTTCTTGACGAACGGAGCGATCTCTTCCTGGAGCCGGCGAAGGTCGCGCTTCGCTGTACCTAGACGGTCCGTCGCCTTTCTTTTGGCCATGTCTCTCACCCCCCTTCGGCGTAGATGGGAGCCCCCACGGAGTACGAGTGCTCCCGGCTCTCGATGCACTTCGAGACCTCAGTCTGGACGAAGTTGTTGCTCCGGATGTAAAGGTCGTACACGCAGGCCCAATGCTGTGCGTCTGGGTCTGCCATTTCGACGTTCAGGCCACAATCGTCGGCTTCCTCGCGGTAAATCGGCCGACCGTGCGTCTTTGTGCGCTCTGGCGTGAGAAACGTCTTGATCTTGTTGAGAATGGTCTTCTGTGCCTTCCCCTTCATCATCCCCGATGCGAGGACACGGGCCGCAATGTCCTGAGACAAGGCGAGTTGCGAGCGCATTTCGGCGATCTCGCGCTCGTCGTAGTTGGCGAGCTGTTGCAAGTACGGCTGGAGATTCCCCTGCTCTTTGACCGCCCGCTCGAAGAGGTCTTTGTAGCTCTGTACGACGTTGAAGACCGAGAACCGCTGGGCGCCTTCCTGAAACTGCGGGTCGATGGGTCCTAGCTCTGAGGTTGGGCCCATGATGATCTTGCTCGCTCCGAAGCAGACCATCGTCCCGGCCGACTTCGCCTTGCCGGGCACCAGCGCCCAATACTCGCCGGTTCCGCTGTAGCCACGGCACATGTTCACGATGCGCTCAGCGGCAAGCCCATCGCCGCCTGGCGAACTGATGCAGAGCACAAGTCCGTCGGACAGATCGAGATTCCGGAGTACACCCTCGAGCATGTCCGCGTCGTCGTCTTCGAGCATGACCGGGTAGCGGAAACTCGTGAACAGAGTCACGACCGGCCTACCGAACTCATTTCCGAGTTTGACGAACAGGTCCCTACGCGTCGGGTGGGATTGGTAGCGCTCCTCAAGAACGCGGTCGTAGACAAGGGGAGCCCTCGCCACTTCAGCCCTTCCGGGATGACCAGCGCGCCTGCGCTGCCTTGCGTGCGATTTCGGACCGTCGCTCCGCGGACAGGCGCTCGGCGCGCACCTTGCCGCCCTTGAGGCCGCCCTTGCGGCCAAGGGCTTTTGCATGCATGCGTAGCTCAGCATCGGACGGCCGGTCGTCCGACTGGGACCGGGACTCGTCGGTCGCCCGATCAACGATCTCGCTGGCGAGGCGGTTGAGGTCCCGTGCTCGTGTGCTTGAGCGCCTTGGCATGGCGGGATCGTAGCGAGAGCAGTAGCGGCGCGCCAGTTCGACCCATCGAAGGCATACCACGTGCGCTCGGGGCAGTCAACGGTCAAACTGACCCACTACCGAAAGGGCGGAATTTGCAGCGTTAACGCAGGCTTAACGCACTCTTCGTTAGGGGTTAGCACCCCGCTGGAATACTCCGGCACCCGCCGCACCGGACGCGGCAGCAGTTAGAGGGGAGGAAGAGGGAGCATGTACCAGTTCAGCCGCGCGGTGTACCGCGAGCTTTCGCCGATGGTGATCGAGGACAACATGTCCTGTGAGGCCCGGCGCGATCTGCTCGACGCCTGCGAGCGCGCGTTCAACCGGCTCGCGAACGATCGCCACTACTTCGCGCGCCCGTCGCGCTCGCTCTTCAACGACATCCGGATCCACTTCCCGATGACGCGCCAGATGCGCGTCTTCCGCGTGGTCGAGCGCTACATGAGCATCGCCACCGAGTACGTCGCGCGGCGCGAGCAGGAGGGGCTCACCATCGACGGCAGCCCGCTCTGCTGCCACGCGAGCACGCGCAAGGGCACGCCGTGCCAGCGCGTCCCCCTGCCGGGCAGCAAGTACTGCCCGTCGCACAAGCACCTCGAGGAGGACTTCACCGAGGTCGTCGTCGCCGCGTAGCATCCGCGGCGTGCAGGTAGCCATACCGATCTTCAACCGGATCACCGCGCTCGACGCGGTCGGTCCGTACGAGGTGCTGAGCCGGCTCCCCGGCGCCGAGGTCGTGTTCGCCGCGCTCGAGCCCGGACTCAAGCGCACCGAGACGAGCTTCCTCGCGCTGAACGCCGACCGCGCACTCGCCGAGGTGCCGGAGCCCGAAATCGTGGTCGTGCCCGGCGGCTTCGGCACTCGCGAGCTGATGCACGACGACACGATGCTCGACTGGCTGCGCGCCGCACACCAGACGAGCGACTACACGACCTCGGTCTGCACCGGCGCGCTGCTGCTCGGCGCCGCTGGCATCCTGCGCGGGCTGCGCGCCACGACCCACTGGCTCGCGCGCGACGAGCTCGAGGCGCTCGGCGTGGAGGTCGCCGTGGATCGCGTGGTCGAGCAGGGCAAGGTGATCACGGCGGCGGGCGTGTCGTCCGGGATCGACATGGCGCTCCGGCTCGCCGAGCTCGTGGCCGGCGCCGAGACCGCTCAGGCGATCCAGCTCAGCATCGAGTACGACCCGCAGCCGCCGTTCGACGCGGGCTCGCCCGAGAAGGCGCCCGCCGCGATCGTCGACCGGCTGCGCGGCGTGGGCGTCGAGAACGCATAGGTAGATGAGCATCTAGTGCTGCTCGGCGTCGACGTCGGCGGGACGTTCACCGACGCCGCGCTGATCGACGGCGACCGCCTGGTCACCGCGAAGGCGCCGAGCACTCCCGGAGATCAGTCCGACGGGGTGATCGCGGCCGTCACGGCGGCGCTCGAGCGCGCGGGTGCCGAGGCCGCCGGCGTGGAGCGCTTCGTGCACGGCATGACGGTCGGCACCAACGCGCTGCTCGAGGGCAAGGTCGCGTGCACGGCGCTGCTCGCCACCGAGGGGTTCACCGACCTCGAGGAGCTGGGTCGCCAGGCGCGCGCCGAGCTCTACAGGCTGTGCGCCGGCCACCCGCCGCCGCTGGTGCCGCCCGAGCTGCGCGTGCCGGTCGCGGAGCGAACCGGCCCCGACGGCGTGCTGCGCGAGCTGGACGAGCGCGCGCTCGCCGAGGCTCTCGAGGGGCTCGACTCCGACGTCGAGGCCGCGGCCGTGTGCCTGCTCTGGGGCTTCCGCCATCCCGAGCACGAGCGTCGCGTGGCCGAGCTCGTCGAGGAGCACGACGCGCGTATGCACGTGTCCACCTCGCACGAGACCGCCGGGGTCTTCCGCGAGTACGAGCGCTGCGCCACGACCGTGGTCGACGCCGCGCTGTCGCCGCTGCTGCGCCGCTACCTGGAGCGGCTTGGCGAGCGCGCCGGCGACGCCGGCCTGGCGGCGCCCGACGTGATGCTCTCGGGCGGCGGCGTGGTGGACGCCGCCACCGCGGCGAGGCACGGCTCGTGGACGGTGCTCTCGGGCCCGGCCGGGGGCGCGGTGGCCGCCGCGCTGCTCGCCGAGCGGGCCGGCGCGCCGGGGGCGGTGTGCCTCGACATGGGCGGCACCTCGTGCGACGTCTCGGTGAGCGAGGGCGGCCGGGTGCGCGAGACGGGCGGCCGCGAGGTGGGCGGACGGGCGCTGGCCCTGCCGATGGTCGACGTCCACACCGTCGGCGCCGGCGGCGGCAGCGTCGCGTGGCGCGACGCCGGCGGCGCGCTGCGCGTGGGTCCGCGCTCCGCGGGCGCCGAGCCGGGGCCGGCCGCGTACGGCCGCGGCGGCGAGGAGCCGACGGTCACCGACGCCAACCTGGTGCTGGGCTATCTCGACGCCGGCTCGCCGCTCGCCGGCGGCGTCGAGCTCGACGGGGAGGCTGCGCGGGCGGCGGTCGGGCGCCTCGCCGACGAGCTGCGGCTGAGCGCCGAGGAGGCGGCCGCCGGGATCGTGCGCGTGGCGAGCGCGGAGATGGCGCGCGCAGTGCGTGTCATGACGGTCGAGCGCGGCGTCGATCCGCGCGACCTCGCCCTGCTCGCATTCGGCGGCGCCGGCCCGCTTCACGCCACGGCCATCGCGGCGGAGCTCGACATGAAACGCGTCCTGGTGCCGCCCTCCTCGGGCGTCCTGTCGGCCGTTGGCCTCGTCGCGTCGGAGCCCCGCCGCGATCTGGTGCGGAGCGTACTCCTATCCGGTGGCGATTTCACCTCGGCGGCGGCCGCCGACGCGGTCGACTCGCTCGCCCGCCGCGGACGCGAGGAGCTGGGCGCCGGGCACGACGCAGAGCTGCGCGCGAGCTACGACCTCCGCTACGCCGGCCAGGCGTTCGAGCTGACCATCGCGGGCGACGTGAAGCCCGACCCCGAGGAGCTGCGGCGAGCCTTCGACGAGGTGCACCGGGAGCGCTACGGCTACTCGGACGACGACGCGGAGCTGGAGCTGGTGACAGTTCGTGTGGCGGTCGCGCTCGCGGGCGCCGAGCTGCCGGCGAGCGAGCCCGCGGAGGGCGAGGACCGGGGGCGCCGCCCCGCGGTGTTCGACGGCGAGCGCGTGGAGGCGGCGGTCGTGCGCGGCGTTCCGGCCGAACGCCTCGACGGCCCGGCGATCGTCGAGCTGCCGGAGGCCACGGCGATCGTGCCGCCGGGCTGGCGCTGCGAGCCGGCGCGGGACGGGACCCTCTCGATCGAGCGGGCTCGCGGCTGATGGACCCGGTCACCCTCCAGGTGATGGTCGGCGCGCTGCGCGCCGCCTGCGAGGAGATGGGCGTGGTGCTGGTCCGCTCCGCCCACTCCGCGAACATCAAGGAGCGGCGCGACGCGTCGACAGCGCTCTTCGACGCGGGCGGGGAGATGGCGATGCAGGCCGAGCACATCCCGGTGCACCTCGGCGCCATGCCGGCGGCGGTCGAGGCGATCCGCGCCGAGGACCCCGGCGAGGGCGACGCGTGGATCGTCAACGACCCCTACCGCGGCGGCACGCACCTGCCGGACATCACGGTCGTGTCGCCTATCCACGTCGGCGGCGAGCTGGCCGGGTACGCCGCCAGCCGCGCCCACCACGCCGACGTCGGCGGGAGGATCCCGGGCAGCATGCCCGCCGACTCGCGCACTCTCGACGAGGAGGGGGTCGTGATCGAGCCCACGCGGCTGGTGCGCGGCGGCGAGCTCGACGGCGCGGTGCTCGACCGGGTGGTCGAGCGGATGCGCGGCAGGCGCCAGCGCGTGGCCGACCTTCGCGCTCAGCTGGCGGCCAACCGAGCCGGGGCCGCCCGCGTGGCCGAGCTGGCCGAGCGCCACGGGCTCGACGCGCTGCGGGAGGCCATGGACGCGACGCTTGACTACGCGGAACGGCGGACGCGCGCGGCCCTCGCGGAGATCGACGACGGCGAGCGAACGGCCACGGACGTGCTCGAGGCGCCCGAGGGCGACCTCGAGCTGCGGCTCGCCGCGCGTATCGACGGCGATTCGCTGACGCTCGACTTCAGCGGCTCGGCGGACCAGCACGACGGCAACATGAACTGCCCGCTGGCCGTGACCCTGTCGGCCTGCTACTTCGCGGTGAGGGTCCTCGCCGACCCCGACGTGCCGCCCTGCGCCGGCGCCTACCGGCCGGTCGAGGTGATCGCGCCGGAGGGCTGCGTGCTCAACGCCCGCCCGCCCGCCGCGGTCGTCGCGGGCAATGTCGAGACCTCCTCGCGCGTGGCCGACCTCGTGCTCGCGGCATTCGGCCGCGCCCTCGGGCAGGGGACGATGAACAACCTGACGCTCGGCAACGACGACTTCACCTACTACGAGACGATCGGCGGCGGCCAGGGCGCGTGCCCCGGCGCCGACGGCCCGAGCGCGGTGCACGTG
>JBJMLK010000129.1:0-25688 GCA_045805345.1 Thermoleophilaceae bacterium | reverse complement strand
GGCGTGCGCGCGGACTTCGTGGTCACGGCGGTGAAGACGACGCCGGAGGGCGGCCACCACGGCATCTCGTTCCTGATCCTCGAGAAGGGCATGGACGGGTTCACCGTCTCGAAGAAGCTCGACAAGATGGGCTGGCACGCGTCGGACACCGGCGAGCTGGCGTTCCAGGACGTGTTCGTGCCGGAGGAGAACCTGCTGGGCGAGGAGAACCGCGGCTTCTACCTGATCATGGCCAACTTCCAGTGGGAGCGGCTGGCGATGGCGCTCGGCTCGGTCGGTTCGATGCAGGCGGTCCTCGAGAAGACGATCGAGTTCTCGCTCGAGCGAAGCGCGTTCGGCCGCCCGATCGCGAAGCACCAGGCGATCCGCCACAAGATCGCCGAGATGGCGCTGAAGCTCGAGGCAGGCCGCGCGATCACCTACGACGCCCTGCGCCGCTTCCACGAGGGAGAGAACGCGCTGCGCGAGGTGACGATGGCCAAGCTGAAGACCCAGCGCGACGCCTTCGACGTGGCCGACGAGGCGCTCCAGATCCACGGCGGCGCGGGCTACATGAAGGAGTACGGGATCGAGCGCGCGGTGCGCGACACGCGGCTGGGCCCGATCGGCGGCGGGACCGACGAGATCATGAAGGAGATCCTGGGGAAGACGTACGGGCTGTAGGGGGTTCCAAGGTCATGGCGGGCCGAGGCGCGCGCTAATTGTTCGTTCAACGGCCCTTGACCGCAGTGTCGTGCCTCAGTTAGGGTCGCGCCGTGGCAGCCGCTGCCGATCCCACCGACCCATCGGCCCAGAACCAGGGTGCACCCCCTGACGGGACGTCGACGCTCGTCAACGTCGTGTCCGCGATCGCCAGCGGGCTCGGGATCCTCGGGTTCGTCGTTCTGTGCGGCGGCGCGATCACATGGCTTCGGTTCGACAAGGCGGGTCTGCCCGCCGAGGACTCGGTCGCGCTCGTGCCGAAGGAGAACCTGGTGAGCTACGGAGCGACGGCGCTCGTGCCGGCGGCGCTCGCGGCGCTCGCCTTCGTGGCGGTGCTGTACCTCGCGGACTCGCTCGTCGCTCCCCTCACGCAGTGGCGGTCGAGCGACGACAGCGGCGAGCGCGACGAGGACGATCGAGCGGCGGCGCTCGCGAAATCGACGGCTACCCGTGATCGCAGGGACGCCGACTCGGCCGCAGAGGCGCGCGAGACCGCCGAGAGGTACGCGCAGGAGCTCCGCGACGAGGGCGCGTCCGCGGAGGCCATCGCCGCAGCGGAGGCCAAGGCCGAGGTCGCCGCCGCCGCCGCCTACTCCGCCGACAGGCAGGCGAGGGCCACCGAGAGAACCGCCGTCGAGGCAGGCAAGAAGGCGACCAAGGGCCGCACCCGGCTCGAGGACCAAATCAGGGAGCGGCGCCTGAACACGCGGCGTGTGCTGACCGCCTCGCTCTTCGCCGTGGGCGGACTGATCGTGGTCGACGCCGCCTCCGTCGACCTCTCGATCGGACGGGTGCTTGCGCTCATCCTCGTCGTGGCCGCCGCCGGCGCCTTCTCCCTCGCCGTCCTCCAGCGCACCGGCAGCTTCGCGTGGCTGGCGCTCAGCGCGTTCCTCTCGGTCGCCGTCTTCTACGGCTTCCTCAACTACTACAAGACCACCCAGACCACGAAGGTGGAGCCCGCGGCCGTGCTCAGGAAGGACCGTGGGCCGGTGACCGGCATGTTCGTCGCGCAGACGAGCGACCGCGTGTACCTCGGCACCACCCATGCGAACCGGATGTTCCTCACCTCGATCCCGCGCGACGAGGTGGTCGACCTGGCGATCGGTGAGCGCGCCGAGCTCAACACCGCCGGCTGGCAGTCGGCGCAACTCGCCCTCGACCTATGCGCGGACGCCGCGAGGGCCGCAGCCAAGCCGGCCACGACATCTCAGGACAAGAACAAGCAGAAGAGCAAGAAGAAGTCCGGCGCGACCAGCACCCCCGCCACCCCGCCGCAGCCCCCGTGCCAGCCAACGGCTGTCAAGCAGCTCACCGTCCAGGCCGCACACTGACCGAGCCTCCGGGCGGTCACGCCACCGCGCGGATAGCGCCGGATAGCGCCGGCTGCGTCGCCAGCCCCGTACCACCGCTAGTCCGGCGCACCGTCCGCGGCGTCCACCACCACGCGCCGCCCCTCCTCGACCGCGAACGCGTCCACCGCGGACATGCGGATCACCGCCCGTGTGCGGTCCGCGACCATCGAGCCGCCGCTGCCGATGCGGGCGGCGATCAGCGGCCGGTCCACACGGAGCGCGACGGGGCCGCGCTCGACCCTCGCCCCGAGCACCGTGGCGGCCGGCTCACCGATACGGCGCCGCCTGCATGCCGAACAGCTCGGCGTACCTGCCGCCGTGGTCCACCAGCTCGTCGTGCGTGCCCGACTCGACTATCTCGCCGCCGTGCATCACGTGGATGCGGTCGGCGCCGCGCACCGTGGAGAAGCGGTGCGAGATGAGCAGAACGCTGCGGCCGGCGAGCAGCCCGCGGACGTCGGCGAACAGCCCGGCCTCGGCGCGCGCGTCGAGCGCGGCCGTCGGCTCGTCGAGGATCACGAACGGGGCGCCGCGGAAGATCGCGCGCGCCAGGGCCACCCGCTGCCACTGGCCGAGCGAGAGGTCGGTGCCGCCGGCGAAGGCCGGGCCGAGCATCGTGTCGTAGCCCTCGGGCAGCGCGGCGAGCGCACCCTCGACCCCCGCCGCCCGCGCCGCACCGTGGATCGCGTCCTCGTCCGCGAGCCGCTCCGCCCGGCCCAGGCCGATGTTCTCGCGCGCGGGGAGCTGGTAGCGCATGAAGTCCTGGAAGATCAGCGCCACGCCGTCGCGCAGCGCGTCGCGGTCGCCGCTCGCGGTGTCCACGCCGCCGTGCACCACGCGCCCGCCGTCGGGCACGTAGAGGGCGGCCAGCAGCTTGGCCAGCGTCGTCTTGCCCGAGCCGTTCTCGCCGACGAGCGCCACCACCTCCCCCGGCTCGATGGTGAGCGACACGCCGTGCAGGGCCGGTCCGCGCGCGCCCGCGTACGAGAACGTGACGTCCTCGGCGGCCACCCGGGACGGCTCGCGACGCGGGCTGGGGTCGGCGGGCGCCTCGCGCCCGGGAGGCGCGGCCTCGACGAGCTCGAGGTAGTCGTCGATGAAGAGAGCGCTCTCGGAGAGGCTCGAGGCGCCGGCCGAGGCGCCGGTCACGCGCTGGCCGAGGAGGGCGACAGTGAGCGCGGCGGCTCCGGCGTTCGCCAGGCTCACGTGGCCCGCGAGCGCCCACGCAAACAGCCCGAGCAGGGTCCCGCCCACCACGACGCTCGCGCAGATGCCGGCGCCGATCGTGACCAGCAGCTCGCGATCGGCCACTGAGCGGAGCGCCGCCAGCCGCCGGTCCCACAGGCCCGCATGCCGCGCGCGCAGGAAACCGCCGAGACCGAAGGCGCGCACCTCGTTCGCCGGTCCTCGCTTCGACAGGAGGTCGGCCAGGTAGCGGCGCTCGCGATCTTCGGGCGTGAAACTGCGGGCGAAGCGGTGGAACGCGCGCCCCCGCCGCCGTCCCGCCAGCCACAGCGGCACGAGCACGACCGCCACGACCGGCACGAACTCGGGCGCAAGCGCCAGCAGCGCGACCACCGCTCCCACGCCGCCGGCCACTCCGCGCAGCACGCCGGTGAGCCCGGTGACCACCATCGGCAGCCGGCGGACCGCCACGAGCGCGCGCTCCACGAGGTCGTGGAAGTCCGGGTCGTCGAACCGCGCCAGCTCCACGCTCCCGGTCACCGCCAGCACCTCGTCCTCGCCATAGCGCGAGCACAGCTCGGCGAGCAGCCGCTGGCGGTGCTGCTGGATCGCCTGCGTGACGCCGAGCGCGGCCGTGATCGCCACCACGAGGAGCAGCTCCGGCGCCAGCGCCTCGACGCCGTCGTTCGACCGGTCCGCGGACAGCACCGCCGACAGGAGCTCGCGCGTCACCAGCGCCAGCACCACGATTCCGACCACGGTCAGAAGTTGCACAACGAGCATCGCGATCAGCTCCCAGCGTCCGGCGCGCCAGGCCAGCCGCAGCGCCTCTCTCACCAGGCGGCGCATCGGAAGCTGGCGCCGGTACGCGTCCGGCCCCAGGAGGTCGAACACGGTGGCGGGCTTGCGCTGGGCGCTCACGGGCGCCGCAAACGATAAGAGCGCGGGGGTGGCCAGGTCCACACCCAGGGTGCCTATTCGCGAGCCGAGAAGGGCGGGAGCATCGGTCCTGCAACCGCGACCGAGAGGGAAACGACATGCAGACCGGCTCCTACACCATCGCCTACATCGCCACCGACGTCGAGCCCGGCGTCACGCTCGACGAGTACCGCCGCTCGCTGCCGCGGTCGGAGCCGTCGCCGCTACGTCGCGCCGCCCGCGCGCTCAGCCGCACCGCCTCCCGCTACCTCGACGACCCGACCGGCGACTACGAGACCACGAGCGGGGCCTGGTAGCTACCTGAAGTCGAGCGCCTCGGCCGCGTCCGTGGAGCCGGCGTGGCCCGGCTGGCGGGCCCCGCCCAGCACGTACAGCGTGTCGCCCACGGCGGCCACGGCCGTGCCGTGGCGCGGCGTGCCCATCTCCGGCAGCTCGGCCCACGCGCCGGCCCGCAGGCCGAACGCCTGCACCGCGCCGATCACCCTGTCCGGTCCCTCGCCGCCGACGGCCACCAGCTGGCCGCGCACGATCGCCGCCCCCAGGCTGCCGGCGGGCTTCGGCATCGGCGGCAGCTTGGTCCAGCGGTCCGCGGCCGGGTCGTAGCGCTCGAGCGCACCGGTGTTGCGGTCGGCCGACAGGTCGCGGCCGCCGACCGCGTACACGTAGCGCCCGTCGGACGCGGCCGCCAGGTGCTCGCGCGGCGTGGGCAGCGGCGCGGCGTCGCGCCAGCCGCGCCCGTCGAAGACCTCCGTCTGCGGCACGAGGCGGCCGTCGGCCTGACCGCCGACCACCACGAGCTTGCCGCCCGCCACCGCCGCGGCGCCCGCAGCGCGGGCGTGGTGCATGCGCGGGAGCGCCACCCAGCGCCCGCCGCGCAGGGCGAAGGCCTGGTCGGACACGGTCGCCGACAGGTTCGCGGCGTGCGGGATCCAGCCCCCGGCCACCACCAGCTGGCCGTTCACGCTCCCGGCCATCGCGTGGTGCAGCGCGAGCGGCAGGGGCGGCTCGGGCGTCCAGGTGTCGATCGCGGGGTCGTAGGCCTCGACCTTCGTGGTCGACACGTTCTTCGTGAGCCCGCCCAGCACCCATACCCGGCCCTGCAACACGGCGCTGGCCAGCTGCTGCCGCGCCGTCGGTGCCGGCCGCACCGTTCGCCACGGGCGCACCGAGGGCGCCTCGCCGTAGGCGGCGGCCAGGTCGATGCCCTCCGCCACGCTGGTCGAGCCGGCGTGGGCCGGCGCCCGCGCGCCGTCGAGCGCGTACAGCGTCCCGCCGACCACGGCGACCGCAGTGCCGTGGCGCGGCGTGCGCATCTCCGGCAGCTGGGTCCACTTGCCCGACTTCAGGTCGAACGACTGCACCGCGCCCAGCACGCGGTTCGGACCCTCGCCGCCCACGGCCACCAGGTGGCCGCGCACGAGCGCGGCGCCGAGGCTGCCCGCGGGGATCGGCATCGGTGCCAGCTTGGTCCAGCGGCCGGTGCGCGGGTCGTAGCGCTCGAGCGCGCCCGTGTTGCGGTCCGCCGACAGCTGGCGGCCGCCGACGGCGTACACGTAGCGCCCGTCGGACACGGCGGCCACGTGCTCACGCGGAGTGGGCGGCGGCGCGGCGGCGCGCCAGCGCTTGCCGTCGTACACCTCGCTCGGCGACACGAGCTTGCCGTTCGCCTGACCGCCGACCACCACGAGCTTGCCGTCGGCCACGGCCGCCGCGCCGGCGGCGCGCCCGTGGTGCAGTGGCGGGAGGTCCTCCCAGTGCCCGTCGCGCAGCGCGAGCACCCTGCGCGACGCGACCGCCGACAGGTTGGCCCCGCGCGGCTCCCAGCCGCCGGCCACCACCGGCTCGCCGCGGTACGACGCGGCCATGGCGTGGTGCAGCGTCACGGGCAGGTCGGGCTCGGCGTCCCAGACGCCCGTGGCGGGGTCGTAGCGCTCGACCTTGCGCGTGGCCGCAGCTCCGGTGAGCCCGCCGATCACCCAGATCCGCCCGCCGACCACGGCCGACGCCACCTGCTGGCGCGCGGTCGGCGCGGCGTGCAGTGCGGTCCATTGCGGCCCGGCGGCGACGGCGACCGGCGTCGCCCGCCGCTGCTTCTTCTCCTCGCCCCCGGAGAGCACCGCGACGAGCGCCACGGCGACGCCGATCGCGGCGAGCGCCGCGGCCAGGAGCGGCCAGCGGCTCCGTTGGGGGGGCGGCGGCTCCGCGGGCCGCACGGGCGGCTCGGGCACCGGCCTGTCCGGCGAGCCGGGAAGCACGGGTCCCGGCCGCGGCGGCCCCGCCGCCTCGGTCGCGTCGAGGGCCGCCGCGGCCGCCTCCGGCGCGTCCGCCGGCACCGGCTTGCCCGTGGCCGCCGCCCGCAGCGCCGCCACCAGCTCGTCGCAGTTCTGGAACCGGTCGGCGGGCGGCTTGGCGAGCGCCTTCGCCACGACCCGGCCGAGCGCCGGCGGGCAGTCCGCGCGCAGGTCGCTGACGAGCGGGGCCTCCTCGCGGAGGTGGGCCATGATCACGGCCACGTCCTCCTCCTTCTTGAACGGCGGCCGCCCGGTGAGCATCTCGAACAGCACGCAGCCGAGCGCGTAGATGTCGGTGCGCGCGTCGACCGGCTTGCCCTCGACCTGCTCCGGCGCGGTGTAGCTCACGGTGCCCACGAACTGGCCCGTCTTCGTCAGCCCGCTCACCGAGCTGGCGTGCTTGGCCAGGCCGAAGTCCGACAGGTACACGTGGTCGGCGGCATCGGGCGAGCTGCGCCGGATCAGCAGGATGTTGCCCGGCTTCACGTCGCGGTGCACGAGGTCGCGGCGGTGCGCCGCCGCCAGCGCGCTCGCCGCCTGCGACGCGATCGAGATCGCGCGGTCGACCTCCAGCGGCGCCTCGTCGCGCAGCAGGTCGCGCAGGTCGGTGTCGTCCACGTAGCGCATCGCGATGTAGAGCAGGCCCTCGGCCTCGCCCGCGTCGTAAACGGGGACGATGTTCTGGTGGTCGATCCCGGCGGCCACGCGCGACTCGCGCAGGAAGCGCTCGCGGAAGCGATCGTCCTGCGCCAGCTCGAGCGCGATGATCTTCAGCGCGACGGTGCGGTCGAGCCGGATGTGGTGGGCGCGGTAGACGGCCGCCATGCCGCCGCGCGCGAGCAGCGCCTCGACCCGGTAGCCGGCGAACTCCGACCCGATCCGCGGGGCCTCGAGCATCACACGGCACCGATCGGCGCGGAACGGCGCATCAGAGGTCGCGCACGGACACGAGCCCGCTCTGCAGCGCCCGCTCGGCGAGCGCGAGCCGCTTGCGGTTCTGCGGCAGGTCCTCGACGTCGAACTTGGCGAACAGCGTGCGCAGGTGCGTCTTCACCGCGTCGACGGACAGGAACAGCTCCTCGGCGATCTGCTGGTTGGTGGCCGGCGTGGCGAACTCGCTGCCGTCCTTGAACGGCCGGCAGAGCGCGGTGAGCACGCGGCGCTGAGCGTCCGACAGGCTCGCGCTCGTGAGCTGGTCGGCCGCCGCCACGGTGCTGTCGCCCACCTCGGCCACCGGCTCGCGGTACTGCACGGCGGTGTTGCCGAAGCGCAGCATGTCGCCGTCGCGCAGGCGGCGCCGCCCGTGCACGCGCTCGCCGTTCACGTACGACCCGTTGCGCGACAGCCCGTCGTCGACCAGCGTGCACTCGCCGCCCACCAGCTCGAGCACCGCGTGCAGGCCCGACACCTGGTTGTCCCAGTGGAGCGACAGGTCGGTGGCTGCGCGGCGTCCGATCGAGAGCGGCCCGCGGTCCATGAACACGAGCTGCTGCTCGCCCTCCTCCCCGCGGTACATCAGGAACGGCTTGCCGGCCCGCTCGGCCTCGATCTGCGCCTTCAGCTCGACCGCTGTGGCCGGCTTGGGTCCGGATGGATCGGCGGCCATCACGCGCCGCACAGTACCGCCCGCGGGGGTAGAGTCCGCCACCGATGGCGGACGTCTCGAAGGCGGTCCTTATCACCGGTTGCTCGACCGGCATCGGCCGCGCGACCGCCGAGCGACTGGCCGCCGGCGGGCACACGGTGTACGCGACCGCGCGCAAGCCGGAGTCGATCGCCGACCTCGAGGCGAAGGGCTGCCGGACGATGGCCCTCGACGTGACCGACGAGGAGTCGATGCGCTCCGCCGTCGAGGCCGTCGAGCAGGCCGAGGGCGCGGTCGGCGCGCTCGTGAACAACGCCGGCTACAGCCAGTCGGGCGCCATCGAGGACGTGTCGATGGAGTCGGTGCGGCGCCAGTTCGAGACGAACGTGTTCGGCCTCCTCCGCATGTGCCAGCTCGTGCTGCCCGGCATGCGCCGTCAGGGCAGCGGCCGGATCGTGAACATCAGCTCGATGGGCGGGAAGCTGGTCTTCCCGGGCGGCGGCATCTACCACGCCACCAAGCACGCCGTCGAGGCGCTGTCGGACGCGCTGCGCTTCGAGGTGCGCGGCTTCGGCATCGGCGTCTCGATCGTCGAGCCGGGGCTGATCAAGACCGAGTTCGCCACGGCGGCCGAGCGCTCGATCGACGAGGGCACGGCCAAGGACGGGCCCTACGCGACGTTCAACCGCCAGGTGGCGGAGAAGACCGTCGAGGCATACGAGGGCCCGATGGCGCGGCTCGCCGCGGGGCCCGACTCCGTGGCGAAGGTGATCGAGCGCGCGATCGACAGCCGCCGGCCCAAGCCGCGCTACCTGGTGACCGCCGGGGCGCGGGTGCTGCTGGTCACCCGGCGTGCGCTGCCGGACCGCGGCTGGGACGCGATGATGCGCGCCCAGTACCCGTCGCCCAAGCCCTAGGCGAGCGGGCGCTTCACCACCCGGTGACACGCGCCGGGCGCCCGAGATGCCACGATGCCGGGGTGCAGCTGCGTCTGGCCCTACCGCTCGCCGGGGTTCTGGCCGTCTCCGCCGGGGTCGCGACGGCCGTCGTCGCGCCCAAGGACGAGGTCGGGCCGAAGTCGCACATCCAGCCGAGCGGGCGCCTGCTGCTGCCGCCCGGCAAGCTCACCTCGCTGGGCAACCATCCCGGCGGCGGCGCGCTGACCCACAACGCCCGCTTCCTCTGGACGCTCTCGGCCGGCCGCGGGTTCAACGACATCCGGATCGTGGAGGTGACCCCCCACATCCACTGTGGCAAGAAGGACCGCGTGTGCCGCAACCGGCGCGCCAAGCGAGTCGGCCGCCTCGTGCAGAAGATCCCGATGCCCGGCGTGACCGGAGGGATCGCGATGGCGAAGGACGGCAGGACCGCGTACGTGTCGGGCGTCGCCGAGTCCGGCCACACCGACCAGCAGTCGCCCAAGGGCACGCCTGGCAAGCAGGGTGACGTGATCCACGTCTTCAAGTACGACAGGACGACGGGCCGGGCGACGCGCGCCGGGGTGATCCCGGTCCCGCCTCCGTCGAGCGCGCCCACGCCTCAGAACTTCCCGCCGACCAACGTGGGCCAGAAGCTGTCGTGGCCGCGCGACCTCGCGATCTCGCGGGACGGGACCACGCTGTTGGCGGCACTCAACCTGGGCGACGCCGCCGCGATCGTCAACACCAAGACGAAGGCCGTGCGCTACGTGAAGACCGGCAGCTACCCGTACGGCGCGGCGATCACGCGCGACGGCCGCGGGTTGGTGTCCAACGAGGCCGACGGCACGGTGTCGGTCATCAACCTGAAGTCCGCGAGCAAGGTCAAGGACATCAAGGTCGGGGCCCACCTCTCGCATCCCGAGTCGATCGTCGCCGACCCGACCGCCGACCGCGCGTTCGTGGCGGTGGCGGCCGAGGACCGCGTCGGCGTGATCGACACGAAGTCGATGACCCTTCGGCGCCAGCTCGAGCTCGGCCGCCGGACGGGTCGCGGCACCGAGCCGACGCACGTGGCGGTCGACCCCTACGGGTGCTATCTCACCAGTGCCGACTCGGGCGAGGATGCTGTCGCGCTCTACAGGCTGCGCAGCCCGTGCCGCATCAAGAAGCACAAGGACGGCCGGACGATCACGGTCAGCGGCCGCAAGGTCCCGGCCCCGCTGATGCTCGGCCGCATCCCGACGGCGTCGTACCCCGTGATGGCCACGCCGGCGCCGCACGACAAGAAGGTCGTGTGGATCGCGGCAAAGGGCTTCGGCGTCGGGCCGAACCCGCACGGGCCCAACCCGCTGTCGCCCGACAACTCCGACAACAACATCAACACGTTCCGCTACCTGCCGTCGATCGTCACCGGGACCGCGGGCATCGTGCCGTTCCCCACCGACCGGCAGATGGCCCAGTTCAGCGACCAGGTCACGCGCCAGATCAAGCCCGTGAACTCGCGCACCGCGCCGCACGGCTCGCCGATCGTCCCGCCCGACGCGCCCGGCGGCGGCAAGATCAAGCACGTCTTCTACATCGTGCGCGAGAACCGCACCTACGACCAGGTCTTCGGCGACGCCGGCCGCGGCGCGAGCGACCCCAAGCTGTCGCTCTTCCCCGCGAACATCACGCCGAACGCGCACGCGCTGGCGAAGCGCTTCCCGCTGCTCGACCACGTGTTCGCCAACTCCGAGGCGTCGATCGACGGTCACTTCTGGACGTCGGGCTCCGCGGTGTCGGACTACGTGGTCAAGAACTGGCACCAGAACTACGGCGACCGCGGGCGGCCGTACGACTTCGGCGTCTACTCGATCACCTGGCCGCCGAAGGGCTTCCTGTTCGACCAGGCCGAGCGCCAGGGGATCTCGTACTTCAACTACGGCGAGGCCATCGCGGGCGTCGTGCCGCTGACCGACAAGGACCGCAACGCCGCGGAGTCCCAGCAGGTGGCGAAGAAGTTCTCGAAGTCGGATCTGGGTGCTCCGGTGGGCTGCTTCCCGAACGACGCGTACATCGGCACGAACGCGATCACCCAGGACGAGGTCTGGGACTCGACCCCGCCGCCCACCGCGCCGCCGAACTCCGAGTCGCGCTTCGACTGCTTCAAGCAGCGCTTCACCGCCCAGGTGGCCACGAACAGCGTGCCGGCGCTCAACTACCTCGTGCTGTCCAACGACCACACGCAGGGCCTCTCGCCCGGCCGTCGCACGCCGCGGGCGATGGTCGCGGAGAACGACTACGGGTTGGGTCAGATCGTCGACACGATCTCGCACTCGCCGGTCTGGGGCAGCTCGCTGATCCTCGTGATCGAGGACGACTCGCAGGACGGGGCGGACCACGTGGACGCCCACCGGATCCCCGCCCTGGCCATCAGCCCGTTTGCCAAGAAGGGCGCGCTGGTGCAGACCCGCTACGACTTCCCATCGTTCGTGCGGACGGCCGAGATCCCGATCGGAATGAACCCGCTGAACCTGTTCGACGCGCTCGGCGTGCCGCTCTACGACGCGTTCAACTCGACTCCGTCGAACAGCGCGCCCTACAGCGCTATCGGGCCGAAGATCAACATCGACGCCCGCAACGCCGACACGCCGCGCAACCGGCGCGCGATGAAGGGCCTGAACACGTCCACGATCGACAAGATCCCGCAGCACGAGCTGGACAAGCTGCTGTGGCACTCGGTGAAGGGCTGGGACAGCGCGCCGCCGCCGCCCGGCCCGAACGCCGACGACCGGGATCGCGCCGACCCGGACGGCTGAGCGCCCGCTCGTAAGATCCCGCGTTCACTTTCGAACAAGGAGAGCGGATAAGTGGGAGTACTCGACGGGAAGGCGGCGATCGTCACGGGCTCGGCGCGCGGGATCGGCCGGGCGACGGCCGAGCTGCTCGCCGAGCAGGGCGCGCAGGTCCTGATCAACGACCTCGACGGCGACGTGGCCGAGCAGGCGGCCGGTGAGATCCAGGGCGAGACCGCGGTCTTCAGCGGCGACCTGACCAAGGAGGGCGTGCCCGACCAGCTCGTGCAGAAGGCGGTCGACTCCTTCGGCAAGATCGACATCGTGGTGAACAACGCGGGGTACACGCTCGACGCCCCGATCCACAAGATGTCGGACGAGCAGTTCCAGCGCATGCTCGACATCCACAACATCGTCCCGTTCCGGATGCTGCGCGCGGCCGCCCCCCACCTGCGCGAGCCCGCCAAGAAGGAGCGCGAGGAGGGTGTCGAGGTCTTCCGCAAGGTCGTGAACGTGTCCTCGATCTCCGGCACGATGGGCAACGCGGGCCAGGTCAACTACTCCTCGGGCAAGGCCGGCGTGGTCGGTCTCACCAAGACGCTCGCCAAGGAGTGGGGCCAGTTCAAGATCAACGTGAACGCCGTGGCGTTCGGCTACATCGAGACGCGCCTGACCGCCTCGAAGGAGGAGTCGAACGTGATGGAGATCGACGGCGAGAAGGTCCAGCTCGGGATTCCTGACCAGCTGCGCGGGATGGCGCCGATGCTGATCCCGATCGGACGGCCGGGCTCGCCCGAGGAGGCCGCCGGCGGCGTGTTCTTCCTCTGCTCGCCGTGGTCGAACTTCGTACACGGCCAGGTGCTGAACGTGACCGGCGGGCAGTTCAGCGGCATGACGACGTAGGGGCCAGGCTTGGACGACCCGATGCCGGTGGCGCGCGGCGTGGCGATCCCGCTCGCGGAGATCGAGCTGCGCGCGAGCCGGTCGTCGGGTCCCGGCGGGCAGCACGCGAACGTCACGGCCTCGCGGATCGAGGCGGTCTTCGACGTGGCGGCGTCGCGCGCGCTCGACGAGGAGCAGAAGCGGCGCGTGATGGCGCGCTGCGGCCCGCGGGTGGTGGCGGTTGCGCAGGACGCGCGCTCGCAGGCGCGGAACCGCGAGCTGGCGCTGGAGCGACTGGCGGCGCGCCTGTCGACCGCCCTGCACGTGCCGCGCCGCCGGCGCGCCACGCGCCCGACTCGGGCCGCGCGCGAGCGGCGGCTTGAGTCCAAACGCCTTCGCGGTCAGCTCAAGCGCGGGCGGCGCCGCGACTGGGATTGAACTGCGGCTATTACGGGTGCACCGGGGGTGCAACACGGGGCCAGGCCACCCGTTTGCGCGTTCATTCATCACTTAAGCCGGTCATAGGCGGCTCAAGTGATGAATCCCCCGCCCCGGGCTCCCCTTATTGCCGCTTTTTGCGCTCTTCCGCCAGCGGCTTCCCGGACTCGTCGGAAAGCCCCGGCGGCGGCCAGGGGCCGAACCAGTTGTCGCGCGCGCCGTCGAGCGTGATCACGTCGCCCGAGTAGTAGTCGCCGGCCTCGGAGGCCAGGAACGCCACTAGCCAGGCGTGCTCCTCCGGGCGGCCCAGTCGCTGGAGCGGCACGGTCCTGGCCACGCCGGCGCGGACCGGCTCGGGGTACTTCTGCAGCGCATCGGTCTCGAAGTGGCCCGCGGCGATGGCGGTCAGCCTGATCTGGAAGCGCGCCCACTCGATCGAGAGCACGCGCGTCATGTTCTCCACCGCCGCGCGCGCCGCCGAGGAGTGGGTCATCCCCGGCAGGCCGTGGTGCGGCGAGAGTGTGACGTTCAGGACCTTGCCGCCGCCCACCGGCATCATCGCCCTGGTCGCCACCGCGTGGGTCATCAGCCAGGTGCCGGTCAGGTTCAGCCGCACCACGGTGTCAAAGCCCTTCGGCGTGATGTCCTCGGCCGGCGTCATGTACTGCCCGCCCGCGTTGTTCACGAGCGTGTCGATGCGGCCGTGGCGCTCCAGCACGCCGTCGACCAGCGCGGCCACCTGCTCCTCCTCGCGGATGTCGCACACAACGGGCTCGCAGCGGCCGCCCTCGCAGAGCGACGCGGTCTCGTCGAGCGGCTCTCGCCTGCGGCCGGCTATCGCGACGGTCGCGCCGCAGGCCGCCAGCTCGATCGCGGTCGCCCTTCCGAGGCCCGAGCCCCCGCCGGTGACGACGACCACCTGTCCGTCGAGCAGGCCTGGGGCGAAGACGCGCGAGGGCACGGGCGGCGCAGGGTATCGTGCCCGGATGGCCGCCCCGAGCGACGCGAACGTGCGCCTGCACCCGCTGCTCGGCGGCACCGCCGCGTGGCCCGAGGCGTGGGCGCACCGCGCCGACGGCCCGCTCCGGCCGCTGCGCGCTTTCGGGCTCGGGTCGAAGACGGTCAAGATCCCGCTGCCGGCATTCCTCGTCGAGCATCCGAGTGCCGGCCCGGTCCTGATCGACGCCGGGCTCGACCCGTCGATGAGCTTCGGCCGCGTGCTCGGCGCGTTCATGGCGCGCAGCTTCCGGATCGCCCCCGAGGGCACGGTGGCGGACCAGCTCCGCGAGCGCGGCGTCGAGGCCGCCGACGTGAAGCAGATCTACATGACGCACATGCATCTGGACCACGCGAGCGGGATGCGTCAGTTCCCGAACGCCACGATCGTGCTCAGCGAATCCGAGTGGCGCGCCTTCACGGGGCGCAACGGCGCCCTACAGGGCTACGTGCGAAGCCACGTGCCGGAGGGCGCACCCGTCCGCACGGTCGAGCTCGACGGCGCCCACGGCGTGTTCGACCGCTCCGCGGACGTCTTCGGCGACGGCAGCGTGATCGCGGTCTACACGCCCGGTCACACCGCGGGTCACACCTCGTACCTGCTCCGGACCGAGAGCGGCGAGGTGCTCGTGGCCGGCGACGCCGCCTACACGCGTCACACGCTCGCGACCGGGCACCTGCCGACGGTCATGGCGAACGAGGAGCGCTTCGAGGCGTCGCTCGACCGGATCCGCCGCTACGAGGGCGGGCTGATCATCCCAGGCCACGACATGGCGGCCTGGGACGACCTCGCCGACGTGTACTGACTCCTGCCGCTACGACGCGGCGGGGCGGCGAGCCGCTCCGGCGGCGGCCTCGCGGGCCGCACGGCGGGCGTTGCGGGCGGTCTGGACCGACTTGCGGCGGCCCTCGTCGCGCAGTCCGTAGTAGAGGGCCTTCACCGACTCGAAGATGATGTCGGCGGCGGCCTGGGCCTGCTCGCGAGTCGGGTCCTCGACGCGCTCGAACACGATCGGGTCGCCGTACTGGACGGTGACCTTCGGGAACTGCAGCTTCTTCCAGTTGCGGACCTCGGCCGAGCCGGCGATCGCCGTCGGCACGATCGGCACGCCGCTCTCGAGGGCGATCCGGCCGATGCCCGGCTTGGCCTCGCCGAGCTCGCCGCTGCGCGAGCGCCCGCCCTCGGCGTACATGACCACGAGCCCGCCGCGCGCCAGGACGGTGTGCGCCGTCTTGAAGGCCTCCTCGTCGCGCCGCCCGCGCAGCACCGGGAAGACGCCGCCGTGCGTGAAGATGAACTGCATTGGACGCTTGAAGAGCTGCGACTTGGCCATGAAGTGCACCTTGCGGCGCAGGTAGACCGCCACGAAGAAGTGATCGAAGAAGGAGAAGTGGTTGGGCGTGACCACCGCCGGGCCCTCGAGCGGCACCTTGTCGGAGTCGATGCAGCGCGTGCGGTAGAAGACGACCAGGATCGGCGTGAGCACCACCCGCACCACCTCGTACATCAGGTTCGGCAGCTTGTTGCGCGTCCTGTCGTGGAAGCGCGTGAAGTGCTCGGCCGGCCGCGGATCCTTGTAGACCTGGGGCTTCACTAAGGGGACGCTACCCGGGTTCGCGCCGAGGGTTACGCGTCGGGCTCCGCCCAGGCACGCGAGCGCTCCACCGCCCGCGCCCAGCGGCGCAGCAGCGCCTGGCGCTCGTCGTCCGCCATGCTCGGCTCGTAGCGCGCCGACTCCCGCCACATCGCGCGCGTGTCGGCCTCGCTCCAGCGATCGGTCGCGACCCCGGCGAGGTAGGCCGCGCCCAGGGCCGTGGTCTCGGCGACCTCCGGCACGACGACGGGTATCCCGAGCACGTCGGCCTGGAACTGCATCAACCAGCCGTTGGCGGTCGCGCCGCCGTCGGCCTTCAGCTCCTCCATTCGCTCGCCGGTGGCGTCCTCGATCGCCCGCACCGCGTCGACCGCCTGGTACGCGATCGACTCGAGCGCCGCCCGCGCCACGTGCGCGCGCCCGCTCCCGCGCGTGAGGCCGACGATCGTGCCGCGTGCGTACGGGTCCCAGTACGGCGACCCGAGCCCGGTGAGCGCGGGCACGAGGTACACGCCGTCGTTGGTTTCGAGCGAGCCCGCCAGCTCCTCGGTCTCGGCCGCCGCCTCGATGATCCCGAGGCCGTCGCGCAGCCACTGCACCGCAGCGCCGGTCACGAACATGCTCGCCTCCACGCAGTAGTCCACGCGGTCGCCGACCCCCCAGGCCACGCTGGCCAGCAGCCCCTCGCGCGGCGGCGGCAGCTCCTGGCCCGCGTTCTGGAGCAGGAAGCTGCCGGTGCCGTAGGTGTTCTTTCCGAGCCCGGCCTCGTGGCAGGCCTGGCCGTAGAGCGCCGCCTGCTGGTCGCCCGCGATGCCGGCAACCGGCACGCTGCCCCCGAACTCGCTCGTCTCGCCGTACACGTGGGCGCTCGGCAGCGGCTCGGGCAGCGAGCCGGGGTCGACCGACAGGAGCTCGCACAGCTCGCCGTCCCACGCGCGCTCGCGGATGTCGAAAAGCAGCGTGCGCGAGGCGTTGGAGTAGTCCGTGGCGTGGCGGCCGGTGAGCTTGAAGACGAGCCACGAGTCGATCGTGCCGAACGCCGCGCCGGCGTCCACGCCGCCCTCGCGCAGCAGCCACTCGATCTTCGTGCCGGAGAAGTACGAGTCGATCACGAGGCCGGTGCGCTCGCGGAACAGCTGCTCGTGGCCGGCCTCGCGAAGCTCGTCGCAGCGCTCGGCGGTGCGACGGTCCTGCCAGACGATCGCGCGGTGGAGCGGCTCGCCGGTCCGCGGGTCCCAGGCCACCACGGTCTCGCGCTGGTTCGTGATCCCGATGGCCGCGAGCTGCGCCCCGTCGGTGCCGGCGTCGTCGAGCGCCTCCTGGGCCACGCGGCGAGCCACGTCCCAGATCTCGGCGGCGTCGTGCTCGACCCAGCCCGGGCGCGGGAAGTGCTGCTCGAACTCGCTGTAGGCGCGGCCGGCGATCCGCCCGTCGCCGTCGAACACGATGCAGGTCGTGCCGGTCGTGCCCTGGTCGATCGCGAGGATCACCGGCGGGAAGCGTAAACGCGGGCGAACGCCAGGAGCTGGCGAGCGCGATGGGCGAAGCCGGCGGCCGTCCGGCCGGTGGCGCGGTGCTCGAGCTCGAGCTCCACCTCCACGATGCGGAAGCCCGCGCGATGGGCGTCGACCGTCATGCCGATCTCCATCCCGAACCCGGGGGCGAACGGCAGCACCGCGCGCGCGACGGCGGGGCGCATCGCGCGCTGGCCGGAGATCGGAGCGTCGAGGCGCAGGCCCGTGAGGCGCTCGATCGCCCGGCGCGCGAACCCGAGCGCCACGCCGAAGCCGCCGCCAACGCGGCGGGCGAACGCCGCCACCGCCAGGTCGCCCTCGTCGGCGTCGAGGGCGGCCACGAGCCGCGGCAGCTGGCGCGCCGAGTCGCCCAGGTCGCCGTCGCAGAGCACCACCGCTCGCTCCACGCCGCGTGCCAGCAGGCGCTCGAGCCCCAGCGTGGCCGCGCCGCCCTTCCCTATGCCGCGCGGGGAGCGCACGAGGTCCGCCCCGGCCTGCAGCGCCACGTGCCAGGTGCCGTCGCGCGACCCGTCGTCCGCCACCACCACCGTGGCGCCCGGGAAGGCGGCGGCGAGCGCCGACAGCGTGTCCGTGATGCGGTCCGCCTCGTCGCGCGCGGTCACGACTATGCCGATTTCGACTGACATGAGCGGGTATCGTGCCGGACGGACCGCACCCGCGAGCACAGGAGGACTACTTGCCCGACGTAGAGGCGCACATCACCGGCACCGTGTGGAAGATCGAGTGCGAGATCGGCCAGGAGATCGCGGAGGGCGACACGCTCGTGATCCTCGAGTCGATGAAGATGGAGATGCCGGTCGAGTCCGAAGACGAGGGCACGGTCAAGGAGATCAAGTGCGAGGAGGGCCAGTCGGTCTCGGAGGGCGACACCTTGGTGGTCCTTGAGTAGTCCCCCGGCCGCTTCGGAGTCCAGCGGGCGCGAGTTCGCGTCCGGGAAGCTCATCCTCGACGAGCCGGCCGAGAACGTCGTCCGAATCAGGATCTCGAACCCCGACAAGCGCGGCGCGCTCGATCACGAGATCCTCGACTGGCTCGCGACGCTGATCCAGCAACAGGACGCGTACTGCGTGATCATCACCGGCGACGGGCCGGTCTTCTCCGCGGGCTACGACATCGGCAACTTCCCCGAGGCGGACCTGGGCGAGAACCCCGCGGTCGACCGCTCGTTCTCGCGCGAGGCCGAGAGCCTGGTGGCGCACCCGTTCACCGAGGCGATCGAGGCGATCGAGGCGTACCCGTATCCGGTGATAGCGGCGATCAACGGCTACGCCATCGGCGGCGGCCTCGAGCTGGCGGTGAGCTGCGACATAAGGATCGCCGCGCGCGGGGCGAAGATGGGCATGCCGCCGGCGAAGATCGGGCTGATCTACTCGCACACGGGCCTGCGCAAGTTCATCGAGGTCTGCGGCGTCGGCGCGACGAGCGAGCTCTTCTATGTAGGCCGCAACGTCGACGCCGACCGCGCGCACGGCCTCGGCCTGGTGAACCACGTGGTCGACCCTGACGAGCTCGACGGCGCCGCCCTCGCGATGGCGGCCGAGATCGGCGGCAACTCGCCGCTCTCGCTCGCGGGCAACAAGGAGATCATGCGCACGCTGCGGGCCTACGGGATCTCGCTGCCGGAGGACGTGGCGCGGCGGATGGTGCGGCTGCGCGAGTCGTGCTTCACCTCGGGCGACTTCGTGGAGGGCATCCGCGCCTTCGCGGAGAAGCGACCGCCGCAGTGGAAGGGGCGGTAGAAGCTAACGGGCGGAGCCGTCCGCCACGGCACTTACCTTGCGGGAGCCGGTGCCGCAGCCGCTCATCACCTACGAGGAAGCGATCGCCCTCGGGCAGATCGAAGACCACGCCGAGATCGAGGCGCTGGTCGACCGCGCGTTCGAGGCGCGGGTCGAGCGGTTCGGCGACTCCACCGACATGTGCTCGCTGGTCAACGCCAAGTCGGGCGGCTGCGCCGAGGACTGCGGGTTCTGCGCGCAGTCGCGGTTCGCCGAGGCGGACACGCCGATGCACGCGATGATGACGCCGGACCAGATCCTCGAGCACGCGCGCGCGGCGGAGGCCGCCGGCGCCCACCGCTTCTGCATGGTCACCCAGGGTCAGGGGCTCTCGAAGCGCGACTTCCAGAACGTGGTCGAGGGCGCGCGGCTCGTGGCCGAGCACACCAACCTCAAGCGCTGCGCGTCGATCGGCCACATGTCGAAGGACCGCGCGAAGGCCCTGAAGGACGCCGGGATCCAGCGCGTGCACCACAACGTGGAGACGGCGGAGTCGTACTACGACGAGGTCTCCACGACCGTCAGGTACGAGGGCCGGATCCGCACGATCGAGGCGGTGCGCGAGGCCGGGCTCGAGACCTGCGTGGGCGGCATCCTCAACCTCGGCGAGAGCCGCGAGCAGCGGGTCCAGATGGCGTTCGAGCTGGCCGCGCTCGACCCTACGAGCGTCCCGATCAACCTCCTCAACCCGCGCCCGGGCACCAAGTTCGGCGACCGCGACTACATGGACCCGTGGGAGGCGGTCAAGTGGATCGCGATCTTCCGGCTGATCATCCCCGGCGCGCTCTTCCGGCTCTGCGGCGGGCGGATCGAGAACCTCGGCGAGCTCCAGCCGCTGGCGGTCAAGGCCGGACTCAACGGGGTGATGATGGGCAACTTCCTCACCACCCTCGGCTCCGAGCCGGAGGACGACCGCGCGATGTTCGAGGAGCTCGGGCTCAACACCGCCCGCCAGCCCGACAACGGCGCCAACCCGCGGCCCGACAACCGCGACGGGTGGCTCGACGGCGCCACGCCTCGCACGCCGATCGACGACCTGATCGACCACCAGGACGAGGCGCCGATGTGGGACCCGGCCACGCAGCTGCGGCACCGCAAGAAGGCGTCGGTGCCGCCGCGGCCCGACGGGGCGCCGAACGCGTTCCCGGAGGTCGTGCAGGTGGCGGCGAGCGCGCGCGCAGCGCGGCCCGCCGGCGCAGGGAGAGCGGGTTGAGCGACGTCGCGGAGCTCCTCGACGAGCTTCGCGAGCGCGGCCTTTACCGTCGGCTGCGCCTGATCTCGGGTCCGCAGGGCGCGCGGGTGCTGCTCGACGGCAAGCCGGTCCTACTGCTGTGCTCGAACAACTACCTCGGCCTGGCCGATCACCCGCGCGTGCGCGAGGCCGCGGCCGACGCGGCCATGCGCTGGGGCGCGGGCGCCGGGGCGTCGCGGCTCGTGTCGGGCAACATGACGGTCCACCGCCGCCTCGAGGAGCAGCTCGCCGCGTTCAAGCGCTCGCCGGCGTGCGTGCTGTTCGGCTCCGGCTACCTCGCCAACGCCGGCACCATCTCGGCGCTCGCGCAGGAGGGCGACGTGGTGTTCAGCGACTCGCTCAACCACGCGAGCATCGTCGACGGCTGCCGCCTCGCGCGCGCCGACACGTTCGTGTACCGCCACCGCGACGTCGAGCACCTCGAGTGGGGACTCGAGCAGGCCGACGGCCGCGGCAGCCTGATCGTGACCGACAGCGTCTTCTCGATGGACGGCGACGTCGCGCCGCTCGAGGAGATCGTCGAGCTCGGCGCTCGCTACGACGCGCGCGTGATGGTCGACGAGGCGCACGCCACCGGCTGCGTCGGGCCCGGCGGGCGCGGCGCGGTGGCCGACGCCGGGCTCGAGGGCGAGGTCGACCTGGTCGTGGGCACGCTCGGCAAGGCGCTCGGCTCCTACGGCGCCTACGTCTGCTGCGACCGCCAGATGGCGAAGTTCCTCGTCAACCGCGCGCGCACGCTGATCTTCTCCACGGCGCTGCCGCCGCCGGCCGCCGCAGCGGCGATGGCCGCGCTCGAGATCCTGCGCGAGCAGCCCGAGCGCGTGGACAAGCTGAGCCGCAACGCGGCGGCACTGCGCGAGGCGCTCGCGGCGCGCGGCGTGGAGTGCGGCGAGTCGGAGACCCAGATCGTGCCGCTCGTGGTGGGCGACGCGGGCGAAGCGATGGCCGCCTGCGAGCGCGCGCTCGCCGAGGGCGTCTTCGCCCAGGCGATCCGTCCCCCGACCGTGCCCGACGGCACTTCCCGCCTGCGGCTCGCCGTGATGGCATCGCACACGCGGAGCGAGCTGCGCCGCGCGGCGTCGGTGCTCGCGGACGCGCTGCGCGCCACGCCGCCCGTGCCGGTCGAGCGGCGGCCGGCGGCGCGGCGGGCGGCGGCGGTCTACGACCACCTGCGCGACGCCGCGTAGCGTCGCCCCACGGCGGCAATTACGGGTGCGTCGGACGTCGATTGTTCACTTGAGCCGGTCATAGCCGGCTTAAGTGATCACTGATGCGCGGGCTCTTCGTCACGGGGACCGACACGGAGGTCGGGAAGACCGTCGTCACCGCCGCTGTTTGCGCCTCGCTGGCCGCGCGCGGTGAGCGAGTGGCGGCGTTCAAGCCCGTCGTCACGGGTCTCGACGACGACCCCGGCGACTGGCCGCGCGACCACGAGCTGCTCGCGCAGGTGGCCAGCGCGGGGCAGTCGCCCGGCGACGTCGCGCCGCTGCGCTTCGGACCGCCCGTCTCGCCGCACCTGGCCGCCGAGCAGGCCGGCACGACGATCGAGCCGCACGCGCTGGTGCGCGCGGCGCGGGCGGCCGGCGAGCACGCGGACGCGCTGGTCTGCGAGGGCGTCGGCGGGCTCATGGTGCCGCTCACGACCGGCTACTCGATCCGCGACCTCGCGCTCGACCTGGGCCTGCCTCTGGTGATCGCCGCGCGGCCGGGGCTAGGGACGATCAACCACACGCTGCTCACGATCGAGGCGGCGCGCGCGGCGGGGCTCGCGGTCAAGGCGGTGGTGATGACGCCGTGGCCCGACGAGCCCACGGCGATGGAGCGCTCCAACCGAAGCACGATCGCTCAACTGGGAGACGTGACCGTGGCCGGCCTCCCCCTCACCAGCCCCTCCACCATCGAGACGGCGGCCGACGCCCTGCCCTTGCAAGACTGGATCGGCCCGTGAACCTGAAGACCTTCCTTCCGCCCCTGCCCCTCCCCACGGCGAACCCGCCCGAGCCGGGCGAGCCCGCGCGCGAGCTGCCGGATCCCGGGCTGCCCGAGGACCGGGCGGCGGTCGTCGCCTTCCTGCGCCACACGGGCTGCCCGTTCGCCGAGGCCACGGCGCGAGCGCTGCGCGACGCCGCGGCGGCGGAGCCGGACGTGGAGTGGGTCGTGGTGAGCCACGCCGGCACCGAGGCCACCGCCCGCTGGCGCGACGCCATCGGCGGCCTTCCCGGCATCCGTGTGCTGATCGACCGCGAACGCGTGCACTACGCCACCTGGGGCCTCGGCCGCACGAGCCTCGGTCACTTCATGGGGCGCCGCTCGCTCGGCGACGTCGCGCGGCTCGCAAGCGAGGGGATCCGCAACCGCCACCCCGACGGCACGCGCTGGCAGACCGCCGGCACCTTCGCCGTCGACGCCGACGGCATCGTGCGCTGGCGGCACCTGCCCGCCTACGCGGGCGACCTGCCCGACCCGGCCGAGGCGCTAGACGCGCTCGGCCGGTAGCTCGACGGCCGGCAGCCCGTCGATCGACTCAGAGTTCTTCTGGCGCTGGTATTCGCGGATGGCGTCGGCGCCACCGGCCCGCAGCTTCTTCTCGGCCCAGGCCTCGGGGTGCGGGCGCTCGCCCTCGTAGCTCATCAGGGGCACGCCGTAGCCGCACGAGTCGGCGATCCGCTCCACGTTCACGACCACGATCGAACGGCGGTATTCGGCGGGACCTGGCGCCTCGAACCCGCCGCGCGCGATCAGCTCGTCGAACCGCGGGTCGCCGGCCATCACCACCTCGCCGCGTCCGTGCAGCCGCAGGATCCGTGGCGGCCCCTCGAACGCGCAGAACATCACCACGATCCGCCCGTTCTCGCGCAGGTGCGCGATCGTCTCCGCGCCGCTTCCGGTCAGATCGAGGTACGCCACGGTGTGCTCGTCGAGCACGCTCAGCGAGCCGATCGGCCCCTTCGGAGACACGTTCACGCGCCCGTCGCCGGCGAGCGGCGCCGTGCCGACGAAGAACAGCGGCTGGCGCGCTATCCACTCGCGCCAGTGCTCGTCGATCGCGTCGTAGAGCTTGGCCACGCCTCGAGACTAGCTAGCGCAGCTTCGTCGGCTTCGCGATCCGCCGCGACCTGCCCGGCCGCTCGCGTGTGGGGATGCTCGCGCGCACGCGCGAGAGCTTGACCGCGAACGTGCCGTTGCTGGCGCGGAACAGCGGCGAGCTGCTGCCGGTCAGCTCGAGCTTGACCGTGTGGCCCTTCGGGAACCGGTAGCCGTTCCCGAACAGCTGGAAGGCGATCCTGCCCTTCTGATTGGGCGTGAGCCGGTAGACGCCGTAGTCGACGATCCGCTGCTTGCCGCCGGCGACGTCCCAGAGCCGGGCGTCGATCTGCCCGAACCTGCCGCTGGTCTTCACGGTGGCCCGCACCGCCGGCAGCCCGACCATCGTCAGGCCGCGCGACCTGCGCGTCATCACGACCCCGTTCGCCGACCGCCGGGCGGCGATGCGCGCACAGCGGTCCTCGGGAGGAGAGACCGGGTCGATCGCCGCATCGATCGCATCGCCCTCGTGCGGTGCGAGCGTGCGCGCCTTGTCGAACCCGAGCCGGAAGCTCCCGCGAGCGAGCGCGCCGTAGCTCCTCGCCCTGATCGGCCCGAAGCCGAGCTGCCCCTTCGGGCAGCCCTGCCCGTACACCTCGACGGACCCCGGCAGGATCCCGCCGCCCACGCCCAACACGTGGCGCGCGAGGAACTCGGCGCCCTCGTCGTTGAAGCGCGAGTACTGCCCCGGCGCCTCGCCGCCCGTGAAGTGGCCGATGTCGCCGAGCTGCATCACCACGGGCGCGTTCTTTCTCCCGTCGCGGGCCCGGTTGTACAGGCGCAACGCGTCCTGCGCCGGGAATACCGGGTCCGTCCAGCCGTCCTGGATCATCAGCGGGACCGGCGCCCCCTTTAGGCCGAACACTCCCTTGAAGCGGCGGAACTGCCGCTCGAATCCTGCGACCCGCGGTCCGTAGGGCTCGCCCTGGTTGGCCCGCCCGCGCCAGTTGGCGAGGTCCGCGGTGGGGTCGGCGCCCGCCGGTGCGATGTAGCCCACGGCGGCGCCGCCGAGGTAGAGGATGTTGAGCAGCGACTCCTTCTCCACGCCGACCGGCCGGTCCGCCGCCCGCCAGTCCGTGCTCAGCAGCCGCCCGTTCGGGATCAGCGAGTAGATCAGCTCGCCGGATGCCCAGCGGACCCAGGCGGCGGCGATCCGCATCGGCTTGCCCTTCGGGCTGCGCCACGGCACGAACGTGCCGTCGAGCCGCCGGACCTTGTCGCGCATGAACGCGAGCTGCGCCGACTGGAGCCCGCCGTAGCTGATGCCGGATACGCCGATGCGCTGCGGGTCGGTCACGCCCTCGTCGGCGAGCAGCCCGAGCATGTACTGCACGTCGTGCAGCTCGTAGCGCTGGTCGGCGAAGTGGATCCAGCCCCTGTCGCACTCCGGCGAGGTGCGCGAGTCGGCCGCGCCGCAGGAGCGGCCGAACCCCCGTGCGCTGGGCGTGACCACCGCGTAGCCCTGTCGCGCGAAGTAGTTGTTGTTGTAGTGGAAGCCGGTGCCGGCCGGGTCCGGCGTGGCGCTCTCGAAGTTGGTCTTGCTGCCGGGGTAGCCGTGCATCAGCACGAGTGTCGGGAACGGCCCGTCACCGGTGGCGGGCAGCGTCACGTCCACGTCGATCGGCACGCCGTCGAAGCTCCGCACGCGCTTCGAGTCGTTCTGCGTGTCGCAGAAGCGGACCGCGTTCTCGTCCTTGCAGACGTGCCCGAACGGCTTCAGCGGAGGCGCGGCGCCGGCCGCGGCGGGCAGCGCGAGGAGCGCCACCACCGCGGCGAGCGCCGGCCGTCTCATGCGCGCGCCGCCTTGCGCTCCCGCTCCGCCTCTCGCAGCTCGACGCGGCGGATCTTGCCGGTGAGCGTCTTGGGCAGATCGTCCACGAACTCGATCTCACGAGGATAGGCGTAGGCCGAGTGCCGCTCGCGGACGAATAGCTTGATCGCGTCGGCGGTCTCGTCGCTCGCCTCGTGCCCCGCGGCCAGCACCACGAACGCCTTCACGATGTCGCCGCGCTTGGGGTCGGGCGACGCCACGGCGGCTGCCTCGAGCACGGCCGGGTGCTCGACGCACGCCGACTCGACCTCGAACGGGCCGATCCGGTAGCCGGCCGAGATGATCACGTCGTCGGCTCGGCCCGCGTACCAGAAGTAGCCATCCTCATCGACCTGGGCGGCGTCCTTGGTGTGGAACCAGTCGCCGCCGAAGACCTCCTCGGTGTCCTCGGGCCGGTTCCAGTAGCCGAGCGGGTAGTGCGGGTTCGAGCGCGCGCGCAGGCAGATCTCTCCGCGTTCGCCAGGCGGGAGCGGCCGCTCGTCCTCATCGAGCACGGCCACCTCCCACCCCGGCACCGGCCGGCCCATCGAGCCCTCGCGCACCTCGACG
>JBJMLK010000128.1:0-4088 GCA_045805345.1 Thermoleophilaceae bacterium | reverse complement strand
GCGGAGTAGCCGAGCAGGGCGTCGGCGGCCACCGGCGCGCCCGCGCGCGCCTCGAGCCGGTGCAGCACCCGGCGCGCGGCCGGCGGGTAGCTGGCCGGCGGCGCCACGGGCCGCAGCACGTCGGCCGGCGGCGCGCCCCTCTCGCCCGGCGACGCCGCGAGGGCGCTCGTGCCGTAGAGGGCCACCGCCGGCATCGCTCGCCGCAGCGCGGCCAGCACCCGGTCGCCGTCGCGGTCACCGAGGCCCGTGTAGAGCACGGCGCGCGGGCGCCGCTCCGCCACGTCGCGGGCCACGCTGGCGTAGTCGGCGTCGCGCCGGCGCGCCTCCTCCACCCCGGTCACCTTCACGTGCAGGGCGTTCGCGGCGTCGCCGGCCTCGGCCGCCAGCTCGCGGCCGAAGAGGCGGTCGTCGCGGACGATCGCGAGGCTGCGGAGCCCGCGCGAGCGCACCCAGCCGACCAGCGCACGCGCCTGGTCGGCGTCGGTCGGCACCACGCGCGCGAAGGTCCGCATGCCACGCGGGTAGTAGCGGGCGGGCAGCTCCTCGGGCTCGGCCGGGTCGCGGCGCGTGAGCGTGGTCAGACCGTCGCCGGGCGCCACCTGGAGCAGCCCGGCGGCGCTCGTGACCGGCACCGACACCGCTGAGGCGCCCAGGTCCAGCTCGCCCAGGTACGCGACCGCGCTCGCGTCGGCGGCGGCGCGGCGCGCGTTCGCCTCGACCGCGTCGGGGTCCCACGCCTCGCCGTCGGGCGCCGCGCTATCGAGCTCCACGAGCCGGACGGTGCGCCCCGCGGCGCGGCCGTGGGCGTCGGCCAGCGCAAGTCGCGCGCCGGCGCCGACGGCGTCAGCGGCCCGCGCCGAGACCCCGCTGCGCGGCAGGCTCGAATAGACGGTCAGCGCGCCGCGGCGCGTGGGGCGCGGGCGCGCCTCCGAGCCGCAGCCCGCGAGCAGCGCCGTCGCGGCCAGCGCCGCGAGGGCCGCTGCGCTCGAATATGTTGCTCTCCGGATGCGGATCGGCGTGCTCACAGGCGGTGGTGACTGCCCCGGGCTGAACGCGGTGATACGCGCCGTCGTCCGCAAGGGGATCGACCAGCACGAGCACTCGATCCTAGGCTTCCGCGACGGCTGGCGGGGTCCGCTCGAGGGCGCCGTCGAGGAGCTGACGATCGAGTCGGTCCGCGGCATCCTGCCGCGCGGCGGCACGATCCTCGGCTCGTCGCGGACCAATCCGTTCGGCCGCGAGGACGGCGTCGACAGGATCCGCGCGACGATGCGCGAGCACGACGTGGACGGCCTGATCGCCATCGGCGGTGAGGACACGCTGGGCGCCGCGGCGCGCCTGCACGACGACGGCGTGCCGGTGGTGGGCGTGCCGAAGACGATCGACAACGACCTGGGCGGAACCGACATGACGTTCGGGTTCGACACCGCTCTGCAGGTGGCGACCGATGCGATCGACCGCCTGCACACCACGGCCGAGAGCCACCACCGGAACATGGTGGTGGAGGTGATGGGCCGCCACGCCGGCTGGATCGCCCTGCACTCCGGCCTGGCCGGCGGGGCCGACGTGATCCTGATTCCCGAGCGGCCGTTCGACATCGAGGAGGTCTGCCGGCTGATCGAGCGCCGCCACGGCCGCGGGCGCTACTTCGCGATCGTCGTGGTGGCCGAGGGCGCCACCCCGGCGGCGGGCACGCTCGAGACGATCGGCGGGCGCGTGGACGAGTTCGGCCACGCGCGGCTCGGTGGCATCGGCCAGCTGCTCGAGCGCGAGATCGAGGAGCGCACGGGCTTCGAGACCCGCGCGACGGTGCTCGGGCACATCCAGCGCGGCGGCTCGCCGACCGCGTTCGACCGCGTGCTGGCCACCCGGCTGGGCGTGGCGGCGATCGGCGCCGCCACCGACGAGCGCTGGGGCACGATGGCGGCGCTGCGCGGGCAGCGAATCGAGCTGGTGCCGCTCGGCGAGGCCGTGGCCGAGCTGCGGACGGTGCCGCCCGAGGACTACGAGGCGGCGGCGGCCTTCTTCGGCTAGGGCCGCAGGCGCTCGCGCACGTACGGCTCCGCGATCCGGATCGTCGCGGCCACGACCACCAGCAGCATCGTGATCATGAAGGCGTCGAAGCTCTTCGCGCCGAGCGCCCAGAGGACGATCCACACGACGAGCCCGATCGTTAGTGACACCACCACCAGCACGGCGCGTGACCCTATCAGTGGCAGTCGGCGCTTCCGCCGTCCGTGAAGCTGGCGGCGGCGGCCGGCAGGAACTCCCACGACCAGCCGGCCGGGCGCAGCGTGAGGTCCAGGATGCCGTAGGAGTCGTCGTTGCGCACCAGACTCCTCGGGTCCACCTGCTGGGGGAACGTGTGGTGGCTGCGGCCGCCGGTGCCGGCGATGATCTCGGTGATCCCGCCGGCTGGGTCCGCCGTGCCGTCGGGGGCGAGCGGCGGGAAGCGCTCGTAGTCGTGCGCGTGGCCGTTCAGCACCAGGTCGGCGCCGCCGTCGCGGAGCGCCTCCCAGAGTGGCTGCACCCTGGTGTCGGCCCCGAGGTAGCTGCTGAAGCGCGGGTGGTGGAAGTACGCCAGCGTGCACTTGGCGTCTGAGTGGGTGGCCAGGTCGGCGCGCAGCCAGGTCTCCTGCGGCGACCCCGCCGAGCACCCCACCTGGGAGCAGTTGTCGCTCGTGTTGAGGACGATCACGTGCCAGGCGCCCACGTCGTAGCTGTAGTAGCCGGCGCCGGGTGCGCCCGCGGAGGTGCCGAAGTAGGTGAAGTAGTCCGCCGCGGCGAGGCTGTCCTCGTACTCGTGGTTGCCCGCCGCGGGCATCGTGCGCGGCTTGAACGGGCCCCAACTCGGGTCGTAGCAGTCGGGGTACGGGTCGGCCTCCGGCGGCGAGTCGTAGGCGTTGTCGCCCAGCGTCGCGATCGTCCCGGCACGCTGGGCGAGGATGGCGGCGGTCGCCTCGTCACCGCTCGAGTCGCACGCCGCGATGTCGCCCGCGGCCAGCAGGCTGAACGGGACCGTGAACTGCGCGGTGGCGCGGCCGACGTTGCCGGCGGCGTCGCGCTGCTCGGCGGTGAGCGTGTAGCTGCCGGGGTCGAGCGGGGTCGCGAGCGCGGACCACCTCGGCCCGCTCCGGTCGACCGGGAGCGCGGTGCCGTTCGAGAGCCGCGCCGTGACCGGCCCGCCGTCGCCCGCGTCGCCGTCGAACGCCATGAGGTTGGTGGTGCCGCCGTCGGCCGGGTGGTCGATCGTGACCTTCGGGGCCGTGGCGTCGATCGTGAACGAGCGGGCGGCCGAGATCCGGCCCCCCTGCCGCGCCCGGGCGGTGTAGGCCCCGTCGGCCAGCGGGGCCGAAGGCTGCGTGCTCCAGCGCCCGTCGCTGCGCGGCCGCGCGGTGGCGGTCGTGCTGCTCGATCCGCGCGCGATCACCACCGTGACTGGACCGCCGGGGTCGGCGGCGCCCGCCAGCAGCGGCCTGCGGCGCGCGATCAGGGCGCCGTCGGGCGGGCTCGTGAGGGTCACCGGAGCGGGCGGCGTCGGCGCCGGCCGGCGCGTGACCCGTGTGGTTCGCTTGGCGGCGCGGCAATGGCCGCGCACGCACGCCACGAGCCGCCAGGTGCCGGGCGCGACCGAGGCGCTGAGCCCGGTGCTGCGCTTCGACACGCCACCCGGCGCGAGGGCCGGGACGCTCCGCGAGCCGATCCTCGTGCGGGTGCCAGGGCGGGTCAGCAGGAAGCGCACGGTGGCCGGCCCCGAACGGGCGCCGCCGCGGTTCTTCACCTCGGTGCCGACGGTGAAGCCCGCGCGGGTGGCGATCTGCACGGGCGCGCCGGTGAGGCGGGCGAGCTCGAGGTCCGGGCGCCTGCGATCGGCTGCCATCGCCGCGGTGGCCAGGACCAACAACAGCGCAATAACGGCCGCCCAAGCGGGGGTGTGTCGAATCCCGTCAGCATGGCTGACGCTTTTCGACCCACCCCCTCTCATCTTCACAAGCTAACGCCGATCTCAGGCCAGAGCGGCGGACAGTTCCGCCACCGACATGCGCACCGCCTCGGCCCCGCCCTCGCCCGCGGCGCGCACCAGCCGG
>JBJMLK010000127.1:0-3743 GCA_045805345.1 Thermoleophilaceae bacterium | reverse complement strand
GCGGACCGCCACTGGTCGAGCTCACGGCCGGGGAGCGCCCGCGCCATGAACGTGAAGTAGAGCGACGCGCCCGCGGGGTAGAGGTGCGACACGTGGCAGCCCACCAGCGGCGGCGTCCCGTGCCCGCGCAGCGACTCCTGGAGTGCCCGCGTGACCGCGTCATGCAGCCCCTGCAGGCCGCTCCACGTGGTGGCGGTCTCGAGCGTCTCGGCGAGGATCCCGCGGCCGAGCAGGACGTCGCGCAGGTAGGGGCCGAGATAGCGCGAGCGCAGCCACGAGCGGCCGGGCCGCGTGCCCAGCGCCAAGCCGCCGCCGGCCCGCAGCACCCGCGCGGCGTCGGCCGTCCGGCCGGCCACCTGGGCCTCCTCCCCCTCCCAGCCGACGATCACGATGCAGCCACGCCCGTGTCCCCGCGCGCGCAGGTACGCGCGGCCGGCGCGCTCGGCCAGCGAGCCGCTGCTCGACATGGCCATCGCCAGGCGCGTCTCCTCCTCGTCGGAGAGTCGCGCGACGTCCGGCGCCGCGTGCTCGTGCTCGAGCGCGCGGAAGGCGTCGCAGCCGGCGGCGAAGCTCTCGAACGACCAGCCCTCGTAGCGGCGCATGCGCGGCAGCGGGCGCACGGCGAGCGTGGCCTCGGTGATCACGCCGAAGGCCCCCTCGGAGCCGACGATCAGCTCGCGCAGCGAGGGGCCCGCCGCCGTGCCCGGCATCGGCTGGACCACGATCTCGCCGGCGGGCGCCGTCATCCGCAGCCCCAGCACCAGCTTGTCCACCCGCCCGTAGCCCGTCGACGCCTGGCCGGCCGACCGCGTGGCCACGTAGCCGCCCACGCTGCCGTACTCGAAGGACTGCGGGAAGTGGCCGAGCGTCAGCGCGCGCGCCTGCAGCCGTGCCTCCGCGAGGCGGCCGGACAGGCCCGCGCCGATCGTGGCGGTGAGCGACTGGCGGTCGGTGGACAGCGAGTCGAGCCGCGACAGGTCGAGTGCGATGGCCGCTTCGAAGCCGTCGTGGAGCCCCGCCACGCCGCCGACCACGCTCGTGCCGCCGCCGAACGGCACGACGGCGATCCCCGCCTCGCCGCAGGCCTCGAGCACCGCCGCGACCTCGCCGGCCGAGCCGGGCGCCACCACCGCATCGGGCGCCTCCGACGCGTCGCCCTGGCGCAGCCGCAGAAGGTCCGGGTAGCCACGCCCGGCCGCGCGGCGGATCCGGCTCAGCCTGTCCGTCTGCACGTGCTCGGGGCCGACCGCGGCGCGCAGCGCGTCCGCCGCGGCTTCGTCCAAGCGCGAGTCCGGCAGCCGGACGTCCTCGATCGCGGGCGGCTCCTGTGCCGGCCCGTCGGAGAGTCCGAGCTCCTCGCGCAGGAGCGCCTCGCCCGCCCGCGACGGCGCGACGGGCTCGGGCGGCTCGCCCCAGCCCCACCAGCGCATCGGCGCCTCGCCGCCGATCACGCGTCGCTCCGCTCGCCGGCGAAGACCCGCTCGAGCCCGTCGAGCGCCGCGTCGAGCTGCCGCCGCGCCGCTCGGCGGGCGAGGAAGCCGCCGAAGCGCGAGCGCCCGCGCAGGCGCTGCACGGACCGCAGCTCCACGCGCGTGGCCGAGTCGCCCTCCGGCTCGAGCTGCACCTCGGTGGACGCCTCCGCGAACACGCGCTCGAACGGCGTCTCGTCCAGCTCCTGGCGCCAGACGAGCCGGCGCGGCCGGCGGGCGTCGGTGCGCGTGTAGTCGGCGCGCACGGCGCGGCCACTCGAGGAGCGCATCACGGTGGTCCAGGCGTTCGCGCTGGCGTCCTCGACGCGCTCCACACGCGGCCACCAGCGAGGCAGGTGGTACGGGTCCACGAGCAGCTCCCACACCTCCTCAGGACCGGCGGGAACGGTTCGAGCGCGTGCCACGGTCGGCATCAGTCCGAGTCGTAGACCACGAGGCTGTGCACGTCGTAGTCGCCGAGCCGCTCGCGGCCACCGAGCGCCGCCAGCTCGACCAGGAAGGCGCAGCCCGCCACCGTGGCGCCGGCGCTCTCCACCAGCCGGCAGAGCGCCTCGGCGGTGCCGCCGGTGGCGATCAGGTCGTCGTGTACGAGCACGCGGGCGCCGCCGGACAGCGCGTCGCGGTGGACCTCGAGGGCGTCCACGCCGTACTCAAGCGCGTACTCCACCGAGATCGCCTCGCGCGGCAGCTTGCCCGGCTTGCGCGCGGGGATGAAGCCGGCGCCGATGCGCGCCGCGATCGCGGCGCCCAGCACGAACCCGCGCGCCTCGGCGGCGACCACGTAGTCCACGTCGCGATCACCGGCCCAGGCGGCCAGCAGCGCGATCGCGTGGCCGAGCGCCTCGGCGTCCAGAAACAGTGGCGTTACGTCGCGGAAGACGATTCCCGGCTTCGGGTGGTCGGGGATGTCCTCGATGCGGTCGCGGAGGTCGAGCGTGCCGGTCACGGGTGGATGACCGGGACCGGTCATCCTCAGCCGGCGATGTTGCGCAGGTCCCGCACCAGCAGCAGGTACTTCAGGTGCGAGGCGATCGCCGCGAGGTTCTCGAGCGCCTCGACCGCCTCCTTGCGCCGGTCGGGGTTCCGCGACCGCAGCGCGGGCGCGAGGATCTGCTCGAGCAGCGCGGCCTCGCGGTCGGCCGAGGTGCGGAACACGCGGAGGTTGCGGCCGCCGACACCGAAGCGCGCGAGCTCGGTGACCGCGCGGACGATCTCGCGCTCGGTGTCGTCGTAGTACGTGTCGCCGTCGCGCACTCGCCCCTTGATCACGCCGTAGTCCTCGAGCTCCTTGACGAGCTTCGGGTCGGCGCCGGTCTCGTCGAGCACGTCGCTGAGCTTGTAGAGCGCGCCCTCGCCGGTCACCGCGACGCTCGCCCGCCGCAGCGCTCGCGCGTCGGGGCCCTTGCCGCGCGGCGATACCTCCGTCTCCGCGCGCCCGGCGGCCAGCTCCTGGCGGATCACCCGCAGCGGCAGGAACTCGTCGCGCTGCAGGCGCAGGATGGTGCGCAGGCGCGCGACGTCGGCCGGTGCGTAGAGGCGATAGCCGCCCTGCGTGCGCCGCGGCGTGAGCAGCTTCTGGTCCTCGAGGTAGCGGATCTTCGAGATCGAGATGTCCGGGAACTCCCGCTCGAGCGACGCGCACACCGCGCCGATCGTGAGCGCCTTCTGGCGCTCGGTGCGCGCGGGCGGCTGCGACTCGTCGTCGCGTGCGGGCGCGCCGGCCTCGGCCCCGGTGTCGATCTCCGCCATCAGCCGAGGTAGGTGAGCTTGTACTTGCCGATCTGGAGCTCGTCACCGTCCACGAGCTTGTGCGACTCGATCCGGCGCCGGTTCACGTAGGTCCCGTTGAGCGAGCCGAGGTCGTCGATGAACAGGCCGTCGCGGCGGCGCACCAGCAGCGCGTGATTGCGCGACACGGTGACGTCGTCGAGGAAGACCTCGGCGTCGGGGCTGCGGCCGATCCGCATCTGGTCGCCCGCGATCTGGAACGTCTCACCCGAGCGCCCGCCGCCGGAGCGGATCACGAGCGTGCCCGCCTGCGCGACCGCCTCGGGTTCGAGCGGCCGGATGTCGCCTGTCTCGTCGAGCTGCCAGGCCGCGGTGGTGTCCTCGGACTCCTCCTGCACGTCGCTCAGGAACGCGCCGCACTTCTGGCAGTAGTTCGCACCTTCGGTGTTGTCGAATCCGCATTCGGGGCACCGCATTGACCGAACCCCGTGAGCTACTCGGCGTCTGCGTCAGGAGCGCTCTTGC
>JBJMLK010000126.1:0-5590 GCA_045805345.1 Thermoleophilaceae bacterium | reverse complement strand
GGCGCGCGGGAAGGCGGCGGCGTGCGCGGCGAGCGTGTTGCGCCGCCACTCGTCGAACGCGAACTCGCGCGCGCCCGGCACGCGGTCGGCCAGCGACGACATCGCCCACACCAGCCAGCCGTTCACCACCTGCCAGGTCCCGCCCACGAAGCCCGCGTTGTCGCCGCCGACGCTGAACACCGGCTCCGACGAGGCCGACGAGTAGTGCTCGTGCACGCCCGGGTCGTCGTTGGCCGGCACCTGCGCCGACCCGATCCGCGGCCGGCGGCCAAGCATCAGCGGCGCGCCCACGCCGGTCAGGAAGCGTCGCGTTGCGCGCAGGATGGAGGCCGACTGCCGCCGCGTGGCCGAGCGCGAGAGGATCGCCCACGGCTGCATGTCGCCGAAGATCGCGCCGTCTCCGATCTTGCGGTCACCCGCGTAGCCGCGCACGAACCAGCGGCCGTTCCACTGAGCCCGAACCGCGCGCTCGAGGCCCGTCGCCAGCGTGCGCAGCCGGTGCGCGAAGGCACGGTCACCCGTCAGGTCCGCCACCTGCGCCAGCCGCCGGTAGGCGACAGCGACCTGTCCGGGCACGATCGTCGACTCGGTCATCCCCTGGTACTGGGTGATGAAGTCCGCCCAGTCGCCGAGCTGCATCGCGTTGTAGCCGCCGTGCGGGCCGCGGCCGACGACGTCCTCCTGGTGGTGCACGGCCAGCTTCATGTGCTGCCAGAGCGTGGCGGCGTCGTGGTCGGCGAAGCGCACCGGCTCGCGCAGCACGCCGGTGTCGCGCGTGGCGAGCACGTACTCGGCCGTGGCCAGCAGGAGCCAGACGTCCATGTCCGCCGAGGTGCCGATCTCGAGTGGGCGGCAGAGGCTGTACATGGCGTACGGCATCTGGCCCGTGCCGGCGCGCTGCTCCTGCGCCGAGTAGAGGATCGTCTCGCGCGCGAGCCACGGATCGAGGTAGATCATCGGCAGCGCGTGCATGAGCGGGTCGCGGTACGAGCCCTGGTAGGTGAGCCCGTACTGGTAGTAGCCGCCCTGGTCGATCACGTGGTGGCCGCAGCCGTCGTCGTAGACGGCGTAGGAGCGGAGCAGGTAGCCCTGCCAGCGCAACTCGCGCGCGAGCCAGGAGAAGCGCTTACCGAACGACGCCTGTGGCACGAACCGTGCCCACGCCCGCTCGCTCGAGTCGAACGGGTGCGGGCGGGCGCGGTAGCGGGCCACCAGCGGCGCGACCGCCTCCGGCCGCGCGATGCCGTACGCGTAGCGCAGCGTGACCGACCCGTGCGGGCGCACGCGCACCGGCGCGCGCATCGCGAACAGCGTCCGGCCGCCGTCCTGCTGCTCGGTCACCGGCGGGGCGATCGAGCGCGACGCGCGGTCCGCCGCGACGGCCTGCGGGCGGGCGCGGCCACCCGAGCCGAAGAACGCGCCGACGTCGGTGTCGTACCCGCCGAGCGGGCCGGCCAGCGCCGCCGCGAAGATCGTCAGCGGGCGCTCGTCGGTCCCCGTGATCGGCGTCAGCGCCTCCTCCGGGGCCTCCTGCCCGGCGCTCGTCGCGAACAGGTTGAGCGGCACGAAGACGTTGCCGCTCGGGCGCTGGGCCACGCTGAGCGTTCGCGCGCCCGGGTCCCAGCGCGGCGAGTCCATCGCGCGGTGGATCTGCTGCACCGGCCGGTTCACGTGGCCGCTGCCGGCGCGCGCCGGCTTGTCGGGCAGCGGGAACGCCGGGTTCACGTCCCAGTACTCGAACCAGGACGCCTTCAGCGGCCGGCTCGAGCGGTTCACGATCCGCACGTCGTGCAGCAGCAGCGGGTCGTCGCCGAACGGCGCGTAGACGCGCTCCGCCACGGCGAGCCGGCCGGATCGAGTCGTGCGCGCGTAGTAGCCGCTGCCGAAGTCGCGCGTCACGCGCGCGCCGCGCGGCCGGTCGTCGTAGAGCGTGCTGATCGTGCGGCCGCCGCGCACGTGCAGGTAGCCGTAGCCGCCGGCGTAGTGGTGGCGCGCCGGCTCGTACAGGTTCGCCCACTGGAACAGCCGCTCCTGATCCCAGAGCTGGGTGTAGCCGTGGTTGAACGCGTCGGCCGTCAGCCGGTCGTTGCCGACCTGGTGCCACGCGCTGCGCAGCCCGACCAGCTCCGGGCGGGCCGCCTGCGGCGCGCGCTCCTCGTCGATCGCGTAGCGGTACACCGGCAGCCCGTAGCGGTCGCCGTGCCAGCGGCCGAAGGACCCGCTCCCGTAGGGCGCCGCGGCCGCTGGGGTCGCCGGGGCGAGCACAAGGGCGAGCGCGAGCCCGGTTGCCAGGCCGCCCGCGCTGCAGCGAAGTCGCCGCACGGCCGCGCGCTCAGAGGTGCCGGCGCACTACGGCCCGCGTGACCTTGGCATCGGTCGAGCGCACGGGCGCCGCCGTCCGCACGTACGGGTCGCCGCCGAAGTAGTGGACGATGATCTTCTCGGCCGTGCGGGTCGCGAGCGCCTGCGCCGTGAGCGTCGGATTCGGGCCGCCCAGCGAGTTGGCGAGCGCCGAGGTGTCGGCCACGAACAGCCGCTTCACGAAGCGCGCCTCGGCGTTCGCGTCGAGCACGGAATTCGAGGCGCTCGTGCCCATCCGCATCGTCGAGTGCAGGTGCAGGCCGACCGCGGGCCAGTTGAAGCGATAGACGTGACGCGCGCCGGCGCGCTTCAGCAGGTCGACCGCCCGCCGGACCAAGAACTCGCGGTTGCGCACCGTGCGCGCAGTGCGCTCGCGGAAGTGCACCTCCACCTTCGGCACCGGGCCGTGCTCGTCCGGGGGCAAGCCGGTCGACTGGCTGACCCGGTTCTGCGCCTCGACGTCGTCATCGGTCATCACGAAGACGTTCATCAGGTGGTCGATGTCGCTGAGGAGCGACTTCAGCGGGTTGCCCACGCGACGGCCGTTGCCCGCGAGCCCGGGCATCTTCCTGTGGCCGTTCAGGTACACGTCGTCGATGCCGGCGTCCGACATCGTGCTCGAGAAGGCCTGGAGCGCGGGCGGCAGGCCCACGTTCATGAGCGCGCCGCGGCCGGGGAAGTCGAGCCGCGCGCCGGACCCCGGCCCCTTGCTCGAGCCGGTGCGGTACGGCATGACGCCGGTGAGCCACTCGAAGTAGTGGTCGGTGTAGCCGCGGCCCACCCAGTCGTTCGGGTTCGGTAGCCCGGCGTTCTGCCACAGGCGCGGGTTCTCGATCGCGCCGGCGGACAGGACCACGACGCGCGCCTGCTCGGTCGCGGTCTCGCCGCTGCGCGTGTTGCGCCAGGTCACGCTGCGCGCCACCGTGTTGCCGTCCTCGGTGGCCGTGCCGATCCCGGTCACGAACGCGTCGACGATCAACTCCACCGGGCGACCGCCCTTCGACCACGCGTCGGCCGTCAGCGCCATCGGCAGGTAGCTGTTGTCGGTCGAGCGCTTGGCCGCGAGGTTGCGCGGCGCGCCGCGCGGCTCGAAGCAGCCCTGCACGCAATAGCCGCAGAAGGTGCAGCCGCGGGCGTGGGGGTAGCGGGCGCGGTGCGCGTCGTTCGTGCGACCGGCGGTGCCCTTGGGCTGGAGGATCGCGTTCTCCTGGGGCCGGTAGCCCGCGCGGAGCGTGTCCTTGGTCGTCTGGAGCGGCAGGCCGAGCTTGGCCGACGCGTGCAGGAAGCGCTCCTCCTTCACGCCCATCGCGGCGGTCTGCACCGGCAGCGTGACCTCGACCCACTCGTAGTACGGGATCAGCTCGCGGTATCCGAACGGGAACCGGTGGGCGCCGTCGTACGCCCTGCGGTCCGGTCCGTCGTAGCCCCTGAACACTCCCGGGTACGCGCGCGGGGAGTTCGCGTAGTAGTGCTTGGTCGTGCCCCCGGCGCCGCCGACCTGAAGGATCATCGAGTTCTGGGGGGTCTCGCGCGCCCACGGCGACTTCGAGCGGTCCGAGGGCCCCCAGCGGAAGTAGCCGCTCACCGGGTTGTTGGCGTCGTTCTCGAAGTGGCGCCACTGCTTCTCCGGGTGGAGGTGGCGGCCGCCGGCCTCGAGCACGAGCACGTCGAGCCCGTGCGCTGCCAGCTCCTTGGCCACCACCGCGCCGCAGCCGCCCGCGCCGACGATGATCGCGTCGCGCATTAGTGATCTACCTCCCGGTCCGGTAGCGCTTCGCGGTCTTCACGCTCTTGCGACCGTGCCAGTAGCCGCGCAGCTGATGGCGCGCGTCGCTCACGCCGTCGTAGCCGGAGATGCGCCAGCCCACGGGCTTCTTCGTGAGGCGGCGCGTGCGCGGGTCGAGCGCGCCGACCTCGGAGTAGGCGACGAAGGCGACCGTCGCGATCAGGACGCCGGAGACGTAGCGGAACTCGGTGCCCTCGGTGTTGGCCTCGAAGCGATTGAAGACCTCGATCTTCTCGGCGAACGACAGGCGCGAGAACGCCGACGGGAATCCGCCGCCCGTGGCCGCGGGGTTCACTGTGAGTGCGGTCGTGTTCAGGCCGCCGGTCACGGCGCTCGACGACGGGAAGCCGGGACCCGCCGGGCTGCCGACGAACGCGTCGAGCGCGTCGATCGTGGCCTGCGTGGCGCCGGCGGCGATGCCGCCGGGCGTGCTCGAGCTGTGACCCTGCGCCACCGAGTAGCGGTCGGGCCCGGGCACCACGAACGCCACCAGCCCGTTGAACGTGTCGTGCACGAGGTCCGGCCCGGCGGCGAGGGCGGCCTCGAGCCACCTCGGGTCGCGCGCCATGAGCGCGGGCAGCTGAGCGGCGAGCGCGGCCGCGCTCGCGAGCCCGGCGCGCTTGAGGAAGGTGCGGCGCGAGAGCTCCGCGGCCGACGGCGGTCCTGCGGCTGTGCGCGGATTGAGCGCTCCAGCTTCCCTCACTTAAGTGAGGTTACCGGAGGTCAGGAACTATGTCGCCGTCAGCGCTCTTACGCCTTCCCGGTTGATTCCGGCGCCGCCCGGCGACTAGGCTGGCTCGTGGCAGTGCCCCGCCTCCCCCTCCCCCGCTCCCTGAAGATCCGCGCGCTCGTGGCCGTGCTCGCACTCGCCGCGCTCGCGGCGGCGCTGTCCGCCGTGGCCCTCGCCGCGGTGCCCGGCCGGATCGGGCCGAGCCTCCACATCGTCAACAGCGGGCGCCACCTCACGCCGTACGGCACCAGCGTGAAGGTCGGCAACGTGCCGATGGGCGGCGCACTCACGCCGGACGGCCGCTTCTACTGGACCGTCTCGGCCGGCGCCGGTCTCAACGACGTCCGCATCGTGCGCGTGAAGAACCCGAAGGTCGTGCAGACGATCCCGCTGCCGGGCGCGTCGGGCGGCGTCACGATCGACCCGAACGGCGGCAAGGCGTACGTCTCGGGACTCGCCGACTCGACCAACAAGGGCACGAGCCGGCCCAAGCTCCCCGGCGGCCAGGGCGACGTGATCCACGTCTTCAGCTACTCGAAGATCACCGGCAGGGCGAAGGAGACGCGGCAGATCGGCGTCCCGCCCCCGGAGGGTGCGCCACCGGTCGAGGACTTCCCGCTGCACCGCAGCCCCCTCTCGTACCCCGAGCACCTGGCGGTCTCGGGCGACGGCAAGACGCTGCTCGTGCCGCTCGGGCTGTCCGACGCCGCGGC
>JBJMLK010000125.1:0-17951 GCA_045805345.1 Thermoleophilaceae bacterium | reverse complement strand
GTCGTCGATGCCGGCGGGGGGCGGCAGCGACGAGACGCTCACCACCGGTGTGTCGCGCGCGCCCAGCGCCCGCAGCGCCGAGGCGAGGTCGCGACGGGCGCGCAGCGCGACGTCGCCGAGGTCGGACTTCGTGACCACCAGGACGTCGGGCACCTCCATGATTCCCGACTTGAGGAACTGGAGCGTGTCGCCGGACGCCGGCTGGACCACGACCGCGACCGTGTCGCACACCTCCTCGACGTCGACCTCCGACTGCCCGACGCCGACCGTCTCGACCACGACCACGTCGTAGGCCGGGGCCAGCGCCTGAACCGCGTCGCGGGTGGGCGGCGCCAGACCGCCCAGCCGCGTGCCGGCCGCGGTCGAGCGGATCAGCACGCCGTCGTCGCGCGGGTCGTGCTCGATACGCGCGCGATCGCCCAAGAGCGAGCCGCCCGAGCGTCGCGAGGAGGGGTCGACCGCCAGCACCGCCACGGTCCGGCCCAGCTCGCGCCAGCGCCGTAGGAGCGCCGACAGCAGCGAGGACTTCCCCGCGCCCGGCGGCCCGGTGACGCCGACGAGGTGGCCGTGCGGCTCGGGCGCGGGTGCGGCCGCGGCGAGCAGCTCGCGGGTGCGCTCCCGCCCGGCGGGCGAGCGGTCCTCGATCGCGTTGAGCGCGGCGGGCGCGGCGCTGCGGTCGCCGTCGCGCAGGCGCGCGCCGAGCGCCGCGGCCTCGCTCGAGCCCAACGTCAGGCCGCGGCGGCGGCGGAGTGGTGGTCGGCGACCAGCTCCACGATGTCGCCCATGATGCGCGTGACGATCTTGAAGTCCTTCGGGGTGTAGACCCGCGCGATGCCGGCCTCGAGCAGCCAGCGCTCGTCGGCCGGAGGGATGATGCCGCCGACCACCACGGGCACCTCGGCGCCCGCCTCGGAGAGCTCGCGGAGCACCTCGGGGATCAGCTCGCGGTGCGACCCCGACAGGATCGACAGCCCGACCACGTGCACGCCCTCCTGGACCGCGGTCGCCGCGATCCGCGCGGGGGTGAGGCGAATGCCCTCGTAGACCACGTCCATGCCGGCGTCGCGGGCGGCGATCGCGATCTGCTCGGCGCCGTTCGAGTGTCCGTCGAGGCCGGGCTTGCCGACGAGGATCTTCAGGCGCCTGCCGAGCACCTCGGACAGCCGGTCCACGCGCTCGCGCAACTCGGTCAGGTCGGAGTCCTCCGGCGCGGCCGCGGCACCGTCGACGCCCGTCGGCGCGCGGTACTCGCCGAACACCTCGCGCAGCGTGGCCGCCCACTCGCCGGTGGTCGCGCCGGCGCGGGCCGCGGCCAGCGTGGCGGGCATCACGTTCGTCCGCTCGTCCTCGGCCGCGGCGCGCAGCTCGTCGAGGGCCGCGCGGACCGCCGCCTCGTCGCGCTCCTCGCGCCAGCGCCCGAGTGCGGCGATCTGGTCGCGCTCGACGTTCGGGTCGACCGTCAGGATCCCGCCGTCCTCGCCCTCCTGCAGCGGCGAGGCCTCGGTGGCGGTGAACACGTTCTGCCCCACGACCTGCAGCTCGCCGCGCTCGATCCGGCCCACGCGCGCGCGGTTGGACTCCACGAGCGCGGTCTTCATGTAGTCGACCGCCTTCACCGCGCCGCCGTGCTCCTCGACCACGGCCATCTCCGCGCGGGCGCCCTCCACGAGCTCGGACACGAGCCCCTCCATCACGGTCGAGCCCTCGAAGATGTCGGGATACTCGAGCAGGTCGGTCTCGAGCGCCAGGATCTGCTGGATCCGCAGCGACCACTGCTGGTCCCACGGCCGCGGCAGGCCGAGGGCCTCGTTCCAGGCCGGCAGCTGTATGGCCCGGGCGCGCGCGTCGCGGCCGAGCGTGACCGCGAGCGCCTCGAGCACGATCCGGATCACGTTGTTCTCGGGCTGCGCCTCGGTGAGCCCCAGCGAGTTGACCTGAACGCCGTAGCGGAAGCGCAGGAAGCGCTCGTCCTCCACGCCGTAGCGCTCACGGCCGAGCTCGCGCCACAGCTCGGACATCGCGCGCAGCTTGGCGTGCTCCTCGACGAAGCGGATCCCCGCGTTCACGAAGAACGACATCCGGCCGAACACGCGCGGGAAGGTCTCGTCGTCCACGCGCCCCCGTACCTGGTCGAGCACCGCGCGCGCGGTGGAGAGCGAGTAGGCGATCTCCTGGACCGGCGTGGCGCCCGCCTCCTGGAGGTGGTACGAGCAGATGTTGATCGGGTTCCACTTGGGGACCTCGTCGACCGTGAAGGCGATCATGTCGGCGATCAGCCGCATGGAGGGCCCGGGCGGGAACGCGTAGGTACCGCGCGAGAGGAACTCCTTGATGATGTCGTTCTGCGTGGTGCCCTGGAGCACCGAGCGCTCCACGCCGTTCTCCTCCGCGACGGTCATGTAGAGCGCGAGCAGCCACGCGGCGGTGGCGTTGATCGTCATCGACGTGTTCATCTCGGCGAGCGGGATGCCGTCGAGCAGCGAGTGCATGTCGCCCTTGTGGGCGATCGACACGCCGACCTTGCCGACCTCGCCGCGCGAGAGCTCGTCGTCGGGGTCGTAGCCGGTCTGGGTGGGGAGGTCGAACGCCACCGAGAGGCCGGTCTGGCCCTTCTCGATGTTCTTGCGGTACAGGGCGTTGGACTCGCGGGCGGTGGAGTGTCCCGCGTAGGTCCGCATCACCCACGGACGGTCGGGCTCGGACAGGCGTACGTCGCTCATGCTCCGAATTGTAAGGTCAGGGGGGTGCCCGGGCTGATCGACGTGTGCCACCTGGGGCGCGACCGCGTGATCGGCGCCTACGACGTGGACGGGGTGATCGTCGATCCGGGGCCCGCCTCGAGCGTGGGCGCGCTCGACGGCATCGAGCCCCGCGCCCTGCTGCTCACGCACATCCACCTCGACCACGCGGGCGCGACCGGTGTGCTCTGCCGCGAGCACCCGGACCTCGTCGTGTACGTGCACGAGCGCGGCGCGCCGCACCTCGTCGACCCGTCGAAGCTGCTGAAGAGCGCGGGCCGCCTGTACGGCGACCGCATGGACGAGCTGTGGGGCGAGGTGGCGCCGGTGCCGGAGGAGCGCATCCGCCCGCTCTCCGGCGGCGAGAGCGTCGAGGGCTTCCGCGTGGCGTACACGCCCGGCCATGCGTCGCACCACGTCTGCTACCTGCACGAGGCCACCGGCGACGCGTACGTCGGCGACGTGGCCGGCGTTCGGATCCCGCCGGAGGACCACACGGTCGCGCCCACGCCCCCGCCGGACATCGACGTGGAGGCCTGGGCGCGCTCGATCGACACCGTGGCGGAGTGGCAGCCCGAGCGACTGTGCCTCACGCACTTCGGCTACGCCGACGATCCACAGGCCCAGCTCGGCCGGCTGCTGGAGGCGCTCGCGCGGCAGCTCGAGTGGGCGGGACTCGGCGACCCCGAGGCGTTCCAGCGGGCGCTCCATGCCGCGCAGCCCGACGACGTGGCCCCGCAGCTCGTGCAGGCGGCGGTGCCCGACCAGGCCTACCTGGGCCTCGAGCGCTACCTGCGAAAGCGCGCGGAGGCGGCCGCGTGAGCGGAGCGACGGTCGAGCTCCCGCGCGTCGGCGATCCCGGCTCGGGGCTCGGCGGGGCCTGGCGCGTGATTGTCCTCAACGACGATCACAACACGTTCGACGGCGTCGCCGCCGCGCTGTCCCGGATCGTGCCGGGGGTCTCGCTCGAGCAGGGCTACCGGATCGCCGACACGATCCACAACACCGGCCAGGCGATCGTCTGGTCCGGCCCGCGCGAGCCGGCCGAGCTCTACTGGGAGCAGCTCAACGACGCGGGCCTGACGATGGCGCCGCTCGAGCAGGGCTGAACGGGAATCAGTCGCCGACGTGCCACTTGACCGTCTTGCGGCAGTGGTCGTACGTGTTCCCGAAGTGAGTCACGCGGATCTTGATCGTGAACGTGCCGTGCGCGTGGGTCGCGTCGGTGAACCGTCCGTCGAGCGCCATCCTGAAGTGGCTCTGCTCGCCGGCGTTCGTCTCCACGTCCTCGTACTTCTCGCTGTCGCTGAACGTGCCGTCGGAGGTCTGCTTGATCGGGTCGTCCCTCAGGTCGCGGTCCACGGTGCCGCCGGGGTTGTCGCGGTTGCCCCAGGTCGCGTTCGGCCTGTCGCACGGCGCCACCCAGTAGATGCGGAATCGCTTGATCCGGTGGTGGGCGTTCACCTTCACGCTCGCGTTCAGGCCCTGGCCGGTGGAGCCGGCGAACGTCCCCGCCTCGGGTACCGCCGCGGCGGCGGCCGTGGCGGCAGCGAGCAGCGCGGCGCTTGCCAGCGCCGCGCCGGTACCGCGGCGGGTCAAGACTCGCTCGTCTCCGCGGCCAGGCTCTCGACCAGCTCGCCCGCGTCCACGGCGCGCAGCCACATCGGCAGCACCGGCACCTGGAAGAGCCCGGACGCCTCGGCGCGCGCCTCGGCGATCTCTTCGGAGTACCAGTAGCGCTCGAACTCGACCTTCGAGGCGAACGACGCGATCTGCATGAAGTCGAGCGGGTCGTCCTTCGAGCGCAGGAACGCCCAGAAGGTGGCCCCGTAGTCGATCGCCGCCGCGGCGGCGGGACGCCAGGCGTCCTCGAACTTGTCGCCGCGGAACGGGTTGGCGTGCCAGGCGATGAGGACGACGCTGTCGTCCGGCCTCACGCGCCGACCTCCGCGTAGATAGCGCCCGGTCCCTCCTCGGTCTTGCCCTGGCCGGCCTCGGGCGCGCCGACGAGGATCGCGATCTTGCCGAGGTGCTTGTTCTCCTTCATCAGCTGGTGCGCCTCGGCCACGCCGTCGAAGCCCATCACGCGCCAGAGCACGGGGCGGATCTCGCCCGATGCGATCAGCTCGTTGGCCTTGGTGCACTCCCACGCGTTGGCGAAGTGCGAGCCGACGATCTCCTTCTGGCGCATCCAGAGGTAGCGCACGTCGAAGTCGAGGTTGTAGCCGGTGGTGCCGGCGCAGATCACGACCTTGCCGAACGGCTTGACCACGAACACCGACGTGGGGAACGTGGCCTGGCCGACGTGCTCGAACACGATGTTCGGGTCGTCGCCCAGGATCTCGCGCACGGCCTTGCCGAACGTGCGCATCTCCTTGAAGCGCGCCTTCTCCTCGTCCGGCGACTCGCCGCCCTTGCGCATCATCCCGGAGTGCTCGTTGCGGTCGATCCAGCCGGTGATCCCGATCTGGTCGAGCAGCGCGCCCTTCTCGGCCGACGACACGACGCCGCAGGACAGCGCGCCGGCCAGGTTGCAGAGTTGCGTGGCGAACACGCCCAGGCCGCCGGCGGCGCCCCAGATCAGCACGCGGTCGCCCGCCTGGATGTTGCAGCGGTTGATCAGCATCCGGTAGGCCGTGAAGTAGGTGAGGCCGTACGACGCGGCCTCCTCCCAGGTCAGGTTCCCCGGCTTGGGGATGAGCTGCTGAGCCTGGACCTTCGTGAACTGGGCGAACGAGCCCCAGGAGGTCTCGTAGCCCCAGATCCTCTGCGACGGCGCGGCCATCGGGTCGAGGCCGTGGACCTCGGGGTCCTCGTAGGAGGCCTGGTTGCAGTGGATGATGACCTCGTCGCCCGGCTTCCAGCGGGTCACGCCGGGGCCCGTCTTCCAGACGATGCCCGACGCGTCGGAGCCGCCGATGTGGTGATCGTCGTCCGGGTGGTAGCGGAACACCGACACCGGCTTGCCCATCGCGGCCCAGACGTTGTTGTAGTTCACGCCTGCGGCCATCACACGCACGATTACCTCGAGCGCACCGGGCTCCGGCACCTCGATCTCCTCGATCTGGAAGGCGTCGGTCGGCTCGCCCTCCCGCTCCTGCCGGATAACCCACGCCGCCATCGTCTCGGGCAGCGTGCCGGGCTCCGTCCCGACGTCGGTCACGTTCTTCAGGTCAACAGCCATGCGGGGTCAGGCACCTCCGGGGTCGCTCGCGTGCGGGTCGTGAGGTTACCGGGGAGCGGCGGCTGCGCTCCGCGCAAGCGGGCGCTGGGGTTCCAGCGCTGCCCGATCGGCAATGACGGGAGGGCCCTTGGGGGCCACCTTCAAAAGCCGCTGTTTGCGATGGCGCCCAAGCGCCGCCGGCGGAGGCCTACGAAGCCCCGAGCGGCTCCGCCGCCTCGGCGCTGCGCGCCGGATCGGCGTGCCTGGCGGTCTTGCGCATCGGCTCGATCAGGACGATCGCGAGCCCCGCGCCGATCGCCGCCACCGCGGCAGAGAGCGTCAGCGCGCCGCCGAGCGCGTGGATGAACGCGTCGTGCATCGCCGAGCCGATCTGCGCCGCCCGGTGCGGGTCCATCGTGTGGAGCATCTGCGCCCCGGCGCCCGAGCCGAGGTTGTCGACGATGCCCTCACGCGTTCCCGCGGGGAGGTGGAGGCTCGTGAGCCGCTCGTCGATCCGCGTGCGCGCGAGGCTCTGGAAGAGGGCGCCGATCGCGGCAACGCCGAACGTCCCGCCGAGCATCCGGAACATCGAGAGGATCCCCGACGCGGCGCCCGCCTTCTCGGGTGCGACCGCGTTCATTCCCGCGGTCGACATCGGCGACATCGTCAGGCCCATGCCCAGGCCCATGATCGAGAACGCGGGCAGCAGCTGCGCGTAGCCCGTGTGGACGTCGACCCGGCTCTGGAGGAAGAGCGCGAAGGCGGCCAGCGACATGCCGACGGCGATCAGCGGCCGGGGTCCGACTCGATCGGCGAGGCGGCCGGCGATCGGCGCGACGACGATGATCACGGCCGTCGAGGGCAGGAACCTGATGCCGGCCTCGAGCGGGCTGTACTCGAGGATGTTCTGCATGTACAGCGCCATGAAGAAGAACATCGAGAGCATCGCGAAGGAGACGATGAACGCCACCGCGCTGGCGCCGGCGAACGAGCGCGAACGCAGGTACGCGAACTCGATCATCGGCGCGCGGCCGCGCAGCTCGACGTACACGAACAGCGCGAGCCCGACGACCGCCGTGACCAGCAGGGCGATGATCTGGGTCGAGCCCCAGCCCCAGCGGTTGCCCTCGACCAGCGCGAGCACGAGCGCGGTGAGACCGACCGACAGCGACGCGATGCCCGGGTAGTCGACGCTGTGGCCGACGGTCGGATCGCGCGACTCGCGAGTGGCGAAGAGCGTGACGACCACGGCGCCCACGGCGACCGGCAGGTTGAGGAAGAAGATCGCGCGCCAGGAGACGTACTCGGTGAGCGCGCCGCCCACGGCGGGCCCGAGCGCGAGTGCCAGCGCGGAGACGCCGGCCCAGGTGCCGATCGCGCGGCCGCGCTCGGCGGGCGGGAAGGTGTTGGAGATGATCGAGAGGGTGCCGGGCATCATGAACGCGCCGCCGACCCCCTGGATCGCCCGGCCTGCCACGAGCCAGCCCTGCGTCGGCGCCAGGCCGATCGCGGCGCTCGAGACGGCGAACACCACGACGCCGAACAGGAACATCCGCCGGCGGCCGAAGATGTCGCCGAGCCGGCCGCCCGTCACGAGCAGCACCGCGAAGGTGAGCGTGTAGGCGTTGACCGTCCACTCGAGCGACGAGATCGAGGCGTTGAGGTCGTCCTGGATCGACGGCAGCGCCACGTTCACGACGGTGTTGTCGAGCATCAGCATGAACAGCGCGAAGCACATGGCGGCGAGCGTCCACCACTTGCGGTTGTCCTCGTTGAGTCGCATCCGTGCGGGCATCAGGAGTCCTTTCGGCGCTTGGGCGTGAGGGGGGCGGTGCAGCGGCTCGCGATCTCCTCGCGCTCCGCGATCAGGGCGAGCGCCGAGGCGAGCTTGGTGCGCTCGCGCGGCGTGAGCGTGGCCAGGAACTGCTCGATGCCGGCGAGCCGCAGCTCGGTGAGGCGGTCCAGCAGGCCGGGTGCCTCCGCCGTGGCGCGGACCTGCTTCATGCGCCGGTCGGCGGCGTCCTCGGCGCGGGTCACGAGCCCCCGCTGCACGAGGCCGTCGATCGAGCGGCTCACGGCGGGGAGCGAGAGGCCGAGCCTGTCCGCGAGCTCCTTGAGCGACATCTGCTCGGCCTCGTAGGTGAGGACGTGCAGCGCGCGCAGCTGCGTGAGCGAGAGCTCCAGCTCGCCGACGGCGCGCACGTAGTCGCCGCCGTGGCCGTGCAGCAGGAACTTCATCAGGCCGTAGAGGTGCTCGCTGAGCCGGGCGTCGACGTCGGCGGTCACCTGACTCTTCTCGTCAGTTGCTTGCACGCACGCAAGTATTGCATACGTATGTGCGAGTTGGCCAGGCAGCCAATGTGACATGGCCCACGTTGGGGCTGGCGCGGCGCCGCCATTCCGTCCGCCCGCGGGCCTACGGTGAAAAGCTGCCATGGAAGCCGCTACGCCACTACGCAAAGCACACGTCCGCACGATCGGCGACCGCCTCGCGATCGACGGCCTCGTCGTCGCGGACGAGTGCGCGGTCCGGCTCGTGCGCGAGCGCGAGGAGGCGGGGGACGACCCGGTGCGAGCGGTCGAGGACGCCATCGAGATCGGCGCGCGCGTGCTCGACCGCGAGCAGGCGGGGGCGAACGCCGACTTCGTCCGCAGCGAGTTCGACCGCACGGCTCGCGACGTGGAGACGGCGTTCGCCGAGCGGGCCACCAAGGTCGCGGACGAGCTCGGGCGGAAGGTCGACGAGTTCTTCGCTCCCGAGAGCGGCCACGTCACGAAGGCGCTCGAGCGTCACTTCTCCGACGAGAGCGACGCCGCGGTGCAGAACCGCGTGCGCGACCTGATGAACGACGTGATGGCGCGCTCGCGCGCCGAGCTGCTCAAGCAGTTCTCGTCCGCGGACGCCAACAACCCGCTGGCGGACCTCAAGGAGCGTACGGTCGAGGCGCTTCGCACGGCGTCCGACCAGCAGGCGCAGACGCTGCGCGGGGTCGAGAAGCGGATGGCGGACCTCCAGGTCGAGCTCCAGGCGCTGCGCGACGAGCGCCAGAAGGAGGAGGAGCTCGGCGCCGAGCGCGAGCGCGGCACCGCGAAGGGGCGCACGTTCGAGGAGGCGGTGTACGAGGCGGTCGACGCGATCGCCACCGCGCAGGACGACGACTGCGACGCGGTGGGCGACCTCCGCGGTGCCACCGGCAAGACCGGCGACGTGGTGGTGGCGATCGACGCGTGCGTCGGCCCGGCGCGCGGGCGGATCGTGTTCGAGGCCAAGAACTCGAAGCTGTCGAAGCCGAAGGCGTTCGAGGAGCTCGACCGCGGCATGCGCGAGCGCGACGGGGACTTCGGCGTGCTGGTCGTGCCGGGCGACGACAAGCTGCCCGCCAAGACCACGCAGCTGCGCGAGTACGCCGGCGACAAGCTGCTCGTGGTCTGGGACCCCGAGCGCGACGACAGGCTCGCGCTCGAGACGGCCTACAGGCTCGCCCGCGCGCGCGTGTTGATGAAGAGCTCCGACGGCGACGGGATCGACGCCGGCGCGCTGCGCGCGACGGTCGAGCGCACGGTGGGGGCGATGGAGGATGTCCGCCGGGTCAAGCAGCAGCTCACGGGCGCGCAGACGGGCATCACCAACGCCAAGTCGATCCTCGACGCGATGGCCGCCCGCGTGCGCGGCCACCTCGGTGAGATCGACGAGCAGCTGTCGGCGGCGGGCGCACCCGAGCCGGAGCCCGAGCCCGACGCTCAACCTCAGCTGCTCGGCTAGTTCCCGGCGCCCGCTGGCAGAGCTACGGCAGCAGGACCTGGTCGGCCGACGACTTGCGCTTCGGGCCGACCTCGAGCGTGGCCGGGGCCACCGCACGCGCGGCCGCGCGGGCGGAGCCGACCTTCACCGTGTAGGTGCCCTGCTGGAGCGTCTCCTGGATCGTCCCGGTGTCCTGCGGGTTGATCGGGCCGACCCGCTCGCTCGTGTCCTTGGGGCCGCCCTCGAGCGTCACCACGTGCGACTGGTCCGAGAGGTTCGCGATCACGAGGGTGATCGGGCCGGCGCCGACCTGGCGAGGCTCGACCGAGACGGAGTTGCTGTTGATCACGCCCGAGAGCTGGATCGGGACGGGGGGGCGCGGCTTGTTCTTGAAGTCGTCACCGCCGCCGCAGCCGGTCACGGGAAGCGCAACGACGCTCCCCACGAGTACCAACGCGACTCTGGTCCTCCCCCACATCCCGTGGGGACACACTACCCGAACCAGACGGACGTTCGCGAGGAAATCAGGGCGTCTACCTGGGTTTGAATGCGTTCTCTCACGTCTTCGGCGAGAAACTGGACCAGCTCGAGATCGTCGGCGTCGCCGGGGTCGTAGCCGTCGAGCGAGACGGGCTCGAGAAACCGGATCTTGAACTTCGCGGGCAGGTACATCATCCCTGCCGCGAGTCCGAAATGCGGGAACGCGTGGTTGATCGGGAAGTAGATCAGCCCCGTCAGGCGCTGCAGCAGCGGCACGTGCGCGAAGATCGGCATCGCCTCCTCCGCCCCGATCACCGCGATCGGGACGATCGGCACGCCGGCGCGCAGGGCCGTCTTCACGAACCCGCCGCGTCCGAAGCGGCGGAGCCTGTAGCGCTGCCAGAACAGCTTGCGGGTGCCCTTCTGACCCTCGGGGAAGACGAGCACGAGCCGCCCCTCGTCGGCGAGCAGTCGCTGCGCGTTCGCCGGGTGCGCGGGCACGAGTCCGATCTTGTTGGTCAGCATGCCGACGCCGGGATAGCCCTTGAACCAGTCCTCGCCGAGCATGTAGAGCGGGCGCTTCGCCGGATGCTCGTTGCGCAGCGCCTGCATGATCATCGGCGCGTCGGGCGGCAGCGCGCCCGAGTGGTTCGACACGAGCAGCGCGCCGCCGTCGCTCGGCACGTTGTCGATCCCCTCGACCTCGACGCGGAACCAGTAGCGGTAGTAGAAGTCGAGCAGCGGCTCCATCAGGCTGAAGACGCGCTCGGAGCGGCCCCAGTCGTCCACCTCCCGGCCCGTCTCCGGCGCCGGGATCAGGTCGCGCAGGAGCCGCGGATCCGGCTCGGGCTCACGCTCGAGCGTGTGCGGCTCGAGCGAGGGAAGCTCGTACGGGTCGACGCGCGGGTCGTAGTCGACCGCGCTCGCGCGCGGCTCCTCCGCGCCGGCACCGGAGTCGAGCGGGCCGCCGAGTAGCGGGCTGTCGGCGCTTATGCGCCCGCGACGAGCTGCCGCTCGTCGTCGAGCTCCCTGAGCTTGCGCTGCAACTGGTCCCACGACTCGCCCTCAGCCTCCTCGTAGTCCCGTCCCTCGAGTCCGCGCAGCGCCTCGCTGTAGGCCTCCCACGCCTGCCGCTGACGCTGCTCGATTTCGGCTAGGCGGCGTGTCCTGGGATCCGAGATGTAAGTGGTCATCCTGACTCGCTCCGGTGGAGTGGTGGGCGAGGTGGTCTCATCCTACCCCGGATCGCCGGAGTCGCATCATCGGTATCCCGTCGAGCGGGGGACTGGACGAAGCGCCTAGCCGTGCGTGCGGAACGTCCACGTCCGCTGTGAGTCCGGCACTCCGTTGCCGCCGCCGTCCACGATCCCGCCGGTGAGCTTGACCTCGTAGCCGGTGTGGCGGCGCAGGCGCTCCTTGGGCTCGAGCCTCGCGCGCCTGCGGTGGCCGTCGTAGCGGACGCGGGCGTTCACCTTGTGGCCGTCCGGCCCGATCAGCTTGAGCGTCCGCGTGCTGACGCCGCGGACCGGCTCCGAGAACTGCATCGACACGTCGGTCAGGCGCGACACCTCGCGCGTGTCGGGCTTCGGGTCGCGGTCGAGCACGCGCGGCGGCGCGAAGTCCTTGGTGATCAGGGCGCTGACCGGCTGGGCGTCCGAGCGGCTGAAGTCCCAGTCGCCGAGCTCGGGCTTGAAGCCGTCCTGCCCCACGGCCGCGTTGATCAGCACCGCGGTCAGCCTGCTGAAGCGGGTCGGCTTGTCGACCGTCACCCGCGCGCGCCCGCCGTTTGGCAGTCGCTTGAGGTGGACCTCCACCGCCCCGCTGGTCTGCGGCCCCGTCCGACCCACGAGGGCGAACGCTCCGGCCACGCCGTGCGGGAGCTTGCCGACGAGACGGATCCGCTTGGCGCCGTGGGGCGAAACGTCGTGCAGCGCGTACGCGGTGTGGTCGAGCGTGCCGCTCACGCGCGCACCCACCTTGAGCGTCTTTTGCTTCGTCACCCTTCGCACGTCAGGCCACGTGGGTCCCTCCTCGAACGCCCCCGCGGCCGAGCGCCACTCCGCGGTGTCCGCGGCGAAGCGGGTGAACGCACTGAAGAAGCTCGAGCCGCGGTCGAGCAGCGCCCTGTTGAACGCGCCCGGAGCGAACGACGGCGGGTTCGAGTCCAGCGAGTGCTCCCAGGCGCTGCGCACCACGTCCTGGCCGAAGTGCGCGTCGAGCCAGCGGACCCAGACGGCGTCGCCGTAGACCTTGTTGTTGACGGGGTCCGAGAAGTCGAGCGCGTCGAAGGTGGTGAGCGGCACCTGCGTGAGGTGGGCCCACGAGTTGAGGTACGACACGTAGTCGTTCACGGAGTCGTAGACCTTGTCCTCCGCCCAGACCGCCGTCGCCTCGAACATCCACGTGTCCTGCAGCCAGTCGTAGCCGAACTGGAGGATGTGGTTGTACTCGTGCGCGGCGGTCACCTCCATCGGCAGGACCGGGTTCGAGTAGGCCGGGAACTCGGCCTGCTTGAAGTCGTTGTCCAGCACCAGGTAGGCGAACTGCGAGCTGCCCTTCTGGTTCGGGTCGGGCGTCGAGTAGCCGTAGATCCCGTCGTCGCCGATCTGCTTGAGGTACACGTCGGTCTTGTTGAAGTCGCCGCCGCGCGAGCCGTCGCCCACCGGCTCGCGCCAGTGCATCTCGTCGTTCTCGACCGCGTGGACGTGCTCCATCACCTCGCTGGCCGTCTCGACGTAGTCGGGCACGCCGTCGAGGTCCGAGTCGGTGAGGGGCGGGGCGTCCCTGTCGGCGCGCGTGTTGACGGCGACCCAGTGCACGCAGGCGTGTGGCGAGCAGTACGGCGACTGCGGCGCCTCCGGCACGGCGTAGGTCTCCTCGCCCACCTGTCCCTGGCCGGCCGTCGGCCGCATCATCAGCCGCTCCGCCCGCCGGCGCTCGCCGCCATGCAGGAAGCGGAGGCGATTCGAGAGCTCCTTCAGCAGCGGGGTCAGCTCGGTGCCGCGCGCGCGTCCCTTGCCGAGCCGTACCGCCTCGGCCTTGTGCAGGGCGGCGACGGCACCCTGGTGCCGGGCGCCCGCCGACGCCGCGGCCGGAGCGGCCAGCGCCAGGCAGGCGAGCGGGATCAGGGCACTTCGAAGGCGCACGTGTCAGCTAACACCGAACGGCGGCTCCAATACCGCCGCCGTGGCGCCGGAGCCGCCGGCTGCCAGTTCGTCGCCGGGCGCCGCCTCGCGGCGCACCAGGGCGAGGGCGATCGGTCCGTGGACCGGCGACAGCGCGACCGAGCCGACGCGGCCTACCACGCGCTCGCCGAGGCGAAGCTCGGTGCCGCTCGGGACGGGCTCGGACAGCCGCAGGCCGCGCAGGTGGCGGTTCGGCTTGCCCTTGTAATGCAGCCGGGCGACCGTCTCCTGACCCACGTAGCAACCCTTCGTGAAGCTCACCGCGCGGTCGTTGAGGCCGGCCTCCTCGGGGATCGTGTCCGAGTCGAAGTCGGCGCCGAAGCGCGGGCGGCCGGCCTCGATGCGCAGGCACTCGGCGGCGTCGTCCGATACGTCCTCGACGCCGAGGGCGACCCGCACGGCCTCGGCACTGCCCGCCGGGCAGATCACGTCCACCCCGAGACGGGTGGCCACGTAGAGCCCGTGCTCGCCCTCGGTGAACGCGTGCTCCTCCGCGGGCGGCTCGGCGTCGAGCACGGAGCGCGCCGCCGGCCCGAGCAGCGAGAGGATCGCGTGGCTCTCCGTCGCGTCCTCGGCGCGCACGTCGCGGCCGATCCCGAACGTGCGGACGGTGCGCTCCATGACCGGCGCGTAGCCGGGCTCGGTGTCGATCCAGATCCAGTCCTCGCCGCGCAACACGCGCATGTCGAGCTGGACCTTGCCCTTGTGGTTGAGCAGCGCCGCGTAGCAGCCGCTGCCGGGCGCGAGCGCCTCGACGTCGTTGGTCACCTGCCCCTGGAGGAACTCCGCCGCCTCGGCCCCGCTGAGCCTGAGCTTGCCGCGCGCGGAGCTGTCCGCAAGGCCGACCGCCTCGCGCAGGAGGTCATACTCGGCGGCCTTCAGCACGGTCCCAGGATAGTGCTGCGTATACGGTTCCAGCCATGGGGCTTGCGCAGGACTTCGACAGCATCGTCGCGTCGCTTCCGCCCGACTGGACGCACGCGGAGATGGACCTGCGGATCCACGACGAGGACCGCTACGTGGAGGCGGCGACGATGCTCGTGCAGGTGAACGCCCAGCCCTACTCGCGCCACGACTGGCACTGGCGGCTGCACATGGCGCGCGAGTTCGGCCACGCGGCGGCGGCGGAGACGGTCCGGGGCACGCTGCGCCTGCTGGACGAGCAGGCCGTCGAGGGCGAGCTGGCCCTCCGCGAGGTGCGCGTCGGGCGCGTGGAGGTGGTCCAGATGTGGGGCCGGCCCGAATCGGTGCGGCAGGAGTTCCGGCGCCGGCGCGCGCAGTGACACCGTGGCGCGCGTGGCCCTGCTCTGCCCCGACCTGCTGTTCGGATCGAACGTGGAGGGCGCCCTGCGCGCCGCCGGCCACGAGGTCACGCGCTACGACCGGCCCGGCGAGCTCGGCGACCCCGAGGTGCTGGTGGTCGACCTGAACGCCGTCGAGGCTGATCCGATCGACGGCGTGCCGGCCGTCGGGTTCTACTCGCACGTCGACCAGGACACGCGCCGGCGCGCGGAGGCGGCCGGCTACCAAGTGGTGGTCCCGCGCTCGCGCATGGCCCGCGAGACGGTCGCGGTCGTCGAGCGCGCGCTGGGAGGGCCCGGCGCGTGAGGACCGCGGTCATCACCGGCGCCTCCAGCGGCATCGGCGAGGCCACCGCGCGCAAGCTCGGCGCCGACGGCTGGCGCCTGCTGCTCGTCGCGCGCCGGCAGGAGCGGCTCGACGCGCTGGCGGGCGAGCTGCCGGACGCGAGCGCGCTGGCGGTCGACCTCACCGACGAGGACGCCCCCGAGCGGGTGGCCGCCGCCGTCGAGGAGCGCCTCGAGGGCCGGGTCGAGCTGCTGGTGAACAACGCGGGCTCGTCCAAGCGCGCGCGCTTCGGCGACGCGGACGGCGGCTCCGAGACGGTCCGGCGGATCATGGAGATCAACTTCTTCGCCGTGTTGCGGCTCACCGAGCGCCTGTTGCCGGTGCTGCGCTCGTCGGCGCCCAGTTCGATCGTGAACGTCGCGTCGATGGCCGGTCGCGTGGCGTACCCGCGCGGCGGGGCCTACTCGGCGTCCAAGTTCGCGCTGATCGGCTGGAGCGAGGCGCTCCAGCAGGAGGAGGCCGAGCACGGCGTGCACGTGGGAGTCGTGCTGCCGGGCTTCGTGGCCACCGAGGGCTTCCCTCAGACCGACCTGACCGGCAGCGCCGCCACGCGCTGGATGGTCGGGCGCGCCGAGGAGGTGGCCGACGCCGTGGAGCGCGCGGGGCCGGGTGGCGCGCTCGAGGTGGTCGTGCCGCGCAAGTACCGGCCGGTGGGCGTGCTGCGCGCCCTGTCGCCCGGGCTCACCCGCCGGATCACGGGCCAGTTCGGCAAGGGCTCGGACGTGGGCGAGGACGCGAAGCGCTGACGATCAGTCGCTCGGCCCGCGCGCGACGCCGTACCGAACGAGCGGCTCGAAGGTCCGCCTCAGATCCGGCGGTCGCTTGAGGATCCCGTACCTCACGTCGAAGCGCGCCCAGTTGCTCAGCGCGTTCGGGAACAGGCGCGGGGCGGTCACGATCCCGGGCCGTATGGCCTTGAGCTCCGCGCGCACGAGCGCCGGATCGGTCTCGCCCGCCTTGGCGACGTCCGCGATCACGGGACCGGGATCGGCGGCAGCTCGGCCGGCGCCATCTCGAATCGTGTTCATGGTGCTCTCGAGCAGGTCCCGTTCGGATCGCAGCTTCGCGCGCGTGGTGACGAACACCAGCTCGGGGTAGCGGCGCCCGCGCGCGTCGAGCCGGAACTCCCGGATCGGCACCCCGCGCCGCTTGAGCGTCACGCCCTCCACGTTCCAGAACGCGGTGACCGCGTCGACCTTCTTCGCAACCAGGCTCGGCACCGCCGTGAAGCCGATCGTCACGCGCCCCACGCGGTCGAAGCGGCCGCCGTCCCCCTCGACCACCGCGCGCAGCACCGCCTCGTCCGACGGCAGGCCGGTCACGCCCACGCGCTTGCCCTCGAGGTCGCGCGGCCTGCGCACGCCGGACCGGGCGATCACGGCGGCCAGCTGCCGGTTCACGAGCACCCCGACCCCGACCAGATCCTCGCCGCGCTCGCGCGCGAGGCCGAGGTCGTGGATGTCGAGCACCGCCAGGTCGGCGCGGCCCGTGGCCAGCAGCTTGAGCGAGTCGGTCGACGCCGATGGCTGGCGGATGTCGATCCGCGCGCCCTCGTGATGCGGGTCGTGCGCCGCCGCGAAGATCGGCGCGTGGGCCGCGTTCGGGGTGAAGTCGAGCGCTATCCGGACCGTCGGCCGCCCGTCGTCGCCCCCGCCGCAGGCGGCCAGGCACAGCGCGAGCAGCGCGAGCGTGCAGAAAAATGAAGGTCGCCGCGCCACCGCGGCGAAGCGTACGTGCTGGAAAACCCCTCAGAGGAGGAACGCAAGTGGAAGAGCGAGGTTTCGCGGCTTACATCGCGGAGTTCGTAGGGACGTTCGTACTGGTCTTCGCAATCACGATGGCGGTCGTCCTGTACGCGCCGGCTCCCACCCCGCAGGCAGGAATCGTCGGCTCGCCCTTCCAGGACTTCGCCGTGATCGGGCTCGTGCACGTGTTCGTCCTGTTCATGCTGATCCAGACGCTCGCGATCATCTCGGGAGCGCACTTCAACCCGGCGGTCACCCTCGGCCTCGCGGCGATCCGGCAGATCAAGATGGTCGACGCCGCGATCTACGTCGTCATGCAGCTGGCCGGCGCCACGGTCGGCGCGCTCCTCACCAAGGCGCTGCTCACGGACGTCAACACCCCGGTCCACTTCGGGGCGGTCGGCCTGAACCTCGACCGCGTGGGGACCACCCTGGGTGGGATGACCGCCGAGGCGGTCGGCACCTTCCTCCTCGTCTGGGCGATCGTCGGCGTGGCAGTCAACCCCGCCGGGCTCAAGGACTGGTCGGGCTTCGCGATCGGCGCCACCCTGGGGTTCGCCGTGATGATCATCGCCCCACTCACCGGAGCGGGATTCAACCCCGCCCGTGCGATCGGCCCGGCGATCGTGGGCCACCACTTCGGCGGTGCCGGCAAGTTCCTGCTCGTCTACGTCCTGTCGCCCTGCATCGGCGCACTGCTGGCCGCGGCCGGCTACTTCTGGCTCTTCATACAGCCGGGCAAGAAGGGCGTGACGGGGATGGAACCCGTCGGCTAGGGCGCGTCTTCGGCCCGGCGCACCGCCCGCGTAGACTCCGCAGCGGTGCGCCGGGTCACCTTCTCCCGCAACTTCACGCTGTCGTTGTCGCGCACCTGCCGGTGCTACTGCAAGTACTGCTCGTTCGCGACGCACAAGGCTCACCTGTACGCGCCGGACGAGGTCGAGCGGATGCTCGACGACGCCGCGCGGCGCGGCGTGAAGGAGCTGCTCGTGCTGACCGGGGAGCGGCCGGAGGTCAACGCCGAGGTGGCCCGGCGGCTCGACGACCACGGGCACGCGGACTTCACCTCGTACGTGGCGTGGGCGTGCGAGCGCGCGCTCGAGCGGGGCATGCTCCCGCACACCAACCTCGGCGTCCTCGAGCGCGACGAGCTGGCGCAGCTGCGCGAGGTCACGGCCTCGCAGGGGCTGATGCTCGAGTCGATCGTGCCGGACCTGGTGGTGCACGAGGGCTCGCCTACGAAGCATCCGC
>JBJMLK010000124.1:0-5116 GCA_045805345.1 Thermoleophilaceae bacterium | reverse complement strand
GCTGGGGGAATGTCGACCCCGCCGGTGATCTTCGTCCCGGGCTTCATGCAGCGCGGGGAGTCCTGGGCGCCGGTGGCCGAGCTGGTGGCTGAACGCTATCCGAGCGCCTGCCTCGACTTCCGCACCCATACCTTCGAGGAGCGGCTCGGCGAGCTGCGCGATGCCGCGCCGCCGGGCGCCGCGGTGGTCGCCTACTCGATGGGCGGGCGGCTGGCGCTGCAGCTGGCCGCGCGGGAGCCCGAGCGCCTCGCTGCGCTCGTGACGGTCGGCGCGGGGCCCGGAATCGAGGACCCGGCCGAACGCCGCCGGCGACGCGCGGCCGACGAGGAGCTGGCGGCCTGGATGGAGCACGCGAGCATCGCCGAGGTGGTGGCGCGCTGGGAGCGCCTGCCCGTCTTCGCGGGACAGTCCGACGAGTTGGTGGAGCGCCAGCGGGCGGGACGGCTCTCGCACGAGCCGGCGCAGCTCGCGCGGCTGCTCCGCAGCGCCGGCCAGGGTGCGCTCGCGCCCGTGTTCGGCGATCCCGGGCGGCTCGCCACGCCGCTCTTGGCGCTCGCGGGCGAGCGTGACGAGCGCTATCTCCAGGCGGGGCGGCGGATGGCGGAGCTGACGCCGAGCGGGGAGACCGCCGCGGTGGCCGGAGCGGGACACGCCGCCCACCTCGAGCAGCCCGCCCGCGTGGCCCGGCTAGTGCTCGACTTCCTTGACGAGCACCTCGGCGAGCGCTCCGTCGTCGACTGACACCCCCAGGCCGGGCCCCTGCGGCACGTCCATCAATCCGCGGCGCGGCGGCGGGAGCGCCCGCGCGATGCGGGCGTCGAACAGCTCGAGCGTCGCCAGGCCGCACGCCATCGACAGCCGCTCCGATGCCGCGAGCTGGAGCGCCGCCGCGATGCCCCACGGGCCGTCGAGCGTGCTCGACAGGTACGGCTCGAGCCCGTGCTCGCGAGCGGCGGCGATCGTCGCGCGCGCCGCCTCGAAGCCGCCGCTCGGCGCCAGCTTCACGTTCACGAAGTCGCAGGCCTCGGCGGCGGCGGCCGCCCGCACGTCGCCGGCGCTCGCGATCGGCTCGTCGGCGGCCACTGGCACGCCAGCGGCGCGGCGCACCTCGGCCAGCTCCTCGAGCGTGCGGCACGGCTGCTCGACGAGTTCGAGGTCGTGCTCGCCCAGGGCGCGGATCGCGGCCACCGCCTCGCGCGCCGACCACGCGCCGTTGGCGTCAACTCGCAGGGCCGGCCACGGGCCGATCGCGGCGCGTACCGCGCCGACCCGGGCCGCGTCGTCGGGTAGCCCGACCTTGACCTTGAAGCAGGCGAAGCCGGCCCGCACGCCCTCCGCGGCGCGCCTGGCCACCTCGTCGGGCGGGCCCGCGGGAAGCGTGCGGTTGACCGCGATCGCCTCGGCGCCCGGCTCGCCCACCGGCCGCCCGGCACGACGGGCCTCGAGGTCGAGGCGCGCCATCTCCCGCGCGGCGCGCGCCTGCGGCGGACCCCCGTCGTCAGCCCCGAGGGCGGCTGCGACGGCGTCGAGCGACACGCCGTCGTACGGCTCGAACGGCGCGGCCTCGCCCCAGCCGACGGCGCCGTCGTCGTCCTCGAGGCGCAGCACGAGCAGCTCGCGTGTCGCAACGACCCCGCCCGCGGTCACGAACGGCTCGCGAAACGGGATCGACAGGCGCGCAAGCGTGCGCTTCACGACAGCAGGATGCCCGCCGAGAGCAGCAGCGAGTACACGGCGAGGAGCCGCCCGGTGCCGGCCAGGGCGCCGTTGAGCGACGCGCCGTCGGTGCGCGTGCCGACCGTCCGTATGAGCGGCGGCGCCAGCGGCGCGGCGAGGAGCGCGAGCAGGATCCAGGGCGAGAGCCCACCCGCCACGGCTATAGCCACCGGCGCGATGAAGGCGAGCGCGACCATCGCCGCGTACAGCCGGCGCGCGCGGTCGCGTCCGAGCCGCACCGCAAGGGTCATCTTCCCCGCGCGGCGGTCGGTGTCCACGTCGCGCACGTTGTTCACCACGAGGATCGCCGACGCCAGCAGGCCGACCGGCGCGCTAAGCGCGAACGCCTCCCATTCGAGGTCCTCGACCTGCACGTAGTACGAGCCCACGACGGCCACCACGCCGAAGAACAGGAACACGAACAGCTCGCCGAGCCCCTCGTAGCCGTATGGCTTGGGACCGCCCGTGTACAGGACGCCGGCCGCGATCGACGCGGCGCCCACCAGCAGCAGCTGCCAGCCCGCGACGGCCACGAGGTACGCGCCCGCCGCCACGGCGATCCCGAAGGCCACCCACGTGCCCACGAGCACCCGGCGCGGCGGCATCAGCCCGCCCGCCGTCACCCGGACCGGTCCGAGGCGGTCATCGGTGTCGGCTCCGCGGCGGGCGTCGGAGTAGTCGTTGGCGAGGTTCGTCCCGACCTGGATGAAGATGCTTCCGATCAGCGCGCAGGCGAAGCGCAGCGGGTGGAACGTGCCCTCCTCCTGGGCGAGCGCCGTGCCGACCAGCACCGGCGCCACCGCGGCCGGCAGCGTGCGCGGCCGCGCGGCGACCAGCCAGAGCCGCAGCGGGCTCACGGACGCTTCGGGAACCTGCCGAAGTCGGGCTTGCGCTTCTCCACGTACGCCTGGCGCCCCTCCCGCGCCTCCTCGCTGCCGTAGAACAGCAGGTTGGTGTCGTGGGCCAGCTGCTGGATCCCGGCGAGTCCGTCCTCGGTGGCGTTGAAGCTCGCCTTCAGCAGTCGCAGTGAGAACGGCGAGAGCTCGAGCATCTCGCGGCACCAGCGCACGGTCTCCTCCTCGAGCTCCTCGAGCGGCACGACGGTGTTCACGAGCCCCATCGCGGCCGCCTCCTCGGCGCCGTACTGGCGGCAGAGGAACCAGATCTCCTTGGCCTTCTTCGGGCCGACGAGGTTGGACAGCACGCCCGCGCCGAAGCCGCCGTCGAACGAGCCGACCCTCGGGCCCGTCTGGCCGAAGCGCGCGTTGTCGGCGGCGATGGTGAGGTCGCATACCACGTGCAGCACGTGCCCGCCGCCGATTGCGTAGCCGGCGACCATGGCAACCACGGGCTTGGGGGTGCGCCGGATCTGCACGTGCAGGTCGGTCACGTGGAAGCGGCCGACCCCCTCGCCGCCGGTCATGTAGCCGGAGTCGCCGCGCACGCGCTGGTCGCCCCCGGAGCAGAAGGCGTGGGGACCCTCGCCGGTCAGCACGATCACGCCCACCTCGGTGTCCTCGCGCGCGCGCTCGAACGCGTCGGCCAGCTCGATCACGGTCTCGGGCCGGAAGGCGTTGCGCACCTCGGGACGGTCGATCGTGATCTTCGCGATCCCGTTCGCGACCTCGTAGCGGATGTCCTCGTACTCGGCGGCGGTCCGCCAGTCCGCGGCGGGACGGATCGTGCGCTCCTCGGTCGCCATGAGCGGACTTACGATACGGCCTTGACCGACTGGCTCTCAGTCCGCGCGCGTACTCACCCGGATCACCCGGCGGTCGTGGGGGAGGGCTTCGCGCGGACCTATGCGGAGCTGGATGCGGAGGTGGAGGAGGTCGTTGCGGGCCTCGCGGAGCGGCCGCTCGTGCGCGCCGCGGCGCGGCGCGACCTGGAGTTCGTGCGGATCGTCCACGGGTGCGCGCGCGCCCGGAAGGTCCTCGTGCCTACCGATCCGCGCGACCGCCGCGCGCCGGGGCCGGGGTTCGCCATGCCGCTCGGGTCGGACGGCGGGACGATGCTGTTCACCTCCGGCACGACGAACGAGCCCAAGCCGGTCGTCCATGCGTGGGCCAACCACGACGCGAGCGCCATCGCCTCGGCATGGAACCTCGGCGTCGCCCCCGACGACCGCTGGCTGTGCGTGCTGCCGCTGCACCACGTGGGCGGCCTGGCGATCCTGCTGCGGTCGGTCATGTACGGCACCACTGTGGTGCTTCACGAGCAGTTCGACCCCGCCGCGGTCGTGGCGGCGGTCGAGGCGGGCGAGGTCACGCTCGCCTCACTCGTGTCGACCATGCTGCGCCGCATGCGCGACGCCGGCCTGCGCGGGCCGGGCCGGCTGCGCGCGCTGCTCCTCGGCGGCGGCCCGGTGCCGCGCGACCTGCTCGAGTGGTCCGCGGCGATCGGGCTGCCGGTGCTCCAGACCTACGGGATGACCGAGACCGCCTCGCAGGTCGCGACTCTCAGCGCGCAGGAGGCCCTCCAGCACCACGGGTCGGCGGGCCGGCCACTGCTCGGGGTTGAGCTGCGGATCGGCGAGGGCGGCGAGATCCTCGTCCGCGGGCCGATGGTGTCGGATGGCGCCCTGGATGACGACGGCTGGCTCCACACGCGCGACCGCGGCCGGCTCGACGAGGACGGCTTCCTGCACGTGGAGGGCCGGATCGACGACGTGATCGTCACCGGCGGCGAGAACGTGATGGCCGGCGAGGTGGAGGACGCGCTTCTCGCACACCCGGCCGTGGCGGACGCCGCCGTCGCGGGGCGGCCGGACCCGGAGTGGGGGAGCGCCGTCACGGCCTGGGTGGTGCTCGCCACCCACGTGCCGGACGGCGAGCTGGCGACGCACTGCCGCGGCCGGCTCGCGCCCTTCAAGGTCCCGAAGGCGTTCGTGCGCGTCGACGAGCTGCCGCGCAACGCGGCGGGGAAGGTCGTGCGGCGCGAGCTGCGGGCCTGACCCTGCGCGCCGCAGTTTGCGATGGCGCCACCGCTCGCCGGCGGGGACGGCGCCGATAGAGTCCTCCGCCGTGATCTACGACAAGGACGCGGACCTCTCCAAGCTCGACGGCAAGACCGTCGCGATCCTCGGTTACGGCTCTCAGGGCCATGCGCACGCGCTCAACCTCAAGGAGTCGGGAGTCGACGTGGTGGTCGGCCTCCGCGAGGGCTCCGACTCGGTCGAGAAGGCGCGCGGCGACGGCCTCGAGGTGCTCGGGATCGCCGACGCGGCCAGCCGCGGCGACGTAGTGATGGTGCTCCTCCCCGACGAGAAGCAGGCCGAGGTCTGGGAGAGCGAGATATCCGACGGCATCGCGCCCGGCAACCTGCTCATGTTCGCGCACGGGTTCTCGATCCACTTCGGGCAGATCGACCCCGGCCCGGAGGTCGACGTCGGCATGGTCGC
>JBJMLK010000123.1:0-22800 GCA_045805345.1 Thermoleophilaceae bacterium | reverse complement strand
GACGGTGCCGGCTGATGTCGGCCGGGGATACGCGTGCGCTGATCGAGCAGGCGGTTAGCCGTTTCGGCGACGAGGTGCCCGCGCTGCGCCAGCTCACGATCGTGATCAAGCTCGAGCTGCCGACCCACGGCGCCGGCGCGCCGGTATGGCGCGTGGAGCTGCCGGGGCCGAAGGTCTCGCGGGACCCGGCCGCCGACGCGCGCGTGTCGGTCACCGTCCAGCGCCCCGAGTTCAACCGGCTGGTGAAGGACGGCCGCCTGCGCGACTGGGCCGACGCCTACCGCCGCGGGCACGTGACCGCGACCGGCGAGCCGGCAGTGGTGAAGCTCGTGGGGAACGTGATCGAGCGGCAGCTGGCTCGGGCGGGCGGGCGGTAGCCGGTCTCCGCGGCCCGTCACGGCTGCGCCGCCGCAAACTGCGGCTTTTTGAGGGCAGCCTGAAAGGGGGTGGCACGTATTTCGTCAGCCATGTTGACGCAATCCGTGCCACCCCCTCGAGGCCTACCCTCCTAAGCCGCTGTTTACGGTCGCGCGACCGCGCGGATCAAAAGAACCGGTACGCCAGCGCCGCCGCCGCCCGCGTGGCCGGCAGCGGCAGGTGCGGCCAGACGCGCTCCATCGGGCCGCTCCCGCCCCGGCCCTCCAGGGCGCGGCCGCCCGGCGACTCGGCCGGCTCCGGCGCGGCCTCGGTCGCGGCGCCTGGCACGTAGTCGTAGCGGTACTCGGGCACCTCGCGGGCGCTCCACTGCGCCTTGAAGCGCGCCAGCGACGAGTCCACGCGCGCGTGCCCGAAGTCGAGCTCGGAGCAGCCCTCGCTCGCCGCCCACTCGATCACGTGCCAGTAGAGGGCGTGGTTGGGGCGGACGTCCAGGCGGGCATCGTCGCTGCCGTTGTAGAGGAGGTCCACCGTGTCGCCGAGCCGGTGGTAGAGGCCGCCGGCCACCACGTCGCCCTCGTGCTCGGCCAGGAACAGCCGGAAGTGGCCGTCGGGCCCCAGCAGGCGGCGGTCCTCCTGGAGCTGGCGGAACGGCCGCGGCAGCACGCAGCGGCGCCGCATCACGCGCAGGTACAGCGCGTAGAAGGTGCGCAGGTCGTCCTCCGACCGAGCCTCGCGGACCGTGACCCCGGCGCGGTCGGCCTTGCGGATGTTCCGCCACAGGTTGTTCGACGTCTTCTTCCAGCCGCGGCGCATCTCGTCGACGTCCTCGGGGAGGTCGAGGACCCAGGTCGGGTGCTTGGGCTTCGGCCGCAGCGCGGGCGCCAGTGCCTCGTGGCCGGCGCCCCGCGAATGGAGCGTCCAGATCTTCGCTCCGGCCCGGTCGGCCGCCCCGCATGCCGCCTCGAGCAGCAGCCGCCGGCCGGCGTCGTCCGGGGCGAGCGGGCCCGCCGGCGGCACGACCGGCAGGGACCGCATCCGCACCCCCGTGACCAGCCCGCGGGTTCGCATGAGGGGAAGGCCGCCGACGAGCTGGTCGCCGCCCGCGAAGAGGCCCAGGTAGGACGGCCGGTCGCCGTACGCGGCCTGGAGCACGCGCGCCCAGCCCCCGAGGTGGTACGCCCCCGCGTCGGGGTGCGACCGCACCATCTCGTCCCAGCGCTGGTCCGCGACGGGGTCGACGGCCGATACGGTGTGCCGCTCGTGGCCGGTCACGACCAACACGTCCTCGACGACGAGCTGCGGGCGGAGTGGGGGGAGCTGGCGGACCGGACCGGCGCCGCGCCGTTCCTCCGGGCCGGATGGGTGGAGGCGTGCCACCGGGCGCGGGGCGCCGGCGAGCTGAGGGTGCTGGTCACGCGACGCGACGGCCGGCTGGCCGGGCTGTTGCCCGTGGCCGCTCGGCGCGGCGCGCTCGTCTCGCCCACCGACTGGCACACGCCGCTGTTCGGCCCGGTGGCCGAGGACGCCGACGCCGCCCGCGACCTGGCCGGCCGGCTGCTTCGGGACGCGCGCCGCCGAGCCGACCTGTGGTTCCTGTCGCCGGACGCACCCGGCCTCGAGCAATGCGAGGCCGCCGCCGGGGAGGCCGGCGCGAGAAGCATCGTCAGGACCATCGCCCGGGCACCGTACGTGCCGGTTGGCGGTCCGTTCGAGGAGTACATGGGAGGCCTCGACCGCAAGTTCCGTAAGGAAATCGGCCGCCTCTGGCGGCGCCTTGAGGAACGGGGGGACCTGCAGGTCTCGTACGAGGACGGTAGCGAGCGGCTGGACGACCTGCTGGCGGACGGCTTCCGCCTCGAGGGCTCGGGCTGGAAGGCGGACGCCGGCACCGCGATCCTGTCCGACCCCGCCGTCGAGCGCTTCTACCGCGAGGTGGCGCACTGGGCCGCCGAACGCGGCTGGCTGCGCCTGGCGTTCCTGCGGCTCGACGGTCGCGCGCTCGCCTTCGACATGTGCCTGGAGCACGGCGGGGCCTTCTACGTGCTCAAGGGCGGCTTCGACGTGGCGGAGCGCAAGTCCGGCCCCGGCACCCTCCTGACTCACCATGGGATCGAGCGCGCGTTCCAGCTCGGGCTCGACTCGTACGAGCTGCTCGGCCAGGCCGACGACTACAAGCGGAGCTGGACGAGCCTCGCGCGCGAGCGGGTCAGGTTCCAGGCCTTCCCGCGCCGCCCGGCGGGGGCGGCGGAGTACCTGGCCTGGCGCTACGGTCGCCCGCTCGCCAAGCGCTTCAGTGGCAGCTCGTCGACCCCGAGTCCGTGAACGACTGACCGGAGATCGGCTGGAACTTCCACTCGTAGCTCGTGCTGTGCAGCGTCATCCGCAGCACGCCGAACGTGGTGTTGTTGCGCACCTGGCTGTTGGGCTTGATCTGGTCGAAGTCGACGAGGCTCTTGCCGCCGGTGCCGACCACAAACTCGCGGATGCCGCGGCTCGAGTCCGCCGCGGCGCTCGGGTTCTGCGGCCCGAAGCGCTCGTACAGGTGGTCGTGGCCGGCCAGGATCACGTCCGCGTTCGCGTTGTAGAGGTCGGTGACCAGCGTGCTCATCGTGCCGTTGTTGCCGGCGAGGCCCGAGCTCCAGCGCGGGTGGTGGAAGAACGCGAGCGTGCACTTCGTCGGGTTCTTCGAGAGGTCGGACTTGAGCCAGGTCTCCTGCGCCGAGCCGCTGCTGCACGAGACCTGCGAGCAGTTTGAGTTGAGCGCGACGATGTGCCAGGCGCCCAGGTTGTAGGAGTAGTAGCCCTTGTCGCGCGGGCCGGCCGGGCCATCGGCCTTGCCGACGCCGTTGAAGTAGTCGAAGTAGCCGGCGGCCTTGGGCGTCAGGTACTCGTGGTTGCCGACCGCGGGGCGGTTCAGCTGGTTGGCGCGGCCCCAGGTGGCGTCGTAGACCGTCTGGAACTTCGAGAGCGTCGCGTCGTCGTACTGCTCGTCGCCGAGCGTGAGCACCCCGGTGATTCCCGTGAGGAGGTTGGAGGTGGCCTTCTGCTGGCAGCGGCCGGTCGTGCCGTTGCCGCCGTTGTAGCCCGGGTCCGAGGGGTCGCAGGCGATGTCGCCGGCGGACGCGATGACCGGGTCGCTGCCGGTCGGCGTCGGCGTCGGCGTCGGCGTCGGGTCGGGCGTCGGCGTCGGATCGGGCGTGGGCGACGGGGCGACGCCGCCGGCGTTCTTGTGCGCCGCGATCGTCGACGCCGAGAGCGCGCCGCGGTAGAGCGCGACCTCGTCGACGGCGCCGTTCAGGTACGAGCCGCCGTTGCTCTGCCCGATCGAGAGCGCGATCGTGTTGTTCTGCATCGTCTTGTTGGTGACGGTGCCGGTCACGTCGGCGCCGTCGATGTAGAGGTGAACCGACGAGCCGCTCTTGGTGGCCGCCACGTGGTGCCACGCGCTGTCCGTGATCGACCGGGTCGAGTAGACGAGGTCGCCCACCGACGCCTGGCGCAGCACGAGTCGGTTGCTGGAGTAGAACGCGAGCATCCACGAGTTCGCGCCCTGCGAAACGATCGCCTGGTAGTTGGCCGTGCTGAAGCTGTTGCGCCGCACCCACGCCTCGACGGTGAAGCTGTCGGCGACGTCGAGTGACCCCGTGTGCGGGACGCTGACGCGGCCGCTGGAGCCGTCGAGCAGGGCGGAGGTGTTCGGGTCTCCGTTGAGCGCGCCCACCTGCCCGACCGCCACGCCGCCCCCGTAGGAGCCGGCGTTCGAGCCGTAGCTGTCGCAGGCTGCCGAGCTGGCCGAACCCTCGCCGAGTCGCCAGTAGCTGACCAGCCCCACCGTGCTCGTGATGGCGTTGGCGTACGCCGAGTTCGAGTCGACGGCACACGTGGCGGCGCCCGCGCTTGACGGGACTGCCAGCAAGAGGAGCGCCATGGCGGCGCCTGCGATGAATGTGCGTGGGGTACGCATACGGGAGTCCGTTCCCAATGGTACGTCTGATCGTTCCCCTGGGCCAGTCAATTTACGCCCTTCGATGCCGCATTGCAAGCGGCCTTGCGGGCTACTGGACGTATGTAGGAGGGCCGGGCGCCGGGCCTGCTGCGAGGATTTCCCGCGTGTCATCGACCGTGGCCCTGATCGACGGCGAGCACCACCCCTCGGTGGTGCGCGACGCGCTCGACCGGCTGGACCGCGAGCGCGGCCTCGCCGGCGTGGTCTTCTGCGGCGGCGAGGAGAAGACGGGTCCGGCGGTCCTGGCCGCCGCGGCGGAGCACTACGGCCGCGAGATCGAGACCTCCGGCCCCGAGGCGGGGCTGCGCGCGCTGGCGTCGCCTGGCCGGGCCGTGGTCGACCTCGCCGACGAGCCGATCCTCACGCCGGAGCGCAAGCTGGAGCTGGCCTCGCTGGCCCTGCACCTGGGCATGCGCTACGAGTCGCCCGGCCTCGTGATCGAGCCGCCGGCGTACGCGAGCGTCGACTTCGACGGGCCGAAGCTCGCCGTGATCGCCACGGGCAAGCGCACCGGCAAGACCGCCGTGGCCGGGCACTGGGCGCGCGTGCTGCGCGACCGCGGGGCGCGCCCGGTGATCGTCTCGATGGGCCGCGGCGGCCCCCCCGAGCCGCAGCTCGCCCGCGCCGGCACCGGGCTGGACGACCTGCTCGCGATAGCCGGTGCCGGCCGGCACGCGGCCTCCGACTACCTCGAGGACGCGGTGCTCGCCGGAGTCGACGCGGTCGGGTGCCGGCGGGTGGGCGGCGGGCTGGCCGGCGCGCCGTGGTCCTCGAACGTTGCCGACGGCGCGGCGCTGGCGGCGGCGCAGGAGCCCGGCGCGATGCTGTTCGAGGGCTCGGGGTCGTGCATCCCGCCGGTCGAGGTAGACCGGACCGTCTGCATCGCGGGCAACGCGGAGGCGGCCGTGCGCGAGCTGGGCGCCTACAGGCTGATGCGCTCCGACCTCGTTCTGGCGGCCGCCCGGCTCGGCGACGACGAGGTGCGGGAGATCGAGCGCTTCGCCGCCGGGCGCACGATCCGGTTCGAGCTGCGGCCGGAGCCCGCCGAGGAGCTGCCCGACGGGGCCCGGGTGGCGCTCTTCACCACCGCGGTGGGCCCCTGGCACGGGCTCGACCCCGCCGTGGCCTCCACCAACCTGGCCCGCCGCTCCGTGCTGGGCGAGGACCTCGAGCGCGCCAGCGCCGAGCGCTGCGACGTCTACCTCACGGAGCTCAAGGCCGCCGCGATCGACACGGTGGCCGTGCGCGCGCAGCGCGAGGGCGCGCGCGTGGTCTTCGTCCGCAACCGCCCGGTGGGGCTCGGCGCCGACCTCGACGCCGAGCTGATCCGCCTGCACGACGATGCCTGAGACGATCGTCCTCAAGGGAGAGCACGGGCTGCCGTTCTCGAAGGGCCTGATGGCGCAGGCGCTGTCCGCGTCGGGCCTCGCGCCGGACCGGGCATACGAGGTGGCGCGCGCGCTCGAGGCGCGGCTCGGGGAGCGGGGCGAGCCGACGATCGACGTGGAAGCGCTGCGCGCGCTGGCGGCCGACGCGGTGCGCGAGCAGGAGGGCGACGAGGCGGCGCGGCGCTTCCTCGACTGGGAGGGGCTCGACCGGCTCGAGCGGCCGCTGATCGTGATGCTCGGCGGCGCGCCCGGAGTGGGCAAGTCCACGCTCGCCACGCTGCTGGCGGGCCGCGTCGGCATCTCGCGGGTGATCGCCACCGACGCGATCCGCAACGTGATCCGGGCGTTCTTCTCACACGACTTCATGCCGGTGGTGCACTACTCGTCGTTCGAGGCGGGACAGACGGTCGATCCCGACGAGATCGGCGACGGCGACCCGGACCTCGTCGGCTACCTGCGCCAGGTGGCGAGCATCCGGACCGGCGTGGTGGCGATAGCCGAGCGGGCGATACAGGAGCGCACGCCGATGATCCTCGAGGGCGTGCACCTCGTGCCGGGCACGCTCGACGGCGAGGCACGCGACGGCTGCTCGCTGGTGGAGGCCGTGGTGGCGATCGAGGACGAGGACGCGCACCGCAGCCACTTCTCGCTGCGCGGCAGCGGCTCGCGCCCGGCGCTGCGCTACCTGCGCCGCTTCGAGCAGATCCGCAAGCTCCAGGGCCTGCTGGTCGAGCGCGCGCAGGCGCGCGGCGTGCCCGTGATCGACGCGACGAACCTCGACGCCGCGGTGATCGAGGCGATGGACATCGTCCGGGCCAAGGTCTCCGCGACGTAGTGGACTTCCCCGACCGCGTGACGACGGACCGGCTGGTGCTGCGCCGGCCGCGCGGGTCCGACCGCGGGGCCTGGCTGGGGATCTGGGGCGACCCGTCGGTGTGGCGGGCGCTGCGGCCGGACCTCGGGCCGGATCCGCGCTTCGCGCTCGCTCGCTTCGAACACCATCTGGCCCACTGGGAGCGCCACGGCTTCGGGCTCTGGCTGGCCGAGGAGCGCGCCACGCGGACGATCGCCGGCTGGACCGGCCCGGCGCACCCGCTGTTCGTGCCGGAGCTGGCCGGCGAGGTCGAGATCGGCTGGACCTACCGGCGGCCGTACTGGGGGCGCGGGCTTGCGCTCGAGGGCGCGTCGGCGGCCATCGAGACCGCGTTCGCGCACCTGCCCGTGGAGCGGGTCATCGCGCTGGTGGACGCCACCAACGTGCGCTCGCAGCGGGTCGCGTCCAGGCTCGGGATGCGGCCGTTCACGACGGTCCAGCACCCGGAGGCGCGTGTGCCGGTCGGCGTCTACGAGCTCAGGGCTAGCCGCGACGCATCCGGCGAACCACCGGCCGCGCGTAGTGACGCGCCACCGCGCTGAGGTCGCCCGAGACCGTGCGCGGGAAGCTCCTCACGCGGACGCGCTCGCGGGTGGCGTCGGTCCAGTTCAGCTTGTAGTGCTCGTCGGTGCCGAGGAACTCGTATGAGGCCAGACCCTCGTCGAACGCGAGCTTCACGCAGTCGTGCGTGAGGAGCTGGCCCGGGCCGAAGGCGCGGTACTCGGGGTCGAAGCCGCACTTGAGCGAGTAGAGCGAGCCCGCGCAGGCGAGGTCGAATTCGGCGGCGATGGCGCGACCGTCCAGGCGCAGCGAGGCCAGGCGCAGCCAGCCGCGCTCGGCCGCCCAGCTGGCGATGTCGGCGTAGAAGCGGCGGCTGGCGTCGCGCGAGGCGATCGCGGTCCCGGTGCCGGCCTTCCAGCCCGATGACTCGATTGCCACGAACTCGTCGAGCGCCGCTTCGAGGTCCGCCGCGCCGGAGTGGACGGAGAGCTCGACCGCGCCGCGCTCGGCGAGGCGACGGCGCAGACGAGCAAGCTCCTTCATGAACTTGCGCGGCCGCTGGGCGCGGTAGGCGTCCCACCCGCCACTGGTCGGCACGTGCGGCGAGCGCGAGATCGTGTCGACCATGAGGCTCCGGCGGTCGGAGCGCTTGGTCCCGGGAAGCATCTCGCGGAGCGCGGTGAACCAGCGGGTCGCGGGGTCGACGTAGGCCAGCTCGATCCTGCCGGCGCTCGTGCGCAGCAGCTCGCGGACAAGGTCCGCCTCCACCTCGGGGCCGTCGGCGAGCGCCCCGAACAGCGGGGTGTGCGTGTTGGTGGGCGAGAGCGTCGCGCTGCCCTTGGTCTCGACCGGCAGCACGCCGGCGAGCCGACCGCCGCGGTCGACGGTCAGCAGCCGCAGCTCGCCCTCCCCGTATGCGGCGTGCCACGCCTGGAACCATCCGGGCCGGAGGAAGGGCGGTGCGCCCAGCTTCTCGGCGAGCACGTCCCACTCGCGGGTGAGATCGCGCCCAGCGATGGTCAGCGCGCCCGGCGAGACGCCGGCCGTGTGCTGGAACCGCAATGACTCGGGGCGGAGGGGGGCCATGGGGCATGGAGCGTGAAGGGCGCTCCTGGGACTCATCGGCGCGAGGTTCGTGGGCCTATAGGCCCCGTCGCGGCTCATGCGGGGACGCGGCGGGCCGATAGTAGCCCCGATGGACCAGACGCTCGGGACAAGGGTTCGCCGCGGCGTGCGCGCGGCGGAGCAGCGTGCCCACCGGATGCAGCGCAGAGCGCTCGAGCGCAGGCTCGGCGGCGTCGACTTCTCCGGCTGGGGATTCCTCGAGGACCGCGGCATCGAGAGGGAGGACCGCACGCCCTACGGCTACTCGCCCTGGCTTCCGATCCGCGCGGCCCTGCGCAGGCTCGAGCCGGGTCGCGACGACGTGCTCGTGGACCTCGGATGCGGGAAGGGCCAGGCGCTGCTCGTGGCCGCACAGTTCCCGTTCCGCCGCGTGATCGGCGTGGAGATCGCCGAGGACTGGGCGGAGGACGCGCGGCGCAACGCCGAGCGGGCCCTGCCCCGGCTCGTGTGCGACGACGTTCGGATCGACAACTCCGACGCGCTGGAGTGGCCGATTCCCGACGACCTCAGCGTGGTCTACATGTACTGCCCCTTCACCGGCGACCTCTTCCGCCGCGCTCTCGACCGCCTGCTCGACGCGCGCGACTCGAGGCCCCGCCCGATGCGGCTCGTCTACAACTATCCGTGGGAGCACAACGCGGTGCTCGCCACCGGGCGCGCGACCGTCGTGGACGTGCGGCCCTCGCTCTGGCCGACGCGGCCCCGCTGGTGGATGACGGGCAACGTGATCGTCACCTACGAGCTGCACTCACAGGGTGCGCCGCGCCCGGAGCCGCTCGCCGGCCGTGGCCGCGGCCGCGCGTGGGCGAACGCGATGGAGCGCTGGTCGGGGCCGAACGACACGCGCTTCGTGCAGGAGTTCCCGGGGCGCGACCTCCCGCCACTGTACTCAGACGAGACCTGAGCGGCTAGGCGAGCTCGAGCACGCGAGCCGCGGCGTGTTGCGCCGCCCTGACCGCGCCCTCCATGTAGCCGTGGTGCTCCACGGCGCTCTCGGCACCGGCGTAGACCACGCGCCCGCCGGGCGCGGGCGCCGCCGTGGCGGCGGTCGCGGTCCAGGCGCCCGGCGCAAGCGCCGAGCCGTAGCCACCGGCGCTCCAGGTCTCGGCGGTCCAGTCGCGTGTGGCGGTGGTGAGCGGCCGGCCCGCCTGCGGACCGAAGGCTCGCTCGAGCCCGGCCCGCACGCGCGCGTCGCGCCGGTTGGGGTGAAGCGCGCGCAGCCGCCGTGCGCGCTCGCCGACGAAGAAGACCGAGAGCAGCCCCGGCGCGCCGTCCGGAGGGGAGACGTCGTGGGTGAACGAGAACGGCAGGTCGCGGCCCCAGGACCAGCCGCTCATCCCATCGCGACGCCAGAAGGCGTCCTCGTAGGCGGCCACGACCTTCACGGCGTCGCCAGGGCGAAACGGCGGCCGCGCGTCGCCTCCCAGCTCCGCCGGAATCGCGATGCGGGCGGCGAGGTGCGGCGGTAGGGCCACCACCACCGAGTCGGCCTCGACGGTCAGGCCGTCGGCAAGCACGCGCACGCGCGGCCCGCAGGGCTCCAGCGCCCGCACCGGCGTGCCGAGCCTGACAGCGTCGCCGAGTCGCGCCGCGAGCCGCTCGGCGATCGCCTGCGCGCCACCCGCCACGAGGTCCTGCTGGGCGCCTCCGGCCGTGGCCACGAGGCCGCCCAGCCCGCCGCCGGCGTGGGCGTACCACGCGGCGTGAAGAAGGGAGAGCTCGGATGGCTCCGAGGCGAGAATGTTCACGAACATGTCGGCCACCACGCGGCGGCCCCGCGGCCAGCGCACCGAGCCGTCGAGCCAGCTCTGAAGGTCTACGCGGTCGAGCTCACCAGCGCCCGGCCAGGTGCGCGGGTCCAGCGCCGGCGTGCGGCCCGCGAGGCCGTCGACGCGGCGCAGCGCCCGCGCGACGCTGCTGGTGGTGATCCGGCGCCCGAGCCGTCCGCGGCCGTGGGCCTGGTTGAGCACGACGCCGCGGCCCTGCTCGTGAGTCGGGAACGTCTCGAGCCCGAGCTCGGTCAGCAGCTCCCTGAGCGCGGTGTGCCCGGCGCCGACCCAGGTGCCGCCGAGGTCGGTGGCGGCTCCCAGCAGGCTGGCGGTCTCGAGCCTGCCACCGACGCGATCGTGGCGGGCCTCCAGGACCACCGTGGAGGCGCCGGAGCCGGCGAGACGGCCGGCGGCCACGAGCCCGGACAGGCCGGCGCCGACAACCGCGACGTCGACGCGCGCCGGCCCGCGACCGGCGGATCGCGACGGCGACTCGGCGCCGGCGCTGCCGCTTGCGATATGGCTCGGGGGGAAAGGCATCTGGACGTGCGGGGCGGTCTCGTGCGCCATCGGGTGGTTATCGGCGTCTTGGCGCCCGGGCGACAGTACTCCGCGTGACTCACGAGGGTCAGCCGCGCCGTCGCCCACGCACCCACCCTCGCAGCCGCCGCAGGTCGCCGACCGACACCTCGCGCGTGAGGAGCAGAACGGCGCAGAACGCGGCGAGCCCCAGCACGGCGCCTCCGACCCAGTCGAGCACCGACAGGTCCTTCGTTCCGAACGCGAACAGGACGCCCGCCATCGCGGCGGCGGCGAGCAGCCCGCGGGCGATGGCCAGGAGCAGCGGCCGCAGCGGGATGTCGACGAACTTGCGCGCGATCCAGACGTGCAGCGGCACGTAGAGGAACACGACGACGTCGGACGCGTATGCCGACCCCAGCAGCCCGATCGTCGGGAGCAGGATCACCGTGAGCGTGACGCCGAGGCCGACGTCGAGAAGCGCGAGCGGGACGCGCCGGCGCGCCTCGCCGAGGTAGTTCACGCCAGTCGCCACAAGCGCCGCCAGGCCCGACATGTAGACGTACGGCGTGAGCGCGCGCAGAACGTCGGCCGAGCGCTCGTAGCCGTCGCCGAGCACGAGGGCGACGATCGGCCCGGCCCACACGAGCACCGGCGCCACCAGGACGGCCTGGAAGACCAGGAGGTAGCGCAGCGCCGCCACGAACTGCCTGGTCTCCGGCTCGTGCCCCTCGCGGCGCGCGAGGCCGGGCGCGACGCCGTTGGCCACCGAGATCCCCACGTACTGGAGGAACACGAGCAGGCGCGCGGGCGCCTGGTAGATGCCGACCGCGGTCGGGCCGAGGAACGCCCCGATCAGCAGTGGCGACGATTGCACGCTGGCCGTGAACGCGGCGTCGATCACGAACAGCGCGCCGGCGTAGCGGGCCAGCCGCCGGCGCGAGTCGCGCAGGCCGCGCGCGCGAGCGAACGCCATGCGGCCGAACACGCGGAAGGTGACGACGACGGCCGCGACGCTGCCGGCCACGTAGCCCGCCGCGCGACCGGCGGCGGCCGTCGACGCCCCGCCGATCAGCGCGACCATCACGATGCTCGCGCCGGCCTCGACCGCCGACTCCGTGAAGACGATCCGGAAGCCGCGCGAGGTCTCGCGCTGAGCCACGAACGCGTAGCGGTAGAACGACACGATGCTCTGGCCGAGCACCGCGATGGCCACCCAGCGGATCGGCCAGCCGAGCGACGGCTCGTCGTAGGCGTCCGCGATCAGCCCGGCCACCGCGATCAGCAGTGCGCTGAGCACGCCGCTGATGACCAGCTTCAGACGGATCGCGTCGGAGAGCAGACGGGCGATCGCCGTGCGGTCGCCGCGGCGCTCCGCGATGAAGCGCGCGGTGGCGTTCGAGATCCCGAAGTCCGACGGGAGGTAGAGGAGGCCGCCCACGCCGATGGCGAGCGAGAAGGCCCCGAACTCGTGCGGTCCGAGCGCGCGGACCAGGTAGAGCGTGAGCGCCGCCGTGAAGGCGGACGTGATCAGCTGGGTGGCGAGCGCGAAGACCGTGTTGCGGGCGGCGCCGGCGGGGCGGGGGCCAGCGGCCTCGGGACGAGGCTTGGACGGCTCAGCTGCGTCTGCGGGCGGATCTGGCACGACCCGCGATGATCGAGGGGCGGTCGGACGTGCGTCAGGCGGCGCTCTGCGGCATCCCCCCTCGAACGCGCCGGCGGACCGAGTCCAGCGCGCGCTGCTCGATGTGGCGAACCGCATCGGCCGACTTTCCGAGCGTGCGGCCGATCTCCGCCGCCGCGCGGTCGTCGCGGTAGCGCTGGAGCAGTACCTCGCGTTGCTGCGGCGGCAGGGCCGCGAGGGCCCGGTGAACCTCGTCGTGATCACCCCACTCGGGCCGGTGCTCGGGCGCGTCGCGCTCGCGCCGGCGCTCGATCTCGGCCGGCTCTTCGGCCTGCGCACGACGCGCTGAGCGCAGGAAGTCGAGCGCTGTGTTGTGCGCGATCACCATCAGCCACGGCGTCAGCGCGGCGGGCTCGCCGTCGAACCGCGCGGCCGCCTCGAATGCCTTCTCGAACACGTCATGCGTGAGGTCCCAGACCGTGTTCGTGTCGAGGACCATGCCGGAGAGGTACGCGAACACCCGCATCCGGAAGCTGAGGTAGAGCCGTGCGCGGGCGCCGCCGGTTCCCCGTCTCAGGTCGTCGAGCACCCTGTCATCGATCCTCGCCTCCACCGCGTATCCATCCGAACCCAGCGGTGACGCCTGTGTCAAGAACGCTTAACAAAAGACCCCCTGATCGGGGGATTTATCAAGATCGACCGTCATAGGCGACCCCTGGTCTTCGTTTCCCTGGCAGGACTCGCAATCGAAGGTGATCGGGCAGCGGAGGCGCTCCCGGTCAAGAGGGAGATCTGGCATGGAGCACTCACGCACGCTGCTGCGTCCCGTCGTCGTACTCGCAGTCGCCGCCGCCGCGGCGGCCCTCGCCCTGACGGCGCTCCTGAGCTCGGACGCCAACGGGAGTGGTGCGCCCGCGGGCCGCCGTGCCGACGCGCGAGTCGTCCGCGAGATGCCGCGTTTGCGCACGCGGTACTCGGACACCTACGCGACCACCGCGGGGACGTACGTGACGCGCTCGTACGGGTACCCCGTGAACTACCGCGCCGGCCGACGCTGGAAGCCGATCGACAACTCGCTCGTCACGAGCCCCGCGGCGGGTTACGCCTACGCGAACGCCGCGAGCAGCTACTCGCTGTCCCTGCCCGACGCACTCGACGGCAAGCCCGTTCGCGTGTCGGCCGGCGGCCACTCGGTGTCGTTCGCGCTGCACGGTGCGAAGCACGCGCGCCCGAGCGCGAAGGCCGGCGTGGCCAACTACGCCAGCGCGCTTCCGGGAGTGAACGCGCGCTACGAGGCGAAGGCCGACCAGGTCAAGGAGGGCCTGGTCCTCGACGGCCCGACCGCGACACGCAGTTTCACGTTCGACGTCCGCGTCAGCCACGGCCTCCGCGCACGGAAGAGCGACGCCGGGGGCGTTGACTTCGTCGACTCCAAGGGCACCCCACAGCTTGCGTTCGCCCCGCCCTCGATGACCGACGCCGCCGGCGCGAAGTCGAACGCCGTCTCGATGAAGCTCCGCCGCGCCGGCTCCGGCTATCGCGTGAAGCTGTCCGCCTCCCGAAGCTGGCTCGACGCACGGGACCGGCGGTATCCCGTGACCGTCGACCCGACCACGACCAGCGTCAACCCGACCGAGGACTGCTACATCGTCGGCGGCACGCAGGCGTCCAGCCACTTCTGCGGCTTCGCCGCGAACGAGCTCAACGTCGGAACCGACTCGAGCGGCAATCCGAACCGCGCCTACATGCGCTTCGACACCTCAGGCGTGCCGGCCGACGCCGAGGTGCTCGAGGGCGACCTGCACCTTCACGTGGACAGCGGCTCACAGCGGCAGGTCGACGTCTACCACCTGACCCACGACTCCACGAGCCAGCGCACCTGGAACACGTACGACGGCACGAACTCGTGGGGCACGGCCGGTGGCGACATCAGCGGCTCGGACGGGTCGAACTCCGCGGTCGGCGGGACCGCCGGCTGGTATGAAATCGGTGCGCGCAAGCTCGTGCAGGGCTGGGTCGACAAGTCGACCAACAACTACGGACTGCTCCTCAAGGACACCGGCACGCCGGCGACCCTGATGCAGATCTCGGCGTCGGAGCAGACGTCGCTCAAGCCATTTCTCGAGGTGGAGTGGTCGTACCGGACCGGCATCCAGGGCCGCTGGACGTTCGAGGACCAGCGGCTCTCCGACCGGATGCTCCTGAAGACGAACGTGGGGAACGGCAACCTGATCCTCCAGGAGTCCGACATCCACATCCCCGGCATTGCCGGCGAGAACCTGAACTTCAAGCGCTTCTGGAATAACCGGGAGGCCTTCACCGACAGCAACGACGACCTCGGCCACTACTGGCGCATGGGGACCGGCTACGACGTGTGGCTCAAGCCCGACTCCGCCGGTGACGTCCAGAACTTCAACGGCCCGAGCGACTTCTGGGCGCCGTACGACAAGCAATCCGACGGCAGCTACACCACCCCGACGGGCATGAACGCGGACCTCAAGAAGAACGCCGACGGGACGTTCACCCTGACCTATCGCGGGTCGCAGAAGAAGCTCGACTTCTCGTCGATCGGCGAGTTCTCGGACGAGAAGGACCGCAACGGCAACAAGATCTCGTTCGCGTACAGCGGCTCCGGCGCAAGGCTGACGTCGATCAAGGATGCGCACGACCAGGGCACGTCGAACAACACGCTCACCCTCACGTACAACGGTTCGGGCTGGCTCGACACGGTGACCGACCGCGCCACGCCGCAGCGCAGCTGGCACTACGGCTACACCGGCAGCCTGCTCACGAGCTACACGAACCCTGACGGCAAGGTCACGCACTACGCCTACGACGCCAACGAGAACCTGACCGACATCACCGACCCGCGCGGCAACGTCACGCACATGACCTACGACTCGCAGTACCGCGTCACGTCGATCAGGCGCTGGACCGACACAGCCCACACGGTCGGGCCGCTGACGCAGTACTCCTACACCTCGACGCTCGACTCCGACTGCTCAGGCGAGAGCAGCGCGAAGACCGAGACCATCGAGACCGACCCGAACGGCCACACGATCAAGTACTGCGTGGACAAGCTCCAGCGCATCACGAAGACCGTCGACGGCCGCGGCAAGACGCGCAAGAAGACCTACACCGGCAACTCCGACGTGAACCAGGTCACGACCGCGGGCGGACAGGCCTGGCAGCTCGGGTTCGACTCGAACGACCGCGCGACGGGATCGACCGCGCCGGGCTCAGGGGGCCTCAGCGGGATCCAGACCAAGATCGGGTACGACTCGACGATCACCGACAAGTCGAACCCCAACTTCTGGCTGGGGAACAGCAGCACGGACTCGCAGGGCAACAGCTACAGCTACCAGCACGACTCGAACGGGAACCTCACGAAGGTGACCGACGGGCTGTCGTCCAACAACTCGATCACCATCAGCCCGAACTCCGACGGGACCCCGCACACGATCACGGATCCGGCCGGTGGCATCACCACGTACGGGTACACCAACGGCGATCTCACGAGCATCGATCGCCCGGGCACGGCGCTGGGGAGCGAGTCGTTCACCTACGACGCCGCGCACCCGCACATGATCAAGACGCGCACGGACGGCCGTGGCAAGGTCGCGACCTACACGTACGACCTGCTCGGCCGCGTGCAGCAGGTCTCGTTCTCGGACGGCACCTGGGTCGCGTACGCGTATGACGAGAACGGCAACATCACGGCTCGCATCGACGCCCTCGGTCAGACCACGTATCAGTACGACGCGCTGAATCGCGTCACGAGTGAGACGTTCCCGAGCGGGAGCACCGACACCTACACCTACGATGCCGCGGGCAACCTGAAGACGATCACCGACGCGGGCGGGACGACGACCTACAACTACGGAGCGTCGAACCTGCTCGACTCGATGCAGGCGCCGGGCGACAGCTCGACGACGACGTACACCTACAACGACGACAACCAGCGCAAGACGACGACCTACCCGAACGGCGTCGTGATGACGTCCACGTGGGAGGACGGCGCGGGCGGCAACAGCGGTCCGAACCGCCTGAAGGAGATCAAGGCCGTGAAGGGCGCGACCACGATCACCGACTTCACGTACGCCTACAACAAGGGCACGAGCGACACCGGCCTGCGCCAGAGCGTGACCGACAAGAACGGAACCACGTCGACGTTCCTGTACGACCCGCTCAACCGGCTGAAGTCGGCCACGAACTACAGCGGGCACGACTACTCGTACACGTACGACGGCCGCGGGAACATCGACACCCGTGTGATCGACGGCGCCACTACGAGCTACGGCTACAACCTCGCCAACGAGGTGTGCTGGGCCGTCAGCGGAACGCAGCCGGACAACGACTGCACCCCGGCGCCGACGGGTGCGACGACGTACTCGTACGACGCGGCCGGGAACCTGACGTCCGGCGGCACCTTCACCGGGACGTACAACGACAAGGAGCAGGCCACAGCGATGAGTGGGCTCGGCGGCGAGGCGTCGATCTCCCTGTCCCACTACAACGCGAACGAGTTCGAGCGGGCGACCGCCGGCAGCAAGTCGTTCGTGAACAACGCGCTGGGCGTGGGGTCCGAGACGAGCGCCGGCAGCACCACCTACTACCGACGCGATGCGGGCGGTGGGATGCAGTCGGAGCGTCTCGCAAGTGGCGCCGCCTACTACTACGTGTTCGACGGCCTGGGTTCGGTCCGAGCCGTTACCGACTCGAGCGGGACCGCGCAGAACACCTACTCCTACGATCCGTACGGAGCCATCGTGTCCCAAACCACACCGGTCGCGAACCCGTGGCAGTTCGCGAGTGGCTACCACGACGCGAACGGCTGGTACAAGTTCGGAGCGCGGTACTACACGGGACGGCTACAGCGGTGGTCCCAACTCGATCCGGAGGACCAGCCGACGGATCCGGTGCAGCAGGATCGGTTCGCCTACGCGGGCGACGACCCGATCAACGCCACGGATCCGCAGGGGACGTGCGTGGCCGGCATAAACATCGGGTCGCAGTGTCAGCCCGCTGGCGATTACGATCCGGACCTCGCGCCCGGGGCCGGGACTTTCTCAGGAGTAATCTGCCAGGGGCGTAGCGCGCTCGATCAGGCGGAATGCACTGATGCCGTCCAAGGCGGAATCGAGACGTACGATCACTACATCGGAACTCCCTATGAGGACTGGGAGGCCGTTCAGCGCGCTGTCGAGATCACCGAGAACCCTGCCCTCGTCGGCGCTGCCGAGGCCGACGAGCCCTAGGCCTGCGCCATGGTGACTCGCGGCGGCGGCCATGTGCGCTCGAGGCAAAGCTGAAGCCCTTCGGCACCATGTCGACGTTGCTGCTCGTCGTGACGCTTGGCGGATACGTGACGGCATGCTCGAGCACCGAGCGAGGTGGTGTCGAAGCGCGCAGGGCGGCGGCGAACGCTTGCACAGCCGAAGCGCGCACCCTCGCCCGTGTCTACCCGAAAAGTCCTCGTGGACAGGCGATCCGGCCAGTACTCGCAGCTATCTCGACGGCCCAGCGCGACGCGGACCGTGCGCTCGCGCGCATCGAGTGGCCAGCCTCCGAGGCGGCGGTCGCGAAGATGGCCCTGCGCGCCGACCGGCGCGTCGCGCGATCGATTCGAAGTGCATTAATCGCTGTCACTCACGGTGCCGATCCGGCGATCGTCCGGCCGGGATCGAGCTTCGCGCGCCGGCTCGCGGCCGCACAGACTCGGGCGCAGGTCCTGTGGCGCAAACTCGGTGTATCCGCATGCGCCCGCGTCGACGACCCGGGGCACGCGGGCTGATACACGAGCCGCCCTCGGGCTGGTCACCGCTTCGGCTTCGTCGGCGTGGCGCAACTGTGGGTCAGCCGATGAACTTCGAGTAGGTTGCTCGAATATGGTGGAGCGGGTGTTTTCGTCGTGAGGAATCGTGAGCCATCGTGGTGCAGGACCATCGCCGGGGCAGGGGCGGGGTTGCCGTTACTGGCGATCCTCGTCCTCGTTGTACTTGCGCACGCGCCGGTCTTCACGACCGTGGCGTTGCTCGGCATCGGGGGCGTACTCCTGTTCCGCGGGTGGCGCGCATGATCGACGGGCGTCGAATATCACGCAGCGGCGCACCGCGGGGATCGGGTGTCAACCGGGTCCAAGAATGGGCGGAGCGCCGTTGGCCGGACGACAGGAGAGGGCGCCCGCACTGACGGCCGCGTTGGCAGCTCAACCTGGCGGTTTCGCTCCAAGGCCTGGAGGGTGACTCAGAGCGTCCTCGCCGGTGTCCTGGTTGCCGCTCTTTTCGGCGTCCTCATCGGGAGCGCCCTGAACGGCCGTCTCTGGCAGCAGGTGGGGCTCGGCGTCCTGTCGGCCGTGATCGCGTTTGTCACGCTCCGCAAAGGAGCCCTCCTGTACGACCGGGTGTTCGCGGCGAGAAACAGCCCCGAGAATCGCGACTCTAAGCGCAGGGGCGCGCCGTGAATGTATTCGTGTTGACGCTGGCGGCCGTGTACTGCCTTGTCGACGGACTGCGACTCATATTGTCGGAACGCGCACGGGAGAGGCGCTACGAGCGCTGGCGCATCTGGCGAGGACTGTGGACCGACTCGCCTGACGACTTGCGCTCGATCGGACGTGGGTACATCGCATTGGCGGCGCTGTTTGTAGGACTTGTCCTCCTCGTCGAGGTTCACACCGCCTAGAGTTCCCGCCGGTCCCCGACCAGGAGTCGGAGCCCGTGCCCATCGGGTGACGCGACTAGTCTCGGGCCGGGATGTGGCTTGACGTGGTCGGCCTCGCAAGCGCCGTCGCGGTCTGGGCCGCTGCATTGTGGCTCGCGCTCCGCGAGCGTCGACGGCTGATAGCGGCGCTGCCGGCCGACTGGCGACACGACCCCGAGCTCGAGTCGCTCTACGATCGCGCCGTCGGCGCCCGGGTCGACTGGGGGTCGTGGGTGCGGCCGCCCGGCCTGTACGCGACGGCGACCGCCCTGGTCTGGTTCGTGTTCATAGCGGCGCTGGGGCTGGGTCTCGGCCATACGCTGGTGTTCGTGGGGCTGCTAGCAGTCGTCTTCACCGCCAGCGCCCGTGACCGACACCGCCGCCGGATCGAGGGGCCTGGTCGCGCAGGGCCGCGCCGCGCCGCCCAAGGTCCCCCGCGCCCGAGCATTGATCTACTGGTCGGCGCAGCTCGCCTTCACCGTTCACTTAGGCGGACGCTCACTCTGCGCTCTCTCCAGGCCCGATGCTTCGGGTATCTTGCTCGAATATGACGAAGCGGGAAGGGCGGGCTTGCTAGGCGGCCCGCTGAGTTGATCGCGCACAGCAGTTGATGTTCTAGTGGTCGCCCTACGACTGCTCGGCGCCGCGCTGATGGTCGTTGGTCTCGGGTTCGTCGGGCCGTTAGCGAGGCGCGGGCCCGCGATGCGCCTGAGCGCAGGGGCGCGTTCCGATTCGCGATTGCTTGCGGCGTTCGTCGTGTTCCGCGTCTGGTTCGTGCGGTTAATCGGCGCGTGCCTGATCGTCGGCGGAGCGATCTACCTCATGCGTCCTCCCAACCGTCTCTATTAGAGGGCGCGGGGGATGGGACGCCAGCGTGGGTTCGTGCCGATCGCGCTTGCATCGCTTGCGGTGTGGAGTGCTTTGGGCATTGACATGCTCCTTCGCTGGCGCGACGCCGGCGACGTTCTGGCGCTTCTCGTCGGCGTTGTAGGAATTGCACTCGCGCTGCTCTGGCTTGGGCTGCTGAAGGTTGGTTGTCGTGAGAGATCGTGAGTCGTCGTGGCGCAGGACCATCGCTCCGGCCCTGCCCTTGCTCGCCATCTCCGCGCTGGTCTTGCTCGCCCACGCACCGGTCTTCACAATCGTGATGCTGCTCGGCATCGCGGTGGTGATCCTGGTCCGCAGGTGGCGCGCGTGAACACGGGCACCCCTCGCTCGGCGCATGGCAAGGCAGCCGAACGGCGAGTCGCAGTGCGGAACATGACTGAGCGGGAGCGGCAGCTTGCGGTCCGCGGGATGTTCTGGGTCGTCTGGATCGGCGTCGCGATCGCCGTCGGTACCGCAACGGGTCGTGGTGCGCTTGGGGCCGGCGTTGGACTGGTCACCGCGATCGGCTTCGTCGGCGTGGCGCAGGCGTGGGTCAGCCGATGAAAGTCGTGCTGGGCGCCTCTGTAGTGGAGCTCAGGCGCGGAGCTTGCGCGCCACTCGACCCGCCTTCGCCCCCAGGCTCGCCACCGTCGGTCCGGGGTCGTCCAGCCTCGCCATCGGGAAGTGCTGGCGGCGCGCGACGCTGCGCAGCCACTGACGCGTGGTCAGCTCACCGTCGCGGCGGCCGTCGAGCAGCGCGCGGAAGTCCTCGATCGGGTTCCACTGCGTGACGTTCGTGCGGTAGCGGTCCGGGCGCTCCACCGGCCGGCCGAGCGTGGCGTCGTAGGCGATCCTGGCCATGTCGATCCCGCAGTGGCGAGTCAGGTCGAGCGAGCCGGTGAAGCGGTGGTTGCACTCGATCAGCTTCCACTGCCCGTCGCGCGGGTCGTGCTTGAACTCGGGCACCGCTACGCCGCGCAGGCCGATGCCGGTCACCAGGCGCCGGCCCACCTCGATCACGCCCTCGATCCGATCGCTCACCTGGTAGCAGGTGAGTCCCGACCCCGTGGGCCACTGGCGGATCTTCGACTTGGTGTAGTCGAACACCGGCTCGCCGCTTCGGTCGACGTAGGTGAAGTAGGTGCAGAGCGCGGTCTCGGGACCGGGGATGACCTCGGTGAGCAGCATCGGGACGCCGGGGCCGAAGGCCCACTCGGACACGTCGGAGAGCTCGCTGCGGTCGTTTGCGACGATGAACTTCTCCGAGCGGTGCTTGGCCCACTCGTGCGACTGGAGCGGCTTGAGACCGACGGGCATCTCGAACCCGGCGGCCGCCGTCATCGCCTCGGCCGCGGTGCGGACGGTGGCGGTGCGCGGCGTGGGCACCTCGGCCGCCCGCGCCAGCTCGTAGGTCCGCTCCTTGTCGAGGCAGGCCAGCATCACCTCGTCGGCCCCCTCGATCGGCACGTAGCCCCAGTCGCGCAGCCGCGCGCGGTTGGTGGCGATCATCTCCACGCCGTAGTCGTCGCACGGGAGGATCACGGCCCCGCCGCGCGGCCCGTCGCGCTCGAGCCACTCGAGGTAGCGCTCGATCACGCCCTCCTTCGAGCCGACCGAGACGAACTCGTGGCACCAGCGCGACCTGCGGACGGGATCGCTCTCGTGCCCCAGCGCGTACACGCGCACGCCGGCCCAGCCGAGGCTGCGGCAGGCGGACACGGCGATCGCCTCGCCGCCGAGGAGGATCGCGGGCGGGAGCTGGGGGTCCGGCACGCGCGGAACCCTAGAGAGCGCCGCGAACGGCGCGGCTCTGCGCGTTTAGCCTCCGTGGGCCATGGGGCGACAGAACCCCTCGAGTGAATGACCCCGCTCCTCGCGATCGTCCTCGCCGCCGGTCTTGTGCTCGCGCTTGGAAGCGCATGGGGCTTCGTCGCGATCGTCTCGCGAGCGACCCGCGAGCAACTGCGGGGGTTGCCGCCACGCGACCGCCGCCGGGCCCTCGCCGGCGGCGCGGCGGTCGCGGTCTGGATACTCGCCGCGAGCGCGCTTGTGATTGCCGCGCCCTGGGGGCGCCGTACGTTGCTCTACGTATTCGGTGGCGCCGCGCTGGCGGTGCTCGCGCTCGTGCTGGGCGTCGCGATCCTTGAGCTGGCTCGGCGGCGAGACCCCCGCTAAGCCTCGAGCGCGCTGCCGTCGTACAGCTTGCGCACCCGCAGCTTGCCCGCGGGCGCGGCCTTCACGCACAGCTCGCAGAGCACGCACTCGTCGAGGTTCTCCTCGACCACCTCGACGTGTCCATCGCGCGCGGCGTAGATGTCCACGGGGCACGCGTCCTCGAGCTTCTGCGCCAGCTCGGCGTCATCACGGATCGAATCGTCGACCTCGACGTCGATGAACACCCCGGGCATCAGTGGATCTCCTCCCGACATTCCACGCGAGACGGGGGAGCCGGATCGCCGCCATGCGGCGTCCTCGGTCGGGGCCATGCCTCTGGCATGAACCCCTCCCTGCGTCCTTGCCTGGCGGCGCCTGGCTCATCCCGTTTCACGCGCAACGTCGCGAGGAGAACCACTAGGCCGCCACCTTCCCGATCTTGTCCCGGATGAGATCCGGGATCTCGGAGATCTCCTCGGCCACGGTGATCCCGGCGTCGGCCAGGCGCTTGATCTTCTCGGCGGCCGTGTCGGCCTTGCCCTCGACGATCGTGCCCGCGTGGCCGAAGCTCATGCCCGGCATCTCGTCCATGAATCGCCCGGCCATGAACGCGACGATCGGCAGGCGCGAGTCGTTCTCGGTCACCCAGGCCGCCAGCTCGGCCTCCATCCGACCGCCCGGCTCGGTGTAGATCACGATCCCCTCCGTCTGCTCGTCGGCCTCGAACAGCGGCATCAGCTCGGCGTAGGTCGACCCGATGATCGCGTCGCCGCCGATCGACACCGCAGTCGAGACGCCGAGCCCGGCCGCGGTGAGCGTGGACGAGATCTCGGTGGTCATCCCGCCGCTGCGCGACATCACGCCGATCGACCCCGGCTGGTAGGCCTTCTCGG